>NZ_JAHLOD010000001.1 GCF_018917145.1 Clostridium bornimense
ATGATGAAGCATTAATTCACAAACATAAAAGGGCACTCGCACTAACTGGACGAAAACTTGTAAGATTGATTTTTTCATTGCTACGAAATAATCAACTCTATACCTCTAACGAGGTAGTTGATAAAGTAACAATTTAATAGTCACTTTTGCCGTCTGGTTCCCTGTAAAATTTTGTAATCAGAATGAGCTTTATTAAAGTTACCCTTTTTTTAATAAGACAAACTAGAAAATTTCCAATTTTAAAGTTTTTTTATCTTGACATATTACCAGTCGTCTTTTTTTAATCCCACATTTTAAATATAATTTATTATTAAATATAGAAATAGGGGCTATGCATTTATTTTATGCAGTAGCCCCTATTTTACTATAGAGATACAAAATTATTGGTCTCTTCTTCATATTTATATCCTACTGTTAATAATCTCTCTTTCAAAAGTTCCTTATCTATACCAATATCATCACAATAACTATCCAAATTACTATAAAAGTCCCTAAGTTTCATATTTACAATACTAAGCAGCATAAATGGATCCATTGTTTTTAATTTATTATTGTCCATTTTTTCACGTCCCTTCTAGATATATGATAATAGATTTAATGATTACTTAAAGTGAGTATATCACTTATTCTGTTGTTTTAAAAGCTCATCATATATTTCATAATTTTCTTCATCATATGATACAAATAATACTTCTTCTATTTCCTTATTTTCTTTTAAGAAATCCTCTGTGGCTTTTAAGGCTATTTTTGCTGCTTCTTTTTTAGGATATCCATATATACCAGTACTTATATTAGGAAAAGCAATTTTCTTACACTCTAATCTTACCGATTCTTTTAATGCATTAGTATAACAATTATACAATAATTCTGATTCTCTTTTTTCTCCACCTTTCCATACTGGTCCAACAGTATGAATTACATAACGTGCATCTAGATTTCCGGCATCAGTTACAACAATTTCGCCTGTCTTACATCCACCCAACCTTCTTCTAATATCCATACATTGCTGATCGATAACAATTCCACCAGCTTTATGTATATCTGACGATACTCCAGAAGTACCTATTAATGAAGTATTAGCAGCATTAACGATAACTTCTGTAGAAACCTTTGTAATATCTCCTTTAATAAGTTTTATTCTACGATACATATTCCCATCCCCTAATCTGAAATCGGTATTATAATTATATTACACATTCCATATTTTAACAAGTTATTTTGTATTAATTTCATAATTTAATTTCTTTTACACATACTAACTTATGAAAATATTATAGGAGGCTTGTTTATGAGTAATAAAGTTTATTCTTTTAGAAATGAAAATGGTGATTTACTATCTTACATAGTAAAAGAACAACTTTCTGTCAATTCTAATGATTACATTATCATGACACCAGAAAAAAATAAAAGTAAAATAGAAGTGTATAAATACAACTATGATGAAAATAATGAAGCACTAGAATTAGTAGATGACGAAAAAACCATAAAAATGCTAAAAACCGTTTCTAAAGTAATGTAAAAACTTTTAAAAAGAGATTTTGGAACTATCGTATTAATAGCTATTAATGCGATAGTTTCCATTTTCAATAAACAGAGTTATTCCCACTGATCCCATATGTCTTTTTTATATCCTACAGTAGCATATTTGCCATTTCTAACTATAGGGGTATTTAATAGTTTATAATTTGAAAGCAGCATATCTATTTTACTTTCTGAATTTCTTAACATAGATATATTACTTTTCTTATATTCCTTAGAATTACTATTTATAACATCTACTAATGTTACACTTTTCAAAACACTATTTAATTCACCTTTACTTATATTCTTCTTTGATAAATCTATATATTGAAATGGAATTTTTCTTTCTTTAAAATATCTTTCAGCTTTTTTAGTATCAAAACACTTACTTATCCCAAAAATCTGTATATTCATAATTATCTCCAATCTAAATTATATTTAGATATATTATAATACAATTTTTCAAATTAAAGAACAAAATATCACTATAAAAAAGTATATTCACCACATACATTAGTATTTTCCTTGAATACACAGTAAAGAAATGTTATTATTTATATATTAAACAATATTTTTATCATTAGGGGGCTAATACATTATGAATGAAACAATCGTAACAAAATTTGGGGGAAGTTCGCTGGCAAGCTCTGAGCAATTTCAAAAAGTAAAAAATATAATTGAATCTAATAAAAATAGAAAATATGTTGTTCCTTCTGCACCAGGAAGAAGAAATAGTAAAGATTATAAAATAACAGATCTTCTTTACTTATGTAATGCTCATGTAAATAGCGGTATAGCTTTTGATGACGTTTTTAAATTAATTGAAGATAGATATAAGGGCATCGTTAAAGATCTTAAACTTGACTTTGATATCTCAACTCCTTTAAATAAAGTAAAAGAAAATATAGCTAATGGTGCTTCCTCAGATTATGCAGCAAGTAGAGGCGAATATTTAAATGGACTTATTTTAGCAAATTATTTAGGATACGAATTTATAGATGCTGCTGAAGTAATTGTTTTTGATGAAGGTGGAAACTTTAATCATGAACTTACTAAAAAAGCTATAGCAGCTAGACTTAAAGATACAGAACGTGCAGTAATCCCTGGATTCTATGGTGCTGATACAACTGGAGAAATTGTAACATTTTCAAGAGGTGGTTCTGATGTTACAGGTTCATTAGTAGCTTCTGGTGTAAATGCAAAACTATACGAGAATTGGACAGATGTATCAGGATTTTTAATGGCAGATCCAAGAATTGTTAACAATCCAAAAACTATTAAAGAAATAACTTACAAAGAACTTAGAGAATTATCATATATGGGAGCTTCAGTTCTTCATGAAGAAGCCATATTCCCTGTAAAAGAAGCTAATATTCCTATAAGAATAAAAAACACTAATAGACCTCTTGATGAAGGTACATTAATAGTTAGCGATGTCCATGATTTAAGCACTCTTGGTACAATAACAGGTATAGCTGGTAAAAAGAACTTTTCTGTTATTGCCATTGAAAAAGCTCTTATGAATTCTGAACTTGGATTCTGTAGAAAAATATTATCTATCTTGGAAATGTATGGTGTATCATTTGAAAATATGCCTTCCGGAATAGATACTGTTTCTCTTGTAATAGAAGATTCACAATTAAAAGGTAAAGGTGAAAAAATTGTAGAAGAAATTAAAAAGCAATGTAATCCAGACTTCATCGAGATCCACCCACATATGGCTGTAATAGCTACTGTTGGTAAAGGTATGGCAAGTGCTCCTGGAATTGCAGCTAAATTATTTAACGCTTTATCTAAAGAAGATATAAATATAAAGATGATCGACCAAGGATCTAGTGAAATGAATATTCTTGTTGGTATCGACACTGATGATTTTGAAAAAGCAGTGAACCTAATTTATAATGCTTTTAATAACTAAATAAAAAGAAAAAAGTTATCGCTAATAAAAAATGTCATTAGCGATAACTTTTTTATAGGATAAAATAGTACACACGTGCGTATTTTTCTATCTAGTTATCAACACCTATAGATATTTGTGCTCTAAATTCAAATTTTTATAATCCCAAACCTTTTTTAACTCTAGTTCCATATTCCTTATCAGCACAAGTAAAATATTTTACCATCTTACGTTGTATCTTCTCATTTACCATACAAAGATCCATAACAATATTATGAATTAAGTTGTCTTGTTCTTTCTTTGTAAAAGATCTATATCTTTCTCCTGCCTGCCTAAAATTTTCTTCCTTATCTATTACTTTTCTTACTATTTCACCTTCTATATATAAAAAATCATCTTTATCACAAGGCGCTTCCTTTTTGGGATTCTTTTCTAGCGAACTAGGAAAGTAGTTAACTTTTCCTTTGTTAGGATAAAAATTCATACTTCCATCCTGCATATTATTATCAACTTTAACTCTTGGTTTATTTATAGGTAATTGTATAAAATTAATTCCAACTCTATATCTTTGAGTATCTAAATATGAAAACCCTCTTCCTTGTAACATTTTATCTGCTGAAAATTCAATACCTGGCACTACATTAGCTGGACAAAATGCTGCTTGTTCTACTTCTGCAAAAAAGTTTTTAGGATTATGTGTTAAAGTCATCTTTCCCACCTTAATTAAAGGAAAATCTTCCTCAGGCCATATCTTTGTATCATCTAATGGATTAAAATACTGATTACATGCCTCATCCAATTCCATTATTTGTACATACAATTCATATTCAACTACTTTACCACACTCCAATGTATCATATAAATCTCTAACTGCAACATCAGGATCTGTTCCTGCCAATCTTATTGCCTCTTCTCTTGTTATAGTCTCTATCCCCTCTAAAGGCTTCCAATGATATTTTATATATACCCTTTCTCCATATTTGTTCTTCCATACATAAGTGTTTACCCCAAATCCTTCTATTTTTCTATAACTTTTAATAGTTCCTCTATCAGAATACAGCCATGTTAACATATTAGTGGCTTCTGGTGTGTTAGAAAAGAAATCCCAATACCTTTCTGGATCTTGTATATTAGTATCTGGTGATGGCTTTAACGCATGAATTACATCAGGAAACTTTATAGCATCTCGTATAAAAAATACTGGCAAGTCGTTACCAACGATATCATAGTTTCCTTCCTCAGTATAGAACTTCACTGCAAATCCTCTAGGATCTCTTACAGTATCTGCAGATCCTCTTCCACCTATAACTGTTGAAAATCTAACAAAAACAGGAGTCTCTTTTCCTTCCTTACAAAGGAACTTTGCCTTTGTATACTTTTCCATAGACTTATAACACTTAAATTTGCCATGAGCACCTGCACCTTTTGCATGAACTACTCTCTCCGGGATTCTTTCTCTATCAAAATGCGCCAACTTCTCAATAAGTTGACTATCTTGAATTAGCACAGGTCCATTTTTCCCTACTGTCAAAGAATTGTTATCATCACAAATAGGACTTCCTTGGTTTGTAGTTAAATATCTATCATTTTTACACTCTTTAGAAGACATACGCTCCTCCAAATTATTTATTCTTTTATATTATATTATTAATATAAAAAGATATAACATAATATGATTCACAATTCATTTCATAGTTTCATAATTAACTACATGTTTATGTTTAATCAAAGTTAGCACAGTCAAATAATGATAAAAGACATAAATATATACTTAAGAGTTTATGTTTTTTTATACAATATATAAATTATATGAAATTAATTCTTCATTTTCACAATATACTCTTAATGATCCAAAAGGATCTCCTTTTTCAGGTTTAAACTTCATGATTTTTTCCGGTACTACAATCTCTACTTTATATGACTTATTTTTATTTTTAGGTATTATTATATCTTCATTCACACCTAATTTATAATTATTAGTTCCATAAGAAATCTCCTTTACTATATCATCTTTATTATAAATTTTATCAAAGATAAAGTTATCCTTTACATAATTATGCATCTTTACAATCTGATTGTATCTATCATTACAATTTAAAACTACTTCTATAAGTTCATTGTTATCAATCATAGAAGCACCTACTAAACATTTTCCTGCATTACCTGTATATCCTGTTTTTACACCTGTTGCCTCATTTAATTGATATAACAACTTATTTATATTTCCATAATCTCTTGTAAAATTATATTTATCCCTTGTTATCTGTTTTGTAGTAACTATTTCATTAAACAACGGAATTTTTTTCGCTTCTCTAGTTACTAATGCTAACTCTTTTGCTGTAATAAAATGCTCCTTAGAATCTAGTCCATTAGGTGTTTCAAAATTGCAATTAGTAAGCCCAAGAGTTCTTGCTTTTTCATTCATTAATTTTAAGAACTCTTCTACAGATCCACTAACCCCCTCTGCGATAGCTATAGCTGCATCATTTCCTGATCTCAACATAAGACCAAATAGCAATTCTTTTAATGCAATTTCTTCATTTTCCTTATAGCCAACTTTACATCCATTAATACTAATAGCTCTTTTAGATATTAAAACTTTCTTATCTAAATTTCCTCTTTCTAAAGCTACCAATGATGTAATAATCTTTGTTGTTGATGCCATAGGTATAGGATTGTTTTCATCTTTTCCATATAAAAGTATACCTGTTCTTCCATCTATAACAGCCGCACTTCTAGCTACAATATTTAAATTTTTGTTTTCACTTTTACCTAAAACTGCGCCATTTTTCAATAACAAAATAAATATCAATAATAGCGATATAATTTTCTTAAATCTCATACTATCACCTCAAAACTTATTTTGCCCCAAGGATATAAATATTATTATTATAAAATTTATATATATGGCAATAATATTACTTATAATCATTAGGGGGTATAGTATGTTTTATATTTTTTTTATTATATTATTGCTACTGCTTGTACCAATTAAAATAAATATTCATTTAATATATAAAAACAAAAAAACTACAGTACTTTTATGGAATCATAAAATTGATCTACATAAATTTAATAAGAAAAAATCAAATAATCCAAATATGACATCTTTAGATTATAAAAATACAGATAAGTTGACTGAAAAGAATGAGCCTTCTTTCAAACTAAAATACAAAAAATTTAAAATGTATCACATAGTTTTAAAAAAACTTTTACCAATTAACACTTTAGATATAAAGCTAAAATATGGTTTTGATGAGCCCCATATTACTGCTATTACTTATGGATTTAAAGATTTACTTAATTGCTATTTCATTAATATATTAAACTATTTTTTTAAAATAAAAAATTACTCAATTAATATAATTCCATCATTAAAGGAAAAAGATCTGTATATATCCGTAAACAGTATAATTTATATAAGTATTGGAAAGATTATATTTATAGCGATTAAGTTACTTTTAAAAAAATATAAGAATAAGGAGAATAAAGAAAAACTTCAACAAAATATGAAAGTTTAAAAATAAAAAAGAAAGGAGATGCTACGAAACAAAATATCCAAAATCAAAGTAGTTCTATAGAATAAAATGAAACAAATCGGAGACGGAATAATCTCGATATGGATATATTTGTTCATATTTTCAGTAGCAGATTTACAATGAACCCATTAGATAATCTTATTAATAGCACTCTAGAAAATTTAAGAGAAATAATTGATGTAAATACAATAGTAGGTGATGCAATTCCCCTAAATGATGACGGTGTCATTTTACCAATATCCAAAGTTAGTTTAGGGTTTGTATCTGGCGGTAGCGATATTCCAAGTACTGATCCTCCTGAATATCCTTTTGGCGGTGCATCAGGCGCAGGTGTATCATTAAAGCCAGTAGCTTTTCTTGTAATTAAAAGAGATAACATACGTCTATTACCTTTAGACGCTAGTACTACCATTGATAAGCTAGTAGATAGTGTTCCTCAATTAATTGATATTATAAAAGGAAAAACTAATTGTGATTCGTCAAGTACTTATTCATACAAAAATGAAACAGAGCCTATGGAGTAACCTCTGGCTCTGTTTCTTCCTCAGTATTAGCTGTATAAAAACTATCTAAATTAGGTAATTCTTTAATTGATTCTAAATTAAAATATCTTAAAAATTCATCTGTCGTTGAATATAATATAGGTCTACCTGGAACATCTAATCTTCCACAATCTTTAATTAGATTTTTTTCCATTAGTGTTACTATAGCTCTATCACTTTTTACTCCTCTTATTTCATCAATATCAACTCTTGTAATAGGTTGCTTATAAGAAATTATAGATAAAGTTTCTAGAGCAGCTTGTGATAATGATTGTCTACTATTTTTCTTTAATAATTTCTGTATATAACTACTATTTTCATTCTTTGTTACAAGTTGATATCTATCATTTACTTTAATTATTTTTATTCCTCTATCATTATTTTGACCATAATTTCTAATCATAGCATCTATAGTAGACTCAACCTCATTTTCTGATATATCTAATATATTTGCTATATCTTTTTTTTCTAAAGCATCTCCACTTACAAATAATAATGATTCAATTATTGAGTATCTACTATTATTAATATTCTCTATTTCTATTTGATTATAATTTTTCATTTGCATTTATCCTTTCAATTATAATATCTTGAAAATTTTCTGATTGCAACAATTGAACTTCCCTCAATTTAGCTAATTCTAATAATGCTAAAAATGTAACTACTACTTCCATTTTACATACCGATTCAAAAACAATTTCACTAAAAGCTACCATATCTTTATTACTAATCACTTTTCTTATTTTATCTATTTTATCTTCAATTTTAAAGCTATCTATAGGTATTTCTCTTTCAATTACATTTATATTTTGCTTATTATAATAACTATTTAAAACTTCTTCATATATCTTAAATAGCTTTAACATTGTCACACCTTTTAACAATTCCTCTGTAGATACCTCATGAGTATCTTCTATGATTTCACCCTTTTTACTATAAACAATTTCTGAATTTTTTTCTTTTTCTTTTAAATATAATGCCGCTGCTTTAAACTTATTATATTGAATTAACTTATTTATAAGTTCTTTTGATGGATCTATATCATCAGCATCTTCCTCATCATTTTTTTCTTTCGGTAATAATGCCCTAGATTTTATTTCTATCATCGTTGCTGCAGTTATTATAAATTCAGATGTTACTTCTAAGTCCATTTCTTCTAATGTCTTAATATATTCTAAATATTGAGTAGTAATTTCATACAACTTTATATTATATATATCCATTTTATTTTTTCTTATTAAATGCAAAAGAACATCAAATGGTCCTTCAAAATCCTTTATCTTTACCTTAAGTGACATTATTTTTTCTCCTTTAATTAATAAAAACACTCTATATATTTTAACATATATAGAGTGCTTTTTTCCTCTAAACAGCGCAATTAAATAAATTTTTTATATAATCCTTAAAGTTTTCAAATATAGATCCTCTAGATATATCTCTATCACAATATAAATCTACCTTACCTATTAGATTAGATCCATTATAAAATTCACATGTTCCTATAATTTCCCCAGCCTTTGCACATTTTTTCTTTTCATCTACAGTTATTTTTTGATCTAATTTGAATTCTTCTCCTCTTTCTACAATTGCCTTAACATCATCAACACTTTTTAATAAATAGAACTTTTCGCCATTCTTATCTAAATCTACTCTTTGTACCTCAGCATCTTTTTCAACAAGCTTTTTACATTCAAATTTAGAAAAACCATAATTCATTAAATTAGATGCATCTCTATTTCTAACTTTAAATGATGGTGCTCCCATTATAACAGTTAGCATTCTTACATCATCTCTCACCGCTGTAGCTGATATACAATACATAGCTTCAGATGTGAATCCTGTTTTTAAACCATCACAACCTTTAAAAAATCTTACTAGTTTATTGTGATTAACCAATTCTATAGGAGTCTTTCTTCCCTCACTTATTGTCTCCATGTATGTACCTGTATATTTCAATATTTGAGGATGTTTTAATAGCTCCATAGACATTTTTGCTATATCGCTTGCTGTCGTATAATGATTTGGTGCTGAAAGCCCAGTGCAATTTTGAAAAGAAGTATTATTCATTCCAAGCTCCTTTGCTCTCTTATTCATCATTACAACAAATGCATCTTCAGAACCTGCTAAATATTCAGCCATAGCTACAGCTGCATCATTTCCTGATGCTATACCTATTCCTTTTATTATTTCTTCTACTGTTCTAACTTCATTGTTATCTAAAAGCATTGAAGATCCTCCCATGCTTTTAACTTTCTCTGAACATGTTATTTTATCATCTAATTTAATTTTACCACTATCTACTGCTTCCATTGCTAATAACATAGTCATTACCTTAGTTACAGAAGCAGGTGGATACTTTTCATTAGAATTCTTTTCGAAGATTACTTTTCCACTTACAGGTTCTATCAAAATAGCACTTCTACATTCTGGATCTAAAGGATTATGATTTTCTTCACTCTTTCCACCTTCTGCTAAAGCAACAGAACTAAATGGAAATAATATGACAAATATCAATACAAATGATATAAATCTTAATTTTTTCATTTGTTTTACCTCCTATATAATTTCTATAATCTTATTTTTTCCTTTACTATAGAAATTATCACAGAGCTTATTGATTTTTCATTGTTAACTTAGTTATATTTAACCAATTATCCATATAGATTATTTAGATTTTTTCTAATAAAAAAAGATTGCCGCTAACGAACTTTCCATCGTTAGTGACAACCTCTTTTTACTTTGATAAAGTCTTTATTCTATCTTCATTACTTACTATTGAAGTAATTCTAACTCCAAAGTTTTCATCAACAACAACAACTTCACCATAAGCTATTCTTTTTCCATTTACTAAAATCTCTACCGGTTCTTCAGCAAGTCTATCTAACTCAATTAAGGAACCATTGCCTAGTGCCAATATATCTTTAATAGATTTTTTAGTTCTACCTAACACAACAGATATATCCAAATTTACATCCATTATTAAATCTATGTTACTTGGTAAGTTTTCTCTTGAAACTTCTCTTAATGGCTGAAAACTTGCTTTTTGTACCGAAACTGGAGCTTCTCTTTCCATATATTCTTCTCTAAATGCCGGCTGAGGTTCAACATTTTTCTCTATAACTTTTTTCTCTTCAACTTGTGGTGTTGTCTCCACAGCAACATTTTCCTCTGACTTTTTTTCCTCACCCATCATAATAGAACATATGTACTTTGCAGTTTCTAAAGGATAAATTTGCATTATATTAGAATCTACTAAATCTCCAATTGTAATTCTAAAAGATACTTTTACAATTTCTTTTTCTAATTGAATACCTGACTTTATAGCTTCTTCTGTATTATTCCACACTTCTGATACAGGTGGTGATATATTTACTTCTCTTCCAAGCATTGTTGCCATAGATGTAGCCGCAGAACCTATCATTTGGTTCATAGCTTCTTGAACTGCAGATATTTCTATCTCAGTTAGTTCTGAAACCTCGACCTTTCCGTCTCCACCCATCATTAAATTAGCAATGACACCTGAATCACTTATCTTCATAACTAGAAGATTTTCTCCAACTATTCCAGATATGTATTTTATATTTAATGCAAGATTAGGTATATCAAACTCTTCTCTTAAATCTTCGAATGTTGTAGAAGTAACTACTGGTGTAGTTATATTAACTTTACAATTTATGATTTGAGATAATGCTGTTGATGCCGTCCCCATGGAAATATTTCCAATTTCACCCAAAAGATCTTTTTCTAAATCTGTTAAAGTGTTATTATCTTCTTCATTTTCGATTTCTCCATTTAATAGAGCATTTATTTCATCTTGTGAAAGGAATCCTTCAGTCATCACCATCCACCTCCTCATTATTTACGCTTATAACTTGAACTCCTAATTTTTTACCTATAACTCCAGGTTTCGCAATAAAATGAACCTTATCATCTACTAAAACTTTTAATGGATCATCACATTTAGTATCTAAGGTTATTACATCTCCTGTCATAACAGTTAAAAAGTCATGCACAGAAATTTGGCTCTTCCCTAAAAGAACATTTATAGGTACTTCAACCTTATTTAAGTTTTCTACAATTTTTTCTTCAGTTTCAGCCTTGTCATTTTCATCACTTTCTTGATACCAATAGCTAAAAACGAGCTTGTCTAGTATCTTTTCTACACTTAAATACGGTATACACATATTCAAAAATGTACTGTTTTTCCCAATCTCTACAGATAGGGTAATGAGTACCACTGGTTCATGTGGTGCTAATGTTTGATTCAGTGCTGGATTAGTTTCTATTCCTTCAAACTCTGGCTCTACTGATAATACATCAGACCAAGCAAGCTTTAAATGTGCTACTAAAGCTTGATTTATTTTCATAATTATATTTCTATCAATATCAGAAATATTTCTAGTTTTATATGCACCTTCTCCTTTTCCACCCAATAAAATATCTATTATTTGATATGTAAATTGTTGATTAGTTTCAAACAACAATGTTCCACTAAGTGGCTGTAACTTAAACAAATTTAATATTGTAGGATTAGATATAGAATGCATGAACTCTTCGTATGTAGTCTGTTCTATATATTCTAAGTTTACTTTAACAGTAGTTCTAACTTGTGCCGCAAGGTAATTTGCAATTATTCTAGAATAATTATCATATATAAGCTCTAATGTTCTTATATGATCTTTTGAAAACTTTTGAGGGCTTCTAAAATCATATAACTTAACTTTTTGCTTCTCTTCTTCATTTGTAACTTCTTCCGGCTTTATCTCCCCAGAGTCTAAGGCTAATAATAAGGCGTCTATCTCACTTTGTGACAATACATCTGCCATATCATTCCCTCATTTCTTCTTTTCATAATAATTTTGCTACATCAATTAGTGTAACAATTCTATCCTTAAAATTCAATATTCCTGTGATATATGAATTTCCATCTTCTACTGAATTTCTTTCGACTACATTTTCGTCTACTTCTAAAACTTCTTTAACTTCATCAACAGTAATTCCAATTTCTTCTTCTTCCAATTTTAATATTATTGTATTAGTTGATTCATTATCATTATCTATTCCAAGTAAAAGATTAATATCTAATAGAGTTATTACATTTCCTCTCAGGTTAACTAATCCCTTAATGAATGCTGGAGATTTAGGTACCCTTGTTATGGTCATATTATCTCCTATATTTTGGACCTTTGAAGTTTCTACTCCAAATTCTTCATCCTTTAGTTTAAATATAACAACTTGCATATTATCACCTATCCTATAGCTTTATTAAGTGCTTCTAGAACTCTATCTGCTTGGAATGGCTTAACTATAAAATCTTTTGCTCCTGCACGAATAGCATCCATTACCATTGTTTGCTGTCCCATTGCAGAACACATAACTATTTTTGCATTAGGATCAAAAGCTTTTATTTCTTTAACAGCTTCAATTCCATCCATCTCTGGCATTGTTATATCCATAGTAACAACATCAGGTTTTTCTTTCTTATAAAGCTCTACCGCTTTTA
The DNA here is from genome assembly GCF_018917145.1 of Clostridium bornimense. Taxonomy (GTDB): domain Bacteria; phylum Bacillota; class Clostridia; order Clostridiales; family Clostridiaceae; genus Clostridium_AN; species Clostridium_AN bornimense_A. The sequence continues at coordinate 13,003 of NZ_JAHLOD010000001.1, forward strand.
ATCCGTTTGGTGCTTCACCAACTATTTCAAAACCATTCTTTCCTAATATATCCTTAATCATCATTCTCATAAATGCAGCATCATCTACTATTAATACTCTAGCCATTTTGTTACCTCCCAAATTTAATTAAATTTTAATTTTTCTAATATATTATCTAATGAACCTGGAACTGGAATAAAATAAAATAAACAATCTTTCTTATCATCCTCTATAGTAAATTCTGTATCTAATTCTAACACAAAATCTTCATGTTGTCCTGATTCTATAAATATTGTTGATAAAATTGCTGTTAACATATCGTAACATAAAGCAGGAACAGATAGTGTTAAACTTTCTTCTGTAAAATTAGCAAAACTAGCTATTGTTTCTAAGAAAGTCCCAGACATAATATTACCAATTTCACACATAAGTGAAGTTCCCATTTCACCAAATATATCTTCCTTACTTCCAATTAAACCTTCAATAAGATTTTTAGCTATTTCTTCATTAAAAATAACTAAAATATTACCTTCAATTCCTTCTAATACTCTCACTACAACTGCAATAACAGCCCTATCTTCTAACTTATCATATATGCTTTCATAAGATATAATTCTTGCACATGGAACACTCATATCTACTTTTTTATTAATAAACTTCGATAAGGATGTAGCTGCATTACCAGCTCCAATATTACAAATTTCTTTTAAAACATCTAATTGTAGGTCACTTAGTCCTGTATTCATAATCTCCTCCTAAATCAATGCAGCTATATCTAAGATTAAAGTTACTAGACCATCTCCTAAAATTGTAGCACCTATATACTGTTTTAGATTCTTTAATATCTTACCTAATGGTTTAATTACAATCTCTTGTTGTCCCATAAGTGAATCTACTAATATTCCAGCAGTTTTTTCACCTACTTTAACTATAACAACAAATCCCTTCTTTTCATTTTGTGATTCTATATCTAATTTTTCATTTATTCTTATTAAAGGAATAATTGCACCTCTATAAATTATAACCTCTTGATTATTAGTCTTTTTGATATCTTCTTCTTTAAACTCAACAATTTCATTGACATAGCCTAATGATATTGCCATAGTTTCTGATCCTACCTTTACCAATAGAGCTTGTATAATTTGTAATGTTAATGGAAGCCTTATTATAAAAGAAGAACCTTCTCCTACCTCTGATATTAAATCTACAGTTCCACCAAGTGCAGCTATTTTTGTCTTAACGACATCCATACCTACTCCTCTTCCTGATATATCTGTTACTTCTTCATTGGTAGAGAACCCTTGATTAAATATAAGATTTTTAATATCATTATCATTCATTCCTTCTGTAGATATTCCTACTCTCTCTGCTTTTGCTTTTATTTTATCTACATTTATTCCTGCACCATCGTCTTGTACCTTAATTACAGCTTTAGTACCTTCTTGATATGCAATAAGCTTGATCTTACCTACTGGATTTTTTCCTGCAGCTTCTCTTTCTTCCTTACTTTCTATTCCATGATCTGCTGCATTTCTAATTAAATGAATTAATGGTTCTCCAATTTCATCAATTACTGTTCTATCTAACTCTGTCTCTTGACCTTCTATAATAAGTTCCATTTCTTTATCTAATTCTACACTTAAGTCACGAACCATTCTAGGGAATCTATTGAAAACAGTGTCTAATGGCAACATTCTAATTTTCATAACCAAATCTTGTAGATCTGATGTTGTTCTTGCAACTTGTTCTAAAGTTTCACTTAAATCTAAAATTCTATGTCCACTTGCTATTTGTTCTAATCTAGTTCTATGAATAACAAGTTCTGAAACCATATTCATAAAATTATCTAATCTTTCAAGATCTACTCTTACTGATTGATGAACTTTCTTATGTTGAGTAGATTTCTTTTCTTCCTTTTTCTTTGTAGATTTACTTGCAGATGGCTGTTTACTCTTTTCAACAACTGGTTTAGCTGCTACTTCTACATTAGGTTTTATTTCTAATTTTTCTTTAAAGCTATCATTTAGGAATTTCACATTTACTGATGCAACTTCTGAAATTCCCATAATTAATTCATAAACTTCATTATCTGTTTTCTTAGTAACATATATTGCTGTAAAATCTAAATCAAAATTTTCATTTTCTATATCTTCTGTTGACGGATGTATTTTAATTATGTCACCACTATCTTCAAGTGCCTTAACAATAAGAAAAGCTCTTGCAGATTTCAATAATGTTTTTTCATCTAAAGTTATATTAACTTCATAAACATTGTATTCTTTTTCTATAACTTGTTTAATAACGCTTATATCATACTCATTTAACACTATAGAACTTACTTTGTCATCTTCACCTTTATTTTCTTTATCTACTGATAAAGGTACTTCCAGGCTTTGAGAATGTAAAGATTCTAATTCTTTAATTATTCCCTCTATTTCTCCTTCTTCATTACCTTCTGATATAGCATCAACCATTTGTTCTAGCTTATCTAAACATGTAAAAAGAACTGTTACAACTTCTTGAGTTACATTTAAATCTCCATCTCTAAATCTTGATAAAACATCTTCCATCTTATGAGTCAATTCTGCCATCTTACTATAGCCCATTGTTGCCGCCATACCCTTTAATGTATGTGCAACTCTAAATATTTCATTTACTTTATCTATATTTTCTGGTTCTTGTTCTAACTGCAATAATGACTCATTTAATGCTTGAAGATTGTCCATAGATTCTTCTAAAAACATTGATAAATATTGTGATGTATCCATGGTATCCCCCTCCTATATTTTTCTATAAATAAATGTAGACACTTTTTCAAATCCATAATTCTTATAATTATATATGCTTTCTGTTGCGCCTACAAAAAATATACCACCTTGCTTTAATGACTTTGCAAATTTATTATATATTTCTTCTTTTACCTCTTGTTTGAAATATATAACTACATTTCTACATAAAATACAATCAAATCCTTTTTCATAATCATCTAATATTAGATCATGCTTTTTAAAAGTAACCATATCTTTTATGTTCTGATTAATGTAGTACTTTCCATCTTCTACTTTAAAATATTTATTTATCATTGTAGAATCCATATTTTTCATTTCTATATTTGTATATTCTCCAACTTTAGCTTTGCTTAAAATTGTAGTGTCTAAATCTGTAGCTAAAATATTTATACGTTTTGTCGTATTTATTTCCTTTACAATCATCGCTAATGAATATGGTTCACACCCTATAGAGCAAGCTGCACTCCATATTTTGTAGGTTCCACTAGAATTCTTTATTCCTTTACTTATCTCATTTTTTAATTCATCAAATAATTCAGGATTTCTAAAAAACTCTGTCACATTTATTGTTATAAAATCTAAGAAAATTTGTCTTTGTTTTTTATCATTCTTCAATAATTTTGAATACTCTTCCAAATCTTTTATATTACACTTATTCATTAATGAAAGTATTCTTCTATCTAATTGAACTTCCTTATATGCAATTAAATTTATGTTAAATTCTTTAAAAACCCACTTTTTAAACTCACTTATGTTCACATCAATGCTCCCCCTTAACATATGACACAATTCCCTTAGCTATATTTTGTAAGGGCATTACTTCATCAATCTTTCCAGTTTCATATGCAGATTTAGGCATACCATAAATTATGCTTGTCTCTTCAGATTCTACTAATACAGTACCACCTCTTGATTTAATTTCTAACACTCCATCAGTTCCATCTTTACCCATGCCTGTTAGTACTATTCCTAATAACTGATTTTTGTAAATCTTAGAAGCTGATATAAATAAATTATCTACTGATGGTCTTACACCACGCACATGTGGTTTCATATTTAGTCCAATTTTATCTTTTGAAGTTATCTCCATATGCTGTCCACCTGGGGCAATATAAACATAATTATTTTGTATTTTCATACCATCTTCAGCCTCAACCACATTTAGTTTGCATTTATCATTTAATCTATTAGCAAAACCTTTTGTTATTCCTTTTGGCATATGCTGAACTATAAAAATTGGCACATTTAAATTATTTGGTAGACTTATTAGGATTTCTTCAATTGCCTTTGGGCCTCCTGTTGATGCTCCAATAACTATTGCTGATATTTTTCCCACTTCTATATCTCCTTACTAAAAACTCCCAATGTTTTGATTTCTACTAAACCGGTTTCCAATTTAAAGATCATAGTACGACCTTTTGTACCACCAATTTCTTCAGCTAAAATAGGAATTTTATAGTAAGCCAATGTTTTTTTTACTGCTTCACTATTCCTTTTTCCTATATCCATCTTTATTTTATTATCACTAAAGTTAAACATAGATGCTCCACCAGCTATTTTAGCTGTAATTCGTGAAAGACTAGCTCCCATTTTCTCCATTTCTTTTATTACTAAAGGAATACCTGTATCAGCATACTTGTATAAATTTTCAACATTACTAAATTTACTACTATCAGGAAGCATTATATGTAATAATCCACCTATCTTGGTTTTTTTATCGTAAAATGCTACTCCTATACAAGATCCTAATCCTATTGTAATTATTCTATTAGGACTTTTTGATACTGCAGCATCGGCTATCCCAACTTTTTTTTCTGTTAGTTTTACAGCATCCATATATCACCTCTTTTATAAAAGCTTCTTTTCATCATCTGTTAAAATTGTACATAAATTAAGTAGAATTACTATTCTATCATCTAATTTTATCAATCCTTTTATATATCTTTCAGATATTCCCTTAACGATTTCTGGAGTTTCTTCTACTATATCCATAGATATATCTTTTACTTCTGAAACTAAATCTACCATTACACCATATTTACATTGTTCTTGTTTTGAAACTATTATCTTAGTTTCATCTTCATTATTTCCAACTAAGTTTTTCATAGAAAACTTTTTCTTAAGATTTATTATTGGAAGAATACTTCCTTCATAATTGATAACTCCTTCAACAAAATTAGGACTGTCCGGAATTTCTGTCAAAGGACTAAATGATAGTATTCTTTCAACTTCCATAATATCTATCCCGAAATACTCATCATTTATTAAAAAAATCAATATTTTCATTTCTTTACTACTCATCATATACCCCCCTCTACATAACTAATCGTTCCACTACTATATCTCCATCTTTATCTAAAAAACAATGAATGTGTATCTATAACTTTTAACAACAATCTATATTCACTGCTTTATTGATCTTATTGATTCCTTTAGTATAGTAACTTATTTATTTATTTCATTTAAAATATCGTTCATTTCTACATAATTCTTTATATTAACTGATACAATTCCTATTAATTTTTCTTTTAAAAAGCACATTTCTTGTAATTAATAGGTAAATAGGTATTTATTAGCCTGTATATAATAACATTTATTTCTTTAAAATGTTTTTATATCAACAATTTAGTATATATTCTATCGTTACATTCGTGCCTATTCTTTCCAATTCATCTTTTTGTAAAATTTAATACATTAATTTTATCTTCAGATTTTTTTCTTACAACATCATGTGCTTTTTCTCTATTTTTTACATAATGTTAAGATTTTATTTTACTTAGATATTTTACCTTGTCTTTGTAAATTCATATATTAATTTTTCTACAAATTTAGATTCAATTATCACATTCTAACTATAATAATGCCATTTTAAATTTATCCCAATTAATCTTTTTAATGAATTTATATAATTGGTATAACTTAATTCTAATAAAGAAATACTAATATCATAAAAATAAATAAATGAAAGAAAATTTTCATTTACAATTGATAAGTTTTCGTAAGTAGGCTATAATGTTTACATGAAACACTATTAATTTATATATTCGCAGGATTGAATGGAGGATTATTATGAGCAGAACTAAAATTTCTATCATTGGAGCTGGAGCAGTTGGTTCAACTACTGCATACGCAATAACTTTAGCTGGTTTAGCATCTGAATTAGTTATCGTTGACATTAACAAGGATAAAGCTGAAGGAGAAGCTATGGATATAGCTGATGGTGGTGCTTTATTTAAACCAGTAGAAGTTAGAAGCGGAGACTATGAAGATACTAAAGATTCTAACATAGTTATTATTACAGCTGGTGCTGCACAAAGACCAGGTGAAACTAGATTAGATCTTGTTAGCAAAAACTATAAAATCTTTTCAGGAATTATTCCTCAAGTAACTAAGTATAGTCCAAATGCAATTTTATTAGTAGTATCTAACCCTGCTGATGTATTAGCTTACATCACTTATAAACTTTCTGGATTCCCTAAAGAAAGAGTTATCGGATCAGGTACTGTTTTAGATACATCTAGATTAAGAACTGAACTTGCTGACCACTTTGGTATCGATGCTAGAAACGTTCACACTTACATCATGGGTGAACACGGTGATTCAGAAGTTGCAACTTGGAGCATAACAAACATTGCTGGTATGAGCATTCAAGAATACTGTGATTCTCACAGCATCAACTGGAATGAATCTTTACAAGAAGATATCCACCACAGAGTTGTTAGAGCTGCTTACGAAATCATTAATAGAAAAGGTGCAACTTTCTATGCAATTGGTGTAGCTGTTAAGAGAATAGTTGAAGCTATCTTAAGAGATGAAAATTCTATCTTAACTGTTTCAACTTTACTTGAAGGTGAATATGGTGTTAGTGATATATACCTTGGAGCACCTTGTATCGTAGGTTCTACTGGAGTTAAACAAGTACTTAACATTCCATTAGCTAAAGATGAATTAGAATTATTCCAATCATCTGCTAAAACATTAAAATCTGTTTTAGATAATGCTGAAAAAGAATTTAATGCAAGCAAATAATTAAAAAAAAGGAGTTGAAATCAACTCCTTTTTTTTATATATTTTTCTGTATTTTCATTAAACTTTTTCATAATTTTTTTCATATTTTTTTCATTACTGGAATTAAATTTCATTTTATTTACTTTTCTTATTGGTAAAGCATCTGGTGATGTACCTGTCATAAATATACCTTTAAAATTTTCTAATTCTGCTACTGAAACTTCTCTTTCTATTATATCTAAAGACAACTCTTTACATATATTAAAAATCCACTTTCTTGTAACACCTGGTAAAACACTTTTTACAGGTGGTGTAATAATTTTATCTTCTAATATAAAAAATATGTTACTTCTACTTCCTTCTGTAATAAAATTTTCCTTATTTACTAATAAAGCCTCATATACATCATTCTTCCTTATTTCCGCATTTACAGCTTTTCTTAAACCCATATCTATTATTTTTGAATTTGGATCTTTTCTCTCAGCATAATATAAAATAGTATCCACACCTTCTATATACTGCTGTTTACTAGGATAGCTGTGTTTTATAAAGTAAGTAATAAAATTTTTATCATCATTATTATAATTCAATATAAATTTTATATTTCCATTTGTAATATTATTAACAGAAATTAGTTTTTTAAGTTTTATTATTATTTCGTCGATAGAAATAAATAAGTCTAACTTATTAAGTTTTAAAGTTAATAATACTCTATCCATATGGTCTTCTAAAAATATCGGAACTCCTTCCTTTACTTTAATAACCTCATACACAGATTTTCCATCAAAAATGTACTTTTCATCAAATTCACTTTTATTCTTTATTTCATTATTAAGTATGAAATATTGCGAGTTACAATCCATATTTATTTACATACCTCCATAATAATAAGAAGGGAGCTCTTACACAATGAAATATCACCGCTTAAGCTCCCTTACTAATATAAATTTTTCTTTATATTGCTATAGATTCTGCATTTACAATACTATTATAAATCACTAGCTTTTAAACTTTCAAAATAAGCAACAGCTTCATTAAATTCCTTTTCTTCTGGAACTTCATAAGCTAATCCTTCTTCATCTTCTACTATTTTAAATAAGTAAATTGATCCATCGTTAGGATTTTGAGCTAAAGCATATTCATTATCTTCAAATTCAAATCCTTCAACTATTTCACATAATATTTCATTTCCTTCTTCATCTTGTAGTGGAAGGAATAATGCTTCTTCTTCATGGCCACCACAACCACATCCGCATGAATGTTCTTCTTCGTGGCTACCACAGCATCCTTCTTCATGATGATGGTGTTCTCCACAACCACATCCATTATTTAATACATTATTTTCATCCATATATTTATACCTCCTTTAGGTCTTCAATTCATTTTAACCTCAATTTCAATAAATTAAAAGCATTTTTTTCTTTAGATATTAATTTATTTTAAATTATATCCTTAAACTGCTCAATTATACAATATTAATCCATTGCTAATCTCTTATATGATGATAATCTATCCATTGCATCTTTCTTAGTTTTCTTAAATAATTCATCAGCAACATCTGGGAAAGATTTCTTTAATGACGCAAATCTTACTTCACCCATTAAGAAGTCTTCAAAATCATCCCATTTTGGTTCTTTTGAATCTAATATAAATGGATTTTTATCTGCATCTTTTAATTCTGGATTGTATCTATATAATGACCAGTATCCACAATTAACAGCTCTTCTTGTTTCTTCTTGAGAACTCATCATACCTGCCTTAATACCATGACTTATACATGGAGCATAAGCTATTATTAATGATGGTCCATCATATGCTTCTGCTTCTGCAATTGCTTTTAAAGTTTGATTTTTATCAGCACCCATACCAATTTGCGCAACATATACATAACCATAGCTCATTGCCATCATTCCTAAGTCTTTTTTCTTAGTTCTCTTTCCTGATGCTGCAAATTTAGCTACAGCAGCTGCTGGTGATGATTTTGAAGCTTGACCTCCAGTATTTGAATATATTTCTGTATCAAATACTAATATATTTACATTCTCTCCTGATGCTATAACATGGTCTAATCCACCGTAACCTATGTCATATGCCCAACCATCTCCACCGAAGATCCATTGAGATCTCTTTACAAAGAAATCTTTTTCTTTATAAATCTCTTGTAATAATTCATCTTTTTCTTTTTCATTTTCAAGAAGTGTGCTTAATCTATCAGCTCTAAATCTAGTTTCATTACCATTATCTATGTTATTAAGCCAATCTTCCATTGCAGATTTTAATTCTTCTGATATATCAAGACTTAATGCATTCTTAACTTTTTCAGCTAACCCTTCTCTCACTTGTTTTGTACCTAGCAACATACCTAATCCAAATTCAGCATTATCTTCAAATAAAGAGTTTGCCCAAGCTGGACCATGTCCTTTGTCGTTTTTAGTATATGCAGTTGCTGGTGCTGAAGCTCCCCATATAGAAGAACATCCTGTTGCATTAGCAACCATCATTCTATCACCAAATAATTGTGTTACTATCTTAGCATATGGAGTTTCTCCACATCCTGCACAAGCTCCTGAGAACTCTACTAATGGAGTTTCAAATTGTGAACCTTTCACTGTTTCTTTCTTCATTGGATTTTTCTTTACTTTAACTTCATTTTTAGCATAATCCCATATTTTTTGTTTATCCATTTGTGTTTCTATTGGCTTCATTACTAAAGCTTTTTCTTTAGCAGGACAAACTTCTGTACAATTTCCACATCCAGTACAATCTAACACATCTACAGCTATTCTGTAATTTAATTCTTTTGCGCCAGTAGCAACCTTAGTTTCAAATCCTTCTGGTGCATTTTTAACTTCTTCTTCATCCATTAAAAACGGTCTTATAGTTGCATGAGGACAAACATATGAACATTGATTACATTGAATACAATTTTCTATTTTCCATTCTGGAACGTTAATAGCTATACCTCTCTTTTCATAAGCAGCTGTTCCTGCTGGTAATGTACCATCAACCATTCCATTTTTGATAAGATCACCTACAGTTATCTTATCACCTTCTTGCTTATTTATAGGTTCTAATATATTCTTAACAAATGAAGGTACTTTTCTTGCTTCAGATACTTCAAGATCTTTTGCATCCTTCCATTCTTCTGGTATCTTTATTTCAACTATAGATTGAACTCCTTTGTCAATAGCAGCAAAGTTCATATCTATAACTTTTTGACCTTTCTTACCATAAGATGATACTACTGCTTCTTTTAAATACCCTATTGCAGTATCTATTGAAATTATATCAGAAAGTTTAAAGAATGCTGATTGCATTATCATATTGATTCTACCACCAAGACCTATTTCTTGAGCAATCTTAACAGCATTTATTGTGTAAAATTTAACCTTTTTGTTTGCAATTTCTCTCTTATAATGAGCTGGTAATTTACTTTCTATTTCTTTTTCAGACCATACTGTATTTAATAAGAAAGTTCCACCTTCTTTTATATCACTTAACATATTATATTTATATACATATGATTGATTATGGCATGCTACAAAATCAGCCTTATTAATTAAATATGGAGATTTTATTTTATTTTTACCAAATCTTAAATGTGATATTGTTATACCACCTGATTTTTTGGAATCATAAGCAAAATATCCTTGAGCATACATATCTGTATGATCTCCTATGATTTTTATAGCACTCTTATTTGCACCTACAGTTCCATCTGAGCCAAGTCCCCAGAATTTACATGCTTTTGTTCCCTCTGGTGTAGTATCAATATCTTCTCCACTTTCAATTGATGTAAATGTAACATCATCTACAATACCAACAGTAAAGTGATTTTTTGGTTCATCTTTATGTAAATTATTAAATACTCCTATAACATGAGATGGTGTTGTATCCTTTGAACCAATACCATATCTTCCTCCTACTATTACAGGTGCATCCTTTTTGCCAAAGAAAGCATTAACTACATCTAAATATAGTGGTTCTCCTTTTGCTCCTGGTTCTTTTGTTCTATCTAATACTGCTATCTTTTTAACTGTTGATGGTATTGCTTTTAATAAATAGTCTGTTGCAAATGGTCTATATAAGTGAACGTTTACTAAACCTACTTTTTCACCATTTTCATTCAAGTAATCTACTACTTCTTCACATAACTCACATATAGATCCCATAGCAACAATTACTCTTTCAGCATCTTCTGCCCCATAGTAATTAAACAAACCATAATTCTTTCCTGTTAATTTATTTATTTTCTTCATGTAACCATCTACTATTTCTGGTAACTTTTCATAGTACTCATTACATGTTTCCCTTTGTTGGAAATATATATCTGGATTTTCTGCAGTTCCTCTTGTCACAGGATGATCTGGATTTAATGCTCTTCTTCTAAAATCATTTACAGCATCCATATTTAATAATTCTTTTAATTCATCATATTCTAATACTTCTATTTTTTGAATTTCATGTGAAGTTCTGAATCCATCGAAGAAATTAATAAATGGTATTTTTCCTTCAATAGATGCTAAATGAGCTACTGCTGATAAATCCATAACTTCTTGCACTGAAGATTCCGCAAGCATAGCAAATCCTGTTTGTCTAGTAGCCATAACATCACTATGATCTCCAAAAATGTTTAATGCAGATGTAGCAATAGCTCTAGCACTTACATGGAATACACAAGGTAATAATTCACCAGCTATCTTATACATGTTTGGTATCATAAGTAGTAATCCTTGTGAAGCAGTAAACGTAGTAGTCAAAGCTCCTGATTGTAAAGATCCATGTAATGCTCCTGCTGCCCCTGCTTCTGATTGCATTTCCATTACCTTTACTTTTTGATTAAAAATATTTTTCTTTCCTTTACTCATCCATTCATCAAAACTTTCAGCCATTGGTGATGATGGTGTAATTGGATAGATCGCTGCTACTTCTGTAAAAGCATATGCAATATATGCTGCAGCAGTATTCCCATCCATTGTTTTCATATTTCTCATGTATTTCACCTCTTTATATAAATCTTCATCGTATATAATTGATAATTATTATTAATAATACTATATAGATAGCTAAATAACAACTGTAAAAACGAGACATATCTGCCTCGTTTTTATATATACTTATTATTTTAGCATATATTCTACTTTTTTTTCTTAATACTTTCTTTAATTATAGCTATTATTTTGTCTATAGCTCCTTGTAACTTAGATTCTCTCATATTATTAATATAAAGATCCCTATTTCTTTCCAATAAGTTGATTTTTTCAATTAATATATCACTATTTAAATCTTCTTCTTGAATAACTATAGAATAGCCTGATTTTTCAAAGGATGCAGCATTTAGAATTTGATCTCCTCTTGAAGCTGCTCTTGATAACGGAATTATTATATTTGGTTTATTTAATGCTAAAATTTCAAATAAACTGTTTGATCCCCCTCTAGTAATAATCATAGATGATAAAGCCATTATATCTTTTAATTCTTCATTAATATATTCAAATTGTCTATAACCTTCTTTACCTTTTAAGGAATCATCCAAATTTCCTTTTCCACATAAATGAACTATATCATATTTTCTAGTTAATAAATCTAAATTGTTTCTTATACTCTCATTAATCACTTTTGATCCTAAGCTTCCGCCCATTATTAAAATAACTGGTTTTCTACCAGAAAAATTTAAAAACTTTAAGGCATTTTCTGCATTACCCTTAAACAATTCTTCTCTTATAGGTGTACCAGTAACTACTCCTTTATTATCCTTTACATACTTGATAGATTCAGGAAATGTTACACATAACTTACTTACATATGGTTGTGATAACTTATTTGCAAGTCCTGGAGTAATATCTGATTCATGGGCTACTACTGGGACTTTTAACATACTTGCTGCTATAACTACTGGTACTGCAACAAATCCACCTTTTGAAAAAACAACATCTGGCTTTTCTTTTCTTATAATAGAAAATGCTTCTGCTAATCCTTTAATTACTTTAAAGGGATCTGTAAAGTTTTTAATATCAAAATAACGTCTTAATTTTCCTGAAGATATAGGATGGTATTTTATCCCTGTCTCTTCTATTAGTTTTCTTTCAATGCCATTAATAGATCCTATATAAAAAATATCGAAACCCTCTTGCTGCAATCTTGGAATCAATGCTAAATTTGGGACAACATGTCCCCCGGTTCCTCCACCTGTCATCAATATTTTATATTTGCTCAAAACACCATCTCCTAAATATTATTACATTTTTATATTATATAAATTCAAAATTTTTTTCAATAATAATATATGTACTACTCAATAACTGAAAATTCAACTTTAACCTTTCTAGAAATCTGATCATATACTCCTCTTTGTATCATATCCTCTTCAGGGCAATGTTCAAATCCTAATTCTATATCAAAGGTAGTTCCACTACCATATACAGAAGATACTTCTATCTTTCCACCCATTGATTCAACAAACTTCTTTACAATAGCTAATCCTAGACCTGTTCCTTCCATTTCTTTTTTCCCTTTACTTGCCTCTACATATTGATTAAAAATTAATGGTAGCTTTTCTTCTTCTATTCCTACCCCTTCATCCTTTATAGATATATATAACTTTGATATTTTTATATTAATAAACAAATTTACAAATATACTTTTCCCACTTGGAGTAAACTTTACAGCATTGGATAACACATTTAAAATTACTCTTTCTAATTTTTCACTATCTATACTTATATATAATTCCTCTATATTAGTATCAAATATAATATTTATATTTTTACTTTTAGAAAAAGATATAATTGAATCTACTAATTCTTCTACAAAACTTACAACTTCTATATTATCTTCATTAAGAACTAGATATCCAGCATCTATCTTTGACATATCTAATACATTATTAACCAACCTCATAAGCCTTCTAGAATTGTTATTTATTGTTTTTAGTATAGCATCAAACTTATCATTTATACTGTCACTATATAATGTATCTATAAGTTGCAATGAAGAATATATTACTGTAAGAGGAGTTCTAAGTTCATGAGAGATCATCGAAAAATATGAATTTCTTATATCTTGTAATCTCTCATTTTCATTAACCCTTATTACCTCATCAGTAATATCAATAGCATGAACATACATAATTGATATTTCTTTGTTATCTCCTATATAAGGATAAAAGAACACCTTCTTATAACGATCTTCATATTTAATTTGATTACAACAACATTTTTCTTTAGTTTGTAATGCCTTTCTATAGTATGGTATCATTTCTAATACTGCGTATTTTTTTAGTTCACCTTCAAATACTTTAAATTCTTCTTTCATTTTATCATTTGAAAAAATTATATTAGAATTATTACAATCTATAACTAAGATAGGAATATCTATATTATTCAAAACATCATTAATATATTTCTTATTTTCCTCTTTTACAACTTTTATTTCAGTATCTTTTGTTACATCCTTAAATGTAATTATTGTATTACTCTCTCCATTTTCGTCTGTAGTATAAGAAATATAAATTTCTATATATTTTTTAACACCATTCTCATTAACTTCTAATTCGTAACCATTTAGCTCCTTACCTTTAGAAATATAATTATTAAGCATCATATTTACTCTATAATCTTCGCTACTTTTATCATTAAAATCAAACCAACTATAAATACTATATCCATGAAAATCTAAAATTTCATAAACTCTATTACTACTAAAAACTATATTATATTTTTCATCATATAAGATATAACCTACTGATACATTGCTCATTAATTTGTTAAATTGATTCATATTCACTCTATATTTTTCTTTAATTTTATTTGATACATCTAATCTAGCCTTTAACGAAATAATACTTTGTAATAATTCATTTGATCCTAACACATCATTCTCAACTTTACTTGTAACGTCAAAAAAATTAATTACTATAGCTATATTGATACCACTATCTTGTAAAGAATACATATTAAAATCATATATTTTACCATTTATACGAATATACTCATGTATAGCAAAAGGCTCATTTATTTCAAAAGTTTCTATAAGCTTATCATATTTCACTTCATATTCTTCACCAGCAAAGTCTTTCATTTTATAATCAGCACATATAGAATATAAGTCTTTATACTTCTTGTTTTTGAAATATTTCCTTGCATTACCATTTAAATACAAAACTTTAAGATTTCTATCTAAATATATCTTATTATAGGGTGAATTTTCCAATTCTTTTTTTAATAAGCTACGTTTTTCCATAAGTAACATATCCCTTCATAGAATAAAATCACTTATATTATATATGAAAACCTGAAATATAGCAAATTATGTAACACATTCAATTATACTTTCATTTTTCTATAATCTACTATTTTTAATTGTATATTAATATTTCCATTATATTTATTAAATGTTGGAGAATATAATATATCCATCTTACAACCTACAGGTAATGTTATCGTTTTATATCTATCATAGCTTACGATTTCTCCGTATTCCTCTCCATACCAGGCTTTTATATTATTACTTACATTTTCGACATTTTCAAATATCATTCCATCAGGACTATTGGCAAATTCAAACTTTATTACATTATTTTCTTCACCAAATGCCAATATTTTATTAACTTCTACACCTTTATCACCTAACACTGGTCTATGATTTCCCTTACCAAAAGGTTCTAACATATTTATGTCATATACCAACTGATTATTAATATTTCCAATTTTAAAACTACAATCTATTGTATACTTTTTAATAAGATCATTTTCATCTAGGGCACAGTTTTCATTTAACTCTCTTCTTAGTTTATCTACATTGCAACTTTCTAGAGACATTCCTGCTGCCATAGGATGTCCTCCAAACTTTAAAAAATTCTCTTTTACCTTTGTAAGCTCTTCAAACATATTATATTCTTCTATAGATCTTCCTGATCCTTTTATTATATTATTGCTGCCTGAAGTAAGCACTATTGTTGGCCTATTATACCTCTCTTTAATTCTTCCTGCTATAATTCCCGCTAGAGACTCATGAATTTCTTTATCTAGTACCACTAAAACTTTATCATTTATAATATCACTGTTTTCTATTTGTTTAATTACAGATTCTACAGCTTCTTCTGTCATCATCTTTCTTGTCTTATTTAATTCCACTAGCTTTTTAGCAATTTCAATACATTTTTCATATTCTTTAGAAACAAATAAGTCAACTGCCATTTTGGCTGTTTCTAATCTTCCTGAAGCATTTATACATGGTCCTAATACAAATCCTATTGAGTATGAGTTAATCTCTTTATCTTGTAAATTACATGCTTCAATAAGTGCTCTCATCCCGACATTATTTACAGTTCCATTTAATACATCAATTGCATATTTAGCAATAACTCTATTTTCATCTATAAGATCAACAACATCACATATAGTTGCTACGCCTGCAAACACTAATAGATCTTTTAATATCGATGTATCAATATTTCTTTTTATATACAAAGCCAATGAAAACTTATATGCTACAGTAGCACCACAAACTAATTTAAAAGGATAATTGCAATCTAATCTCTTTGGATTTATAACAGCATCTGCTTTAGGAATAATTACCTTAGTATTATCACCATCTTCATATGGTAAATCATGATGATCTGTTATTACAATATTCATCCCAAATTCCTTGCACTTTTTAACTTCATTTATAGCAGCTATTCCATTATCACAGGTTAAAATAGTTTTTACTCCCTGCTCTTTCAATGAATACAATGAATTTTCATTTAGTCCATACCCATCTTTTTCTCTATCCGGTATATAATATATTACATTAGCTCCTATCTTTTTTAATGCAATATATAATATAGTTGTTGACGCAACACCGTCTACATCATAATCACCATATATAGCTATTTTATTTCCCGCTGTTATATCTTCTGATATAATGTCTGTTCCTTTATCCATATCTTCCATTAAAAATGGATCATGTGTATCATCTAAACTAACTTTTAAAAACTTTTCTATTTCTTCTGTTGTAGATATATTTCTATTTACTAATATCTTTGCTATTACTTTAGATATGAATGATTTTCTTGATAGTTCTTCTATATTGGCTTTACTATTTTTAATTACCCATCTTTTTTCCATATTATCTCCTATAAAAACGGGGATTACAAAAATATTATTTATCCCCCTGCTTTTTTAATTATACTTTTTATATTCTATTCTAATTGAGTTGAAAATAGCAATCAATGCTACACCTACATCTGCAAATACAGCTTCCCACAATGTTGAATGATTAAATATACCTAATAATAAAATAATAACTTTGACACCAAGACATAATATTATATTTTGCAAAATCACTTTTTTTGTAGCTCTTGCAATTCTTATTATAGTTGGAATTTTGCTAAGGTCATCTCCCATTATTACCATATCCGCAGCTTCTATCGCAACATCAGATCCAAGTCCCCCCATTGCTATTCCAACATGTGCCATAGATAATACCGGTGCATCATTGATACCATCACCTACAAATAACGCAATTTTATTTTTAGACAATTCTTCAAAAGCTTTAATTTTATCTTGAGGCAATAAATCACTTGCTCCTTTCTCTATAGCTAACAAACTCTTTACATCATCTACATTTTCTTTACAATCTCCTGACAAAATATATATATCATTAATTCCTAGCTCTTTTATATCGTTTATAGCTTTATAGCTCTCTTTCTTTATTTTATCATTAAACACAAGTTTTCCAATTGCTTTTCCATTCACAGCTATATATATAACTGTACCAACTTTACTATTATCTTTAACGCTTATATTATACTTACTCATAAGTTTACTGTTTCCAATAAGAATATCTCTACCTTTATATATACATCTATTACCCATACCTACATATTCTTTAAAATTGGACAATAACCTTATGTCTATATTATTATTATAAGAATTTCTTAAAGTTTTTGCTATAGGATGATTTGAATAGTACTCAGCTGCAACTGCTACTTCTATAAGTTCTTCCTTTCTTACATTTATAAACGGTATAACTTCTGTTATATGAAACTTTCCTTCTGTAATTGTTCCTGTTTTATCAAAGAAAATACTTTCTAGATTACAAATACCATCTAAATACTTAGCTCCTTTTATCATAATTCCATGCTTTGCAGCTGCACCAATTCCTGAAAAATATCCAAGAGGTATTGATAATACTAACGCACAAGGACATGATAACACTAAAAATATCAATGATTTGTAAATCCATGCTACTAATTTCCCACCAAAAATACTATACCCGAACACAGTAGTAAATAAAGCTATTATAAGTATAACTGGAGTATATACCCTAGAGAATTTTGTTATCATTTTTTCACTTTTCCCTTTTTTAAGAGTAGAATTCTCCACTAAGTCTAAAACCTGCTTAATTGTAGAATTTTTATATTCAGCTTCTACTTTTATCTTCACCGGATCATTTATATTTATAATTCCACTGTTTACATTATCACCTTTTGTATATACCTTTGGAATAACTTCTCCTGTAAGTGGTGATGTATCACATATACATATTTTATCAATTAATTTTCCATCTAAAGGTATCTTTTCTCCCGCCTTAACTAAAATTACTTCACCTACCATTACCTTTTCAATAGGTTTTCTTATTAGTGTATCTCCTTCGATACAATTAATCTTGGGTTCTTTTAGTTTTAATAGCTCTTTAATAGAATTCCTCGAAGATTCTATAGAAAGACTTTGTATCATTTCTCCAATACTATAAAAGAGCATTACTGCTACAGCCTCTTTATATTGATTGATTCCTATTGCTGTTAACGTAGCTAGTGACATTAAAAAATTCTCATCAAAAATATTACCCTTACTAATATTTTTCACTGATTTTAATATAATTTTTCCACCTATAACTATGTACGCTATAATTAATAAATAAAAAGAATATTTATTATCTAAAACAATTCCTAAAAGAAACATCGTAACAGCCATTATGTATTTTACTATATCTATATTAGATATTTCTTCTTCATGCATATACTTTTTTTCTTCTAAAATACAATTAGGTTCTATAGAATGTATAGCTTTTTTTATTTTCTTATCTACATTTCTTACATTATCTTTTGTTTCTATATAGATTCTTTTAGTTATAAAATCTACTTGTATATCCTTTATAAAATCTAATTTTTTTAATCGTTTTTCAATTTTTTCTCCACAACTTATACAATGTAAATTCTTTAAATAATATTCCTTTCTCATTTTTTACCCCACAAAAATACTAATTATTAATTAATATGGAGTAATTCTTAATTCTATCACACAATTTTAAAAGTAATTCCTTATTTACTAATTCTTTTTTCTTTCCTTCAAAATTATTTTCTTCTGAATACATAATATCTTCCGCTGATAAATCTTTAGCCTTTTGAATCTTTCTCTCCCATCTTATAATTTTATTCATCTTTATTTTTTTTATATAATGTTGCAACTCATCTTCAGTAATATCTGATATATATCTTTCAACATTACTCAATATATCTTCAACTTCAAATGCTACCTCTTCTCCTTGATCTTTACTTGTCATAGCATTAACTAAATATACTTCTACCCCAGAATCAAATCTAATCTCTGTTTCTACATCATAAACTAACGCCTTTGTTGTACGAAGTCTATCATATAATATCGAATTTGTACCATTACCTAAAATATAATCTAATACATACATACATTCCTTTTCTTCTTTATTTAAGCCGTGCAAATCAACTGATGCAAAAACCGTAGCTGTATTACTTTTTTCATTATTTACAACAATCTTATTTCCAGATAAAACCTTTCTTTCAGGATATGAGATTTTATATCCTCTTTTCATAGATGAAAAATTTTCTTCTAAGACTTTCAATACCTCATCACTTTTTAAAGCTGTAACAATAGAGATAGTACAATTTTCTGCTACATATATGCTTTCATATTTCTCTATTACGTTTTCTTTTGTTATTTCTTTTATAGATTCTTTAGTTCCATGAATTATATTTTGCAACCTACCATCGAAAATTTTTGAAAATAATATACTTTCACTTTTTAACTTTTCATTTTGCAACCATTCATCAATCTCTGTATAAATTATATTTTTTTCTCTATTAAGTTTTTCATCAGGAAACGTAGGATTTAATAATATATCACTATATAATTCTATTCCTTTTTTAAAATCTTCATTAAAAGTTGTTCCATAATAAACTACATATGAATAATTAGTCATAGCATTATAAAAACCAAAATATTTATCAAATTCTTTATTTATATCTTCCTCACTTCTATTCTTTGTCCCTAAAAATAATCCATGCTCTATATAATGACATATTCCTAAGTATTCATCATCCTGTAACGCTCCTCCATTAAACCCAACGGTAAAATTAGTCAACTCTCCTTCTGCTTCTTCAATTATAACCTTTATACCATTTGATAAATATTTAATCATATATCATACTCCTTCTTATAAATTTATGCTTTACTCTTACTTATTCACAAAAAAGAACTGCTCACAATATTTATTGTGACACAGTTCCTTGTATTACGATAGCCTCTTTATCATCTCTATATGTTCTTATTGTAGAAATTAACCATCATTGCTTCTCTTAATAAATTTGCTTTATCTTTTAAATCCATAGCTTCAAGAATATTATATGCAAATTCTAATACAGTAGCTGGTCCTCTACTTGTAATAAGATTTTCACTTCTAACTACAACTTCTTCTTTATAATTAAATTTTTCACTATTTTCTAAAGATCCTGGATATGAAGTTACTGCTCTATCTCTTATTATATCTGCTTTTTCTAAAACGATAGGTGCTGCACAAATAGCAGCTACAAATTTTCCTTCTTTGTCAAACTTTTGAACAAATTCTATAATTCTTTTATCATCTCTTAAATTTGTTGCACCTGGTAACCCACCTGGTAATACTATACAATGATATTTATCTATATCTATATTTTCTATTAAAATATCACTTTTTATAGTTATATTATGAGATCCTGTAACATATTCTCCATTAAGAGAACAAATATCAACACTGACACCAGCTCTTCTTAATATATCTACAACCGCTAAACCTTCAACTTCCTCAAAACCTGTGGCGAAAAATACTACTACATTTTTCATCTTATCACCCCTAATTTATTTTATTTACATAGTCATCCATACCTACTGTAAATACACTCTTTCCTCTAGTAGCTCTATTTTGTGTATTTAATTCCTTAGTATTTATAACTTTCTCTTCTTTATTCTTCGAAATCATTTTTATATCATACTCTTTATTTATAACATTACAATAAATGACTTTATCTTCATCTCTTAACGATATTGCAATTACTCCTGAAGCTACTTTCCCCATCTCACTTACTGAACTAGTATTAATTCTAAGAGCCATACCTTTTTTAGTTACCATTATATAATCAATATCATCTTCTATAACTTCTACACGTACTAACTTATCATCAGCAGTTTTAAGTTTATAACCTAACGTGATTCCTTCATCTTTTTTGAATTCTTCAAGTCTAGTTTTCTTTATATATCCAAGTTCAGTAGAGAACACTACTATTCCTTGATAATCATTAGTATAAACTACCTTTATAATTTCATCATTCTTTAAGAAACCTTCATAATATTTAGTTAAATCATAATTTTCTTCTAAATTTTCAAATAACGCAGCACTAACTTTTAATACTGATCCTTTACTTGTAAATAATAATATATCATCATTAGAAGTTATTTTCTTTCCACTATTTTTTTTCTTAATAATACCTTTTTTATTTATATCAAGAGAGAATTCAGCATAAACTCCTTCATTAACTATTTCAGCAGCCATTATCTCATCTTTATTTGGTAAGTATACGAACTTAGAAGTTGCAGCCATTCTTTCACCATCTTGTGTTTCTGGCTCTTCCACAATAAAGTTTAATGCACTTCTAAGTGTTATATTTAAAAATCTACTTTCATTATCTTTAGAAATAGTATCTACCATTACTAATGTTTCATCATTTTTCAGCTTAAGAGCAGCAATCTTCGAATACGCTGTTATAAACTTATCTACTGAAGTTTTCTTATAGAAACCTTTTGACGTTATGAATACAAAATCATTATTTATATTTTCTTGCCCAATAGTTGTAGCATATACTATAGACTCATCATCTAAAGTGCAACTCTTAATGATTTCAGAAATCTTTTCACCTTTTTCTTTCCACTTCATTTCTTTAATATTATTTACCTTAGTCTGATACATATTACCCTTATCAGTAAAAATCATTATATTATCTTTAGTATTTGCTTGTAATAAGAATCTATTGAAGTCTCCTTCTCTATATTCTATATCCTCTACCCCTGATGAAAGTCTATTGAAACTCTTCTTAGAAATTCTTTTTATATATCCTTCATTAGATAAAGTTATTACTACATCTTCTGAAACAATAATATCTTCCATATCAAATTTAGTATCTTCTACTCCATCAAGTATCTTTGTTTTTCTTTCTGTAAAATAATTATCCTTAACTTCTTCTAATTCTTTCTTTACAACTGCTAATAATTCTTTATCATCATTTAATATTCTTCTTAATCTCTTTATTAATTTAGATAATTCTTTATATTCCTTTTCGAAAGCTTTTATTTCAAGCCCTGTTAATCTATATAACATAAGTTCAAGAATAGCATCACTTTGCAATTCTGAGAACTGAAACTTATTCATAAGGTTTTCTCTAGCATTTGCTTTTGATGTAGATTCTCTTATAGTTTTAATTACTTCATCCATTATTCCAATGGCTTTAATAAACCCTTCAACTATATGATGTCTCTTTTCTGCTTCTTTCAATTCTTTTGCAGTTCTTCTTGTTATAATTTCTTTTTGATGATTTATATAATGTTTTAAAATACTCTTTAAAGATAAAGTTTGTGGTTTTCCATCTGCTATAGCAACCATATTAAATGGAAGGTTACATTGAAGTTCCGTCTTCATATAAAGATATTTTAAAACTCTTTTAGCTCCTTCTTCATCAACAGATTTTTTAAATTCAATTACTGCCCTAATACCAGTTCTATCAGATTCATCTCTTATATCCATTATTCCATCAAGAATCTTTGAATGCTTCTTATCCCCGGTCATTTCAGATATTGTTTGAAGCAATTTAGCCTTATTTTTTCTATATGGAAATTCAGTTATAACAATACACCATCTATTGTTTTCATTCTTTTCTACACTAGTTTTTGCTCTTAAAACCACCTTGCCTGTACCAGTTTCATAAGCAGATAATATAGAATCACTTCCAATAAGTTCTCCACCTGTTGGAAGGTCAGGCCCTTTTATATAATTCATTAATTCTTTTGTTGTTATTTCTTCATTATCAATATAAGCTAATATTCCGTCTATTACTTCTCCTAAATTATGTGGTGGAATATTAGTTGAAAGTCCTACTGCAATACCAAAGCTTCCATTAACTAAAATGTTAGGATATCTACTTGGAAGTACGCTAGGTTCTAATTCTGATCCTGAATAGTTATCTACCATATCTACTGTGTCTTTTTCGATATCTCTTAACATTTCTAAAGCAATGCTCGAAAGTCTTGCTTCTGTATAACGCATCGCTGCTGCTGAATCTCCATCTATACTTCCCCAGTTTCCATGTCCATCAATCAACGGTTCTTTTGTACTAAAATTTTGCGCTAATATAACCATTGCATCATATACAGATGAATCTCCATGTGGATGATATTTACCTAAAATATCACCGACAATCCTAGCAGATTTATAATAAGGTTTATCTGGAAATGCTTTTAGCCTATATGCACCATATAATATTCTTCTGTGAACTGGTTTTAACCCATCCCTAACATCTGGCAACGCCCTTTCCTTTGCTACTTCTACCGCATAAGGTAAATAGTTATCTGGCATTGCTTCTTCAATAGGTACTCTAATGACGTTTTTATCAGTTGGTATGTTAATTTTCTTAGCCATATCGTAAGTCCCTTTCTTTAAAATTCAGCATATTTATACATATAATTCTTTCTTGGTTCAACTACATCTCCCATAAGCAAAGATACCATTTTTTCTGCTTTTGCAGCATCTTCAATAGTAATTTGCATTAAATTTCTACTTTCAGGATTTAAAGTAGTTTCCCATAATTGATCTGGATTCATTTCACCAAGTCCTTTATATCTTTGAATCATTGCATTTTTACCGATTTCTTTCTTTACTTTTACTAAATCTTCATCATTATATGCATATTTAGCAATTTCTTTTCCCTTTACAACTTTATAAACTTTATAAAGTGGTGGCTGTGCCATGTATAAATGCCCATTTGCTATCAGTGGTCTCATATATCTATAAATATAAGTCATCCATAAGGTTCTTATATGATATCCATCTACATCGGCATCAGACATTATTATAATTTTATCGTATTTAAGGTCATCTTCATTATAATTTTTAAGAATACCAGTACCAATTGCTGTATTAAAAATCTTTAGTTCCTCTGACGCAAGGACATTTTCTAACTTTTGTTTTTCAGTGTTCATTATCTTTCCCCTAGAAGGCATAACTGACTGAAATCTTCTATCTCTTGCTTGTTTTGCTGATCCTCCTGCTGAGTCTCCCTCAACAACAATAAATTCATTGTACTTTCTATCTTTTGAAGTACATACCGCTATTTTCCCAGCAAGTGGAGATGTTCCTCTTCCTACTTTTTTTCTTTCTAGTTCATTAATTTTCTTAATCTTATCTTTTCTTGCTGCTGCTGCTATAGCATTATTTATAATCATTATAGCAGTTTCTCTATTATCTTCTATCCATTGAGAAATCTTAGTATAAGATAAATCATTCATCATAGTATATGCTTCACTATTACCAAGCTTAGTTTTTGTTTGTCCTTCAAAGATAGGATTAGTTAATGATATTTTTATAATTGCTGTAAGCCCTTCTCTTAAGTCGTCCCCTTCAAATTCCTTATCTTTTTCTTTTACAAGATTTAACTTTTTAGCCCATTCTTTAAAAGCTCTAGTCATACCGGTTTTGAAACCACTTTCATGAGTTCCTGCCTCTGTAGTTGGAATGTTATTTACATAACTCATAATATGCTCTGAAGTTGAATCAGTAAACTCCATGCATATTTCTCCACTCATTTTTATATCACCTATTTCTCTATCTCCTGAAAAAATGATAGGCTCTTTATGAAGTACTGTTTTACTTTCATTTAAATATCTTATAAAATCTAATAGTCCATTTTCAGAGTAATATGTCTTTTTTACTTCCTCTTCTCCTCTTAAATCAATAAGTTCAAGAGTTATGCCTTTATTTTGGAATGATAATTCCATAAGTCTCTGATCTACTATATCAAATTTTATATCTATTGTAGAAAAAATATCTTTATCAGGCATAAATGTTACCTTTGTACCCTGCTTTTCTGTATCACCAACAACTTTTAACTTGCCAACTGGAGTACCAGGCATATCTTTTTTAGCTTCTTTGTCATAGCCATACTGAAATCTCTGCTTGTATATCTTTCCACCTTGAAACACTTCAACTTCAACCCATTTTGATAATGCATTAACAACAGCAGCTCCAACTCCGTGTAATCCACCGGAAGTTTTATAATTGCTATTATTAAACTTACCACCAGTATGAAGTTCTGTAAATACCATCTCTACACCACTTTTTTTCTTAATTGGATGTATTCCTGTAGGTATTCCTCTTCCATTATCTATAACTGTTATACTTTTATCTTTATTTAAAATAACTGCCGCTTTATTACCATATCCATTAGATATTTCATCAATAGCGTTATCTAATATCTCCCAAAGACAATGATGCAATCCTTTTATTCCCGTAGACCCTATGTACATACCAGGTCTTACTCTAACAGGTTCAAGCTTTTCTAAGGAAGTTAAATCTGTTACTTCATAAGTATTGTTACTCATAGTCATTCTAGCCTCCTATTTTTTATACATACTTGATATTTTATATTATATTATATCAAATAGTAAATAGTATCGAACATTTATTCTTAAAAAAATATAAAAAGGCTGTTTACAACAGCCACTATTTTTTACTTCATTATACTATTAACTTGTGTATTTAGCAAAAATTTTCAATATTAATTCATATTTTTATCTGTAATTTTTTCTAAGCCATTGTAATGAACCTAAAATACTTCTCCAAGTAGATAAGGAGTACCAGCAATACATTATTGCTTCTTTTTCATCTCCCGGTGTACAGAAGTCCGGTAAAGATTTAGGCATTGATTTATATCCTAATAAATAAGGTGGTATAAATGAATTTGCTTTTACCGCTTCTTTTAATTGATCTTTAGCTTTATCTACTTCGCCATACTTATAACTTAAAAGTGCTCTAGCATACATAAATATAGCTGTTGTATCATCATCGTACGTAGCTAAAAGTTTTTCCGCCTCTTCATCTTTATTCGTCTCTAGTAACCAATTTATTAGTATATATCTAATTCCTTGTGAATCACTATTATTTAGTTCAATCATTTCTGTATATTCTTTTATAGCTTCTTCTTTTTCACCTAAAGCCCATAATAAATCCCCATATGAAAACTTCGCAAGCATATAAGGTTGAGTTTCTTTTGCTGTCCAAAAGTTTCCTCTTAAATTTTCAAAATCTTCTTTTATTTCATCATACCCTGCATCTAATGCTAGTTTATATGCTTCTTTCTTTTTATTTAAATCCATTATCTCTTCATCAGCTATAATAAGCATAGCATCAACGCATTTATCATATAAACTTAAAGCAAAATATGCTTCATTTATTCTTTCCTCATAATTTTCTATATATATAGCTTCCCTTGCAATATTGTAAGCTATTTCTTTTAATGTACTTTTGTTTTCTTCTGTAACCCAATCTTTTATATCCGCACCTATTACACCATCTCTTATTTCTTTAGATCTGCTTAATGCTGTTGAAGAACTTATATTAAAAGATTTATACAAATCTGAAGCTTTAACATTTATTTTTGAAAACTTCTCAAAATAGAAATTTACTCCTGCTAGAGCATGAACAGCCCCACAAGCCCATCCTTCTAATCTTCCCTTTGAAAAGCCCTTCTCATTAATCTCAATAACTTTATCTATAGCTCTAATACATAACCCTGCAAACTCTTCACTTAAATTTGCATTACAATATTCTTCAATCAATCCTTTAACGTCTTCATATCTTTTTAAAAGATTGTCATCCATAACTTTATTCATTCCATTACTCCATTCTAAAATATAATCGCCATATTATAATATAAACTATATTTATTAATTTGTGGAGTATATTTTTTACAATTCCATATATTACCACATATATTTCTTTAATAAACTTTTCTTTTATCGCTATACTCTATGTACATTAACAGCTATTAATCCTGTAGCACCACCAATTAAATCAAATTTTACTTTTTCACCTTCATATAATCTAACCATATCATCATCAAGATTTATATCACTTATAAAAATGCTTTCACCATCTTTTGTTTCAATAAATCCACATCCTACTTCATTATTGAACCATTTGATAATTCCTTTGCTTTTAGCCATTGTTTTCACTCCTATTGGTTTTTTATTTTATATTATTTCCAAAATAAAATAATTTATCCAAAGAAAAAGAGAGACATTTGACTATAACCAAATGTCTCTCATGTACGACTAAAACTATAAGCCGAGTTCTGTATTTGACGGTCATCTATCTAGGTTTATTGTTACCAATAAACTCAAGCGACACTTCTGAAGCGAGCGAGCAACTCATTGCTTCAAATCGATCTTGCACCAAATGGGGTTTACATAGCCGCAAAGTCGCCATTGCGCTGGTAAGCTCTTACCTCACCTTTCCACCCTTACCTAGAAAGTAAATTCTAGGCGGTATATCTCTGTTGCACTTTCCTTCAAGTCGCCCTGACTGGGTGTTACCCAGCATTCTGCTCTGCGGTGCTCGGACTTTCCTCTCCCTAATTTTAGGCAGCGACCATCTGTTTTACTCGCATATGTATATTAACATAATTAATATATTAAATCAATTAATTTTTAATAATTCTTATATGGAGATTTACTTTTTTCTGATAATTGTACTTCTACGCCATATTTCTCAAGATCTTTTTTTATTGTTTTTGATATTTCTGTAAGCGGTATCCATTCCGAATAAAAATGTTCCATATCTATAATGTTTATTTTTTCTTCACTATAATCTGATACATAGTGATATGTGGTATCTCCAGTTATAATTAAATCGCAACCTTGATCTTTAGCATATTTAAAATAATCTTGTCCTGATCCATTTAATAACGCTACCTTAGTAATTTTATTATCTAATTCTCCACAATATCTTATATTATCCATTTTAAATTTAACTTTTATTTTATCCAGTATATCTTTTAATGTTGTGCTATTACTTACTATACCTATTCTTCCGATACCAGCATTACTATCCATGCAACTACTACTTAATACTTTCATCTCTTCAAGTTCTAATATTTTTCCTAATATATCTGTTATTCCACCTTTAACACTATCTAAATTTGTATGGGCAGAATATAGTGCAATATTATTTTTTATAAGCTTTCTTATTTTAGTACCTTGAATCGTCTTATCTGTAATAGAACTCGGTTTACTAAAGATTAATGGATGATGTGTCAATATTAAATCGCACCCCTTTTCTATAGCCTCTTCAATAACCTCAAGGGTACCATCTAACGCCACTAATATTTTAGATATATCACTTTCACTATCACCTACCATTAATCCAACATTATCAAAATCTTCTTTTAGATATGTAGGCGCTATTTCATTCATATATACTTCAAAATCATTTATTTTCATTTAATATACTCTCCATAAAATTAATTTTATCTTGAATTTCTTTTTTTCTTATAAGTGCAGCTTCTGTTTCTTTTGTTATATAACTTATAATTTCTTTAAAATGATTTATCTTATGCTTTATATACATTAGTTCTTCTTCACTAGGACTACATATTACCTTTTCCCCTAATTCATATACTATATCTGAAAATGATTTTTTTTCATTCTCTCCATAAGATACTTTAATAATAGGATAGTATTTTTCTTCATCATAAACTACTTTTTCTTCTATTAAGTTATAGCCTTTTTCATAAATATATTTTCTTACAACTTCAACATTTTGTACTGGTTGTAATACTAAATAATCCATAGATTTAAAAATATCTAAAGATTCTTCTATTATATCTCTTATAAGATTTCCTCCCATACCTGCTATAACAGCTACGTCTATCTCATCTTTTTTAAACACTTCAAGCCCTGGACCAACTCTAAAGGAAATATCCTCTGAAAACTTAGATCCTTTAACATTAAAAATTGCCTTTCTTAATGAATCCTTACTAATATCTGTAGCTATTACACTATTACATAGTTTATTTTCTATAGAAAATAAACCTATATAACCATGATCACATCCTACATCTCCTAACCTATTACAAGGACCTATAAATTTGCATATTTCTTCTATTCTTTTTGAAACTAACATTTTTTTCTCCTATGTATTCTAAAAATAATATATTGAAAGTATTTGAATTTGCATAAATAATAAAACAACTGCTACTATTAGAGGTAAGTATATATACTTATAACACGATTTTCTATCATATTTGGAATATACATTAGAAGTTAACAACATACATATTAATATCCCTGATGTAATAAGACCATACGATATTTGATTTACAGTAAATTGTGTATATGTCCCCCATTTAATTGGTTCAAATCTTTCATTAAATGATAACGGCATTGAATTTAAAGCATAGTTATCTTTCATTCCCAAAATAAGTGGAATTACCATTAATATTATTATAAGAAACGATGCTGTTATAAATGGTATTAAAAAATACTTATCCTTATATAATGGAACAACCTTTTTACTCTCTACTTTTTTTGAACCTTCTATAGATATCTCATTGCAAATACCATTAATATCTATTGGTGAAATTGCAAAATTACCATTAACAGTTTTAATTAGTAAAACATTTTCAAAATTAGAAACATATGCTCTCGTAGTACCTATGTTTTCTATATATATTCTACCAAACGCAAATTTTTTCATTCCATATCCATCTAAAATCATTCCATCTATTTTATTCTTTTCACGTAAAAGTTCTATTATTTCATTCATAGGTATCTTTATATTTCTTAAATAAAAAAATGTATTAATAATTAAAGAATCTTCATCTATTATATATCTAGTTGTAAACGATATAATTATGTAATATAGTTGATATATATCAATACATATTAAAGATACTAATCCAAATAATTTTATCATATAAGATTTAATAAACATTGAAATAAATAAAAAACCGAAATTAAGAATCAATGTCATGAATATTAAATAAAAACTTCCAACTCCTAGTTTTTGCTTGTAAATCTTCATAACCTCTCCCCCTTATATTATATATAATTATACCATAATAATTACTTACCACCAATAATAAAAGAGCATCAAAAGTGATGCTCTAATCTAAATAATCTTTAAGTTTTTTACTTCTACTTGGATGTCTCAATTTTCTTAACGCCTTAGCTTCAATTTGTCTTATTCTTTCTCTTGTTACATTAAACTCTTTACCTACTTCTTCAAGGGTTCTTGTTCTACCATCGTCAAGACCAAATCTAAGTCTTAATACTTTTTCCTCCCTAGGTGTAAGAGTATCTAAAACATTAATTAATTGCTCTTTTAACATTGTAAAAGCTGCTGCTTCTGCCGGTGCTGGTGCTTCATCATCAGGTATAAAATCTCCAAGGTGAGAATCCTCTTCTTCACCTATTGGTGTTTCTAATGAAACAGGTTCTTGTGCTATTTTCATAATTTCTCTAACTTTTTCAACTGGCATATCCATTTTTTCTGATATTTCTTCCGGTTGAGGAGCTCTTCCTAACTCTTGAACTAATTGCCTCTCAACTCTAATAAGTTTATTTATTGTCTCTACCATATGAACAGGTATTCTTATAGTTCTAGCTTGATCCGCAATAGCTCTAGTTATTGCCTGTCTTATCCACCATGTTGCATAAGTTGAGAACTTATAACCTTTTCTATAATCAAATTTTTCTACAGCTTTTATTAAACCTAAATTTCCTTCTTGTATAAGATCTAAAAATAGCATTCCTCTTCCAACATATCTTTTAGCTATAGATACAACAAGTCTAAGATTTGCTTCTGCAAGCTTTTTCTTTGCATATTGATCTCCTTCTTCTATTCTCATAGCTAATGATATTTCATCTTCTGATGATAATAGTGGAACCTTACCAATTTCTTTTAAGTACATTCTAACAGGATCATCTATAGATATTCCTTCCGGAATTGATATATCAATTTCCTCAGTTGTTTCTTCTACTGCATCTTTATTATCCCCAATTACTTCTATACCCATTGATTCTAAAGCTTCATAAACCTGTTCAATTTGTTCAGGAGTTAATTCTACATCTTCAAGTTCATCTACTATCTCACTATATGTCAAACTTCCTTTTGATTTACCTGTATCAATTAATTTTTTAACTATCTTTAACATTCCAGCCTTGTCTTTTGGATTCACCTTTTCCATGCTAGACCTCCTCTCAATATCCCTAGAGTTCTTTATATTGTTTTTGTTTCTCTTTCATTCTCTTCAATAATGTTATTGTTTCACTAACTGAACCTAACTTCTCTTTATCTTTAATCTCTTTATTTAAGAACTCTATTTCTTCTTCTAGCTTAAATTTTTTAAGTCTTCTTATACAATCAAATATAAGCTTATCGTCTTCATATCCATCTGTAATAATAGGTTCTTCTCTAACTTTTATAAGTGTTTTCAAAGTTCCTTCATCATTACATCTTGCCTCTATATCTTTTGTTATATCAACTTTCCCACTATCGTAAAGCTCTTTAATTTTCTCAAATAAAGGTGTCGTCTCATTTGAATATAAATATTCTTTATCATTGTACTGTGATATTAACTTATAATTCTCAATATTCTTTAAAGATAATTTTAATAATATTCTTTCTATTCTCAAACTACTCTTCTCTAAATGTATATTTTGACCAATATACCCCGAATTATTCACTTTTTCATAATTACCTTTAAAATTCTCCATTTTTCTTAATGTATCTATTATAATTTCTTCTCTAACTTTAGTAATCTCACTTATATTATGTATAAATTCATCCCGTTCTAAACTAGATAAATCTATACAAATTTCCTTCAGAGATTCTTCTATAAAATAGCGCACCTCTTCTGCTTCATTAAGATTATACTTTTCTCTTATAAGTTCAAGTTTATATTCATTTAATGACATAGATTTTTCAACAAGTTCTATAAATTTGTCTCTACCATTTTTTTTAACAAACTCATCAGGATCTTTTCCATCTGGAATCCTCAAAATCTTTATTTTAAGCCCCATATCCTGTAATACTTTAAATCCTCTTTCAGTAGCATTTTTACCTGCTGCATCAGCATCATAACAAATTATAACTGTATCAACAAATTTCTTTAGAAGTTTTCCTTGATTAACAGTTAAAGCTGTTCCTAACGAAGCCACTACATTGGTAATATTATGCTCATGAAGAGTAATTACATCCATATAGCCTTCTACCATAATTATTGACTTTTCAAGTCCACTTTTTATAGCAAAATTTAAGCCATATAAATTATCACCTTTTTTAAAAATTAAACTTTCTGGAGAATTAAGATATTTAGGCTTAGAATCATCTAAAACTCTTCCACCAAATCCAATTACATTTCCTCTATAGTCAAAAACCGGGAAAATCACTCTATTTCTAAATCTATCATAGGTGGATTTTTCACTCTTAATAGCCAATCCTAAGGTTATCAAATCATCTATTTTATATCCTCTTCGTCTTAACTCATTCATAAGTGAATGCCATGAGTCTTCGGCATAACCTAAACCAAATTTCTTAATTGTTGCTATATTCAATTCCCTATCTCTAAAATAATTTTGTGCTTTTTTATTAGTTTTTAAGTTATTAAAAAATATTCTTGCACTTTCCTTATTGATTTTAAGAAGTTTATCTTTAAACTCCTTCCTCTTCTTGGATTCTTTGTTGCCTTCATCAATTTCTATGTTGGCTCTTTCCCCTAAATACTTTACCGCTTCAACAAACGGCAGGTTCTTAGTTTTCATTACATATACAATTACATTGCCTGCTTCTCCACATCCAAAACATTTATATATTCCTTTTTCAGGTGTAACTGTAAATGATGGAGTTTTCTCTTTATGAAAGGGACATAATCCAGTTAAATATTTACCACTCCGTTTGAGTCTGACACCACTTTCTTCAATCACACTAGCAATATCATTTTCATCTTTTATCCTCTGGATTAATTCATCACTTATCAAATAAAAACCACCTCTATTTTTTTCGTACAATTAAATTAATATTCGACATCCAAATTATATTTCCTCTTTTTATTTTTAATTTAAATATATTAATTATGTTATTCTTTTATTATATTATTGCATAGTTCCAAGTCACATATTCTTAATATATTACAAACTTAGGAACATATAATTCATTAAATAAATGAATACAATAATCATCACTCATACCACCTATGTAATCACAGACACCCTGATAAATACCCTCATTTTTTGCAATATTTCTATAAAACTCCGGTAACTTATCTGGATTTTTAATATAAAACATAAATACTTCTTCAAATACGAACTTAGCTTTTTCTCTTTCATTTTTAAGTATATTTCCTTTGTATACTTCCTTGAACATAAAACTTCTAAGTCCTGTTAATGCATAACCGACTTCTTTACTTTGTGTCACCTTTATATTGCCATCTTTTAAATTATCTATAGTATTATATATTATGTCATGAACTAACTTGTTTATTCTATCAGAATTACTATGTCCTAAGATATTAATATATTCTTTGGGAAGATCTTCTTCCACTATTAACCCTGCTCTTATTGAATCATCAATATCATGATTTACATAAGCTATCTTATCTGCATATTTTACTACTTGACCCTCTAATGTAAACGCTTCTTCACCACTTTTGCCAAATCCTGAATGATGCAGTATACCATCCAATACTTCTTCAGTAAGGTTTAATCCAACGCCGTTTTTTTCTAGGTGTGTCAATACTCGTATAGAATTAATATTATGTTTAAATCCATTAGGCATCAATTCATTTAATACTTCTTCACCATTGTGAGCAAAAGCTACATGACCTATATCATGTCCTAATGCTATAGCATCAACTAAATCATCATTAAGTCCTATACCCTTAGCAATAGTTCTTGCAATTTGGGCTACTTCTAGTGTATGAGTTAATCTCGTTCTATAATGATCTCCTGATGTCTTTATAAATACTTGTGTTTTATGCTTTAATCTCCTGAATGATTTTGTATGAACTATCCTATCTCTATCTCTCATAAAACAAGTACGAATATCCTCTTCTTTTTCTTTAACTTTTCTTCCTCTAGTGTTTTTAGATAATACAGCATACTTATTTAATGTAAGTTCTTCTCTCTTCTCTATAGTTTCTCTTATATTCATATAAATCCTCCTGATTAATATTACTTCTTTATAAAATTCTCATTTCCTCTTTTTACTTAATATTATTTTAAAAATTTCTATTCCATTTATTAATATACTTCATGCATAAATATATTATTTCTTTAATATTCTTATACTATAACGATTAAGGAGATTTTTATATGTCTAACTCAACTTTATCTAACAAATTAATTTATGATTTAATTTTAAAAGAATATAATATTAAAGCTAATTCTATTGAACTTGTAAAAGCTAAAGCTACTGCAAAAGATAGAATGGTATATAAAATAGATACAATATCCAAATCATATTGCCTAAAAAAAGTTTATTATGATGAGGAAACACTACTATTTATATATTCATCAATAATATGGTTAAATCTTCATAATATATCATGTCCTATTCTTATTCCTACTACTAACAATGGACGATATTTTAAATATAATAATATGCTTTTCATATTAACACCATGGATTGAAGGTATAAGGTGTAATTATGATATTCTAACTCATTTAGAAATTTCACTAAAAAATCTCGCTAATATGCATATTGCTGGAAAAAATTTTTCACCTATAAAAGGATCTAAGGTTTTAACTGGATCTGATAGTTCATCTTTTTCATACTCAAAACATTTTGGTGACTTAAAAAAGTATATTGACATATGTAGCAATCAAAAAGATATCTTTTCAAAGAAAATTTTTGATTATAAAGACTATATTTTAAACACTGCATATATCAGCGTGTTATATTCAAAATTAATTGACACTAATGCTCTTCCTAAAACTTTATGTCATAAAGATTATGTTAACAAAAATATAATTATTGATACTAATATGAACCCTTGGATTATTGATTTTGATAAATGTAGAATTGATTATAGAATCTCAGATCTCTGTTACTTTTTTAGACGTTTTTTAAGAAGAGAAAATACTAAATGGAACTTTTTTCTTTTCTCATATCTTTTAAATATATATGAGAAAATATCCCCTTTAAATTTTAATGAACATATTTATCTTTTTTCATATCTAAGCTTTCCTCAAAAGCATTGGCGATTATGCAAAGACTTTTTAAATAGACCAACTCTATCTTATGAAGAGTACAATAATCTTTTGAATAAATATAATAACCAAAGTGAAAATCACATAAAATTTATATTTTCATATAAATTTTATATTTATAATCGTTTTAAAAACGAAAGAAACTAGTACTATAATTTTTATTTTTTCAACTTTATCAAAAAAGGAGGTGTCGCATTAACATAAAAAGTTGTTAGCGATACCTCCTTTTATTAGATCACAGGTTAGATGGCACAGGGCACAAGTAAGGTTATAGATATGTCGAGTGCGTATATAAAACTGTTATTCTTAAATGTTGTTTTTTATAAATCATAGATTCATAGTCCAAGCTACATGAAGGTGCAACCTTCATTAGCCCCCCGTAATAGTTCTATATCACATATAAATATCTTAAGAAAACCACCTTACTCTATATACAAAATTATCACACTTAAAATCTCAGAAATTCCCCAAAGGGAATTTCATCCATACCTGTGACTTGTGCCTTGATATCCTATTTTATAAAAAACTGCCGCACTCTTAATCTCTAGCTTCTTTGTGCGACAGCCTCCCTTTTCGTTCCCTTATATATATTATCTAGGATTTTTAACTTGTGCTTGTGCAGCTGCAAGTCTTGCAACTGGAACTCTATATGGTGAACAAGATACATAATTTAATCCAACAGCATGACAGAATTCTACTGATGATGGATCACCGCCATGTTCTCCACAAATTCCAAGCTTAATATCTTTTCTTGTAGCTCTTCCTGCATCTGCTGCCATCTTAACTAACTTTCCTACACCATTTTGGTCAAGTTTTGAGAATGGATCAAATTCATAAATCTTCTTCTCATAATAATCATTTAAGAACTTAGCAGCATCATCTCTTGAGAATCCAAAAGTCATTTGTGTTAAATCATTTGTTCCAAATGAGAAGAATTCTGCTTCCCTTGCAATCTCATCAGCTGTTAAAGCCGCTCTTGGAATCTCAATCATTGTACCTACTTTATATTTCATATCTATTCCACTATCTTTAATAAGTTTATCAGCAACAGAAACTACAATATTTTTTACATATTTTAATTCTTTTACTTCTCCTACTAATGGAATCATTATCTCAGGTACAATATCATATCCTAATCTCTTCTTAACATCTAAAGCTGCTTCTATAACTGCAGTTGTTTGCATTTCTGCAATTTCTGGATAAGAAACACTTAATCTACATCCTCTATGTCCCATCATCGGATTGAATTCATGAAGTGAAGCAATTGTATTTTTTAATTCATTTAAATCTATATTCATTTCTTTTGCTAATGCTTCAATATCTTCATCTGCAGTTGGTAAAAATTCATGTAATGGTGGATCTAAGAATCTTATTGTAACAGCTTTTCCTTCCATAGCCTCATAAATTCCAATAAAGTCTTCTTTTTGCATTGGCAAAATTTTATCTAAAGCCTTTCTTCTTTGCTCTTCTGTCTTTGCTACAATCATTTCTCTAACTGCAGCTATTCTTTCTTCATGGAAGAACATATGCTCTGTTCTACATAATCCAATTCCTTCTGCACCAAATTTTACTGCTTGTTTAGCATCTCTTGGTGTATCAGCATTTGTTCTAACATTAAGCTTTCTTATAGAATCTGCCCATTCCATAAATGTTCCAAAGTACCCTGTTATCTCTGGAGTAGCTGTTTTAATAGCCTTTCCATATACATTACCTGTAGAACCATCTATAGAAATATAATCTCCCTCTTTATAAATATTGTTTCCAGCTTTAAAATACTTTTCCTCTTCATTTACTTCAAGTTCTCCACAACCAGCTACACAACATGTTCCCATTCCTCTTGCAACAACTGCAGCATGAGATGTCATTCCTCCTCTAACTGTAAGAATACCTTCTGAAACAACCATTCCTTCAATATCTTCTGGTGATGTTTCTAAACGTACAAGTACTACCTTTTCTCCTCTATCAGCTGCAAACTTTGCATCTTCTGCAGTAAAGTAAACTTTTCCACACCCTGCTCCTGGTGATGCTGGAAGTCCTTTTGCTATAACTGTACTCTTTTTTAATTCATCTGTATCAAAAGTTGGATGAAGTAATGAATCTAATTGTTTTGGTTCAACTTTTAATATAGCTTCCTCTTTACTTAATAAACCTTCATCTACTAAATCTACGGCAATCTTTAAAGCAGCTTGTGCTGTTCTCTTTCCATTTCTAGTTTGTAAGAAATATAATTTACCCTGTTCAATAGTAAACTCCATATCTTGCATATCTCTATAATGATTTTCTAGTCTATGTGCTATATCCATAAACTCTTTATAGCATTGTGGAAGATCCTCTTCGAGTTTAGATATAGGTTGGGGAGTTCTTATTCCTGCAACAACATCTTCCCCTTGAGCATTAATTAAGTACTCACCATATATTTTATTATTTCCTGTAGCTGGATCCCTAGTGAATGCTACACCAGTTCCTGAATTGTCTCCCATGTTTCCAAAAACCATAGATTGAACATTTACAGCAGTTCCCCAATCAGATGGAATATCATTAAGTCTTCTATATACTATAGCTCTTGGATTTTCCCATGATCTAAATACTGCTTCTACCGCAGCTATTAATTGATCAAATGGATTATCTGGAAAATCTTTTCCCATCTCTCTTTTATAGATATCTTTATATCTAATTACAACTTCTTTTAAGTCATCAGCAGTAAGTTCTGTATCAAACTTTACTCCCTTTTCAGCTTTAATATCATCTAATACGTTTTCAAAATATCTTTTCTCAATCCCCATAGCAACGTCAGAAAACATTTGAATAAATCTTCTGTATGAATCATAAGCAAATCTTTCATTACCTGTTAAATTTGAAAGCCCTATAGTAGCATCATCATTAAGTCCCAAATTTAAAATAGTATCCATCATACCTGGCATAGATACTCTAGCACCACTTCTTACTGAAAGTAATAACGGATTTTCTGTTGACCCAAATGTTTTACCTGTTATTACTTCCAAATTTCTTATAGCTTCTTTCATCTCGTTTTTAACAGATTCTGATATTAATTTACCATCATCATAAAACTTTGTACATGCCTCTGTAGTAACTGTAAATCCTTGAGGCACCGGTATTCCCAAATTTGTCATTTCTGCTAAGTTTGCACCTTTTCCCCCTAAAAGGTTTCTCATTGAAGCATTACCTTCCTTAAAAAGGTATACATACTTATTATTAACCATATAACAACATCCCCTTTGTCATATTAATATATATCTAACGGGATTTTCCCGATAGTATCATTACTATTTAGATGCTGCTTCAACAAATAACTTAGTTATATTAGTCTTCGAAACTTTTCCCACTACCTTATAGCTTTCCTTTGCATCTTTTATTTCCTTTCTTACAACCGGAAGACAGTCAACCTCGTGATCTATAATTTTCTTAGCAGCTGAAATAACTGTATCATCTTCCTCTACAAAAACTATATTAGGCATTCTTGTCATAATAATTCCCACTGGAACTTTATGCATGTCACTACCTCCTATAGCTGTTTTTAGAAAGTCCTTTCTTGATGCTGCACCAACTAAAAATCCATCATTCTCAATAAATAAGGTACCGCTATCATTAAGAAATAATTCTAACACTGCATCATACACCATAGTATTTTCCCCTACTACTACAGCTTTAGACATTATATCTTTTACCTTTGTGGTAAGAGTATTTTCTCCAATTGAAATATTATTTTCTTTATTAGAAAAAATATATCCTACTTTCGGCTTAGCATCAAGCATACCACTCATTGTAAGTATTGAAAGATCTGCTCTCAATGCCGCCCTGGTAAGATTCAACTTCTCCGCTATTTTTTCACTAGTTATAGGTTGAAACTCTTTAACCAATCTCACTATTTCTTCTTGTCTACTTGTAAATTTAATTGTAGTCACCTTCCTTCTTGCGACCATATTTGTATTATATCACTATAATTGTATAATTAGTATAGCACTTACAGGTATAAAAGTCTAACTGTAAGAAATTACCATAACCTACTTTATTTATGCTCTTTATATCTCTATTTTTCTTATTATTTCAATTTTTGTATATTTATTCCTGCCATATTGTTACTCCATATCAAAATAAAGAAATCACTATCTTTATTCTCAGAGATAGTGATTTTAAAATATTATTTCTTTACAAAAGTTACTAAATTTCCGCAATTAGGACAATCAAACTTTTCTTCACTTTCATAAATTTCCTTATCTATATATAGAGATTCCTTGCAACTATTGCAACTAACTTGAATAAATTCTTCTTCGTCAAAATTATCAATTTCTAATTCATCATCTTCTACTGAAAGTACTGATTCTACTTCTCTTAGATCCTCTTCTATAGTATCAATATACTCTCTTAACAAATGATTTTCGTTGCTAAGATTTTCTATTTCACCTTGCAAATCTTTTATTATATCTATAAATAATTTAACTTCACAAGACTTATTTTCAAGATTTTCAAGAGTAGATATTTTTTCATTAATATTCATATACTCTTCCTCTCTTAAGGAAAATTAAACTCTTTCCATGTATTCTCCAGTTCTTGTATCAACTCTTATCATGTCACCTTCGTTTACGAATAATGGAACACCAATTTCAGCACCTGTTTCTAATGTTGCTGGTTTATTTACATTAGTAGTTGTATTTCCTTTTACTCCTGGTTCAGTACTTACAACTTGTAATTCAACAAAGTTTGGTGCTTCAACTGAAAAAGCTTCACCTTTATAGAACTTAATTATAGCAAACATATTTTCTTTTAAGAACTTAATAGCATTTTCAACTTGATCAAAGTTTAATGGAATTTGTTCATATGTTTCTCCATCCATGAAGTAATATAATTCTCCATCAGAATAAAGATATTGCATCTCTTTTCTTTCGATTACTGCTTCTTGGAATTTAGCTGTTGGGTTAAAA
The DNA here is from genome assembly GCF_018917145.1 of Clostridium bornimense. GTDB lineage: Bacteria > Bacillota > Clostridia > Clostridiales > Clostridiaceae > Clostridium_AN > Clostridium_AN bornimense_A. The sequence goes on from NZ_JAHLOD010000001.1 coordinate 53,306, forward strand.
GTAGTTTCTGTAACCCCACCATTTATAACGTTTCTAAGCTTAGTTCTAACGAATGCAGCTCCTTTTCCTGGCTTAACATGTAAAAAGTCTATAACTGTATACACTTGTCCATCTAGTTCAAACGTAGTACCTTTTCTTAAATCTCCTGCTGATATCATTAATATCCCTCCAAAATGATTTTCATTATTATTATAACCTATTTAGTTAACCTAATACTATATTTTTAATATTTATTCTTAAATTATAGTATACATACATAAACAACAATGATATTTTATCAAAACTTATGATTATTTGCAAATTAAATACACTAATCTTTGATGTACTGATACTCTATATTCTTTTCTGTGTAAATAATCGTTTGTCTTTCTTTTATTAATATATTGGCTATCATAAACTCTAACATTATCATTACACTCATAATAATTACTATCCATATCATAATAAAGCCTCTTTTTTTATCTTTATACAACAAAAATTTTCCTCCCCACTTTTTGATTTCAAATATATGTATAATAATTTTTCAGAAGGTTCATAGTTAAATTTACATTGATCTATATACCTACTCATAAGAACATAATGTTTATCATCATTATTTACTATATATCTTAATCCTTTATCGCCTTTATTTATTATGTACCTTTTTTTATTATGAAAATAACTTATACTATCATCTTCAATTTTAAGTTGTGTTATTTCTTCTGATAACATGTGTGTTATTTGATCTGTAACACAACTTATATCTATATATTTTCTATTTTCATCAATTTTATTTATATACCTATTTTTTATATTATACATATACCTTAATGTAAATATCATGATTAATACATTAATCATAAGTAGAATTAGCAAATTAATTAAAATCGAACCCCTCTGTCTATTTTTTAATTTTATATACTTCATACCCACCTTCTACTCTTTCATATAATGTAATACTTATATTTTCATTACTTTTATATATATCAACATACTTATCTTTCTTTTTACCACATAGATCATTAAGCTTATTACTTTTTAGTTTTTTAAATTTTAAATTTTCCTCTGGAATTATTATATGATAATCTTTTTTATTATCTGCTATTGTCTTTTCTCTAATTACGTTTAATAACCTCATATTATGTTTAATTCTTTTGTTAGACATTTCTACCTTAGTATTTTTCTCAATAACTTTCATTACAATTACAGACATATATAGAAAAATAGCTATAGATAGTAATAGTTCTATCATTATAACGCCTTTTTTTCTATTCATAAAAAATATTGCTCACTCCTACCCTAATTGAAACATCATATTTCCTATCATACTTATCTTTAAACCTAACTTTTATTGATGTGTTTATATTTCCATCTTTCCCTAAGTTTATTTTTTGTTTATTTACCGTAGTGTCATCTATAAAAGTAAACTCACCTTTTAGGTTATAGTGATCTATTTCTTCTTTACCAATTGTATAAATCATCTTATTGTTTGTAGGCTGAATAACTATAATTCCTTCTTCACCTCTCCTTTTTGATATTTCTTTTCCTCTAAAAATGAAATTACCAATTTCATTTTTTATCATTTCTCCTCTATATAATGTTGCTTTTCTCTTATAGACCTTTATAAATGAACCTAAAGGAATAATTAAGGAAACAACAATAGATAACCCTAATATTACTTCTATTAGAGTAAAACCTTTTCTAATCTCCACTGTAAATTACTTTCCCTTCTAAATACAATTTATAAGTAAACTTTTTATTGTCTAATTTTAACCTTAATTCTTTACCTTTCTCTTTATACTTTACAGACTCTACACCTTCGCCTCCAATAGTAACTTCTAAATCAGTAACAGCTACAGTATTTTCAATTACTTCTTTTAATTGACTTATTTTATCTATACCATTCTTTTCATTATGAGCTTTAACATAGTCATATACTAATACAGAATTTAATATATATTTGTTTTTATCTACATTTTTTCTTATTTCAGTATAATTAGGTGCCACTATAGACATTAATATAACTAATATAGACAATGTTATTAGCACTTCTATTAGTGTAAATCCTTTTTTCACATAATTCCCTCCATATAAGAAAACATAGTTTCCATAACAGAAATAACTATAGATAATACAACTCCACCCATTATAATAAGCATAACAGGTCCTATCTTCTTTACTACTTTATTCAGCTTAATATTAAACTTTTCTTTTTCCATTTCTGTAACCTTCTCTATTGTCTCCGGTAAATATCCACTTTCTATTCCTGTTGTTATTAGTACCATAGATATATCATCAAAAATATATTTTTTATTTAATGCCACCGTTAAGTCGTTACCATTTCTTATATCTATTAATACCTTATTTAAAACTTCTTTTATAAATTTGCTTTTACAATCATATATGATATTTTCTATAGCTGTAGTAATTGGTACGCCATTATTTATAAGTAAGAATAATGATTCATATATTCCTATTCTCAAATTAGATAAGATTAATTCTCCAAAGATCGGTATTTTAATTGTAAAGTTATCATTGTTAGCTTTTATTTTCTCATACAACTTTACAATCAAAACTCCAATTATAAATACCATAGAATTTATAATTATATAGTTTCTTTTAAACCACAATGAAAATCTTACTAAAGTAGATATGTCACTTTTACTTACAGTAATAGTTGATGATAATTCTGGTACAATTATTATAAAAATTATATTAAACAAAATATAACATATAATAAGCACTACAATTGGATATGCCATAGCTTGTAATATACTTCTTCTCGTTTTAATCTTAGATTCTAAATTCTTGTGTATATTATAAAAAACCTCATCAATGTTGCCACTTTCTTCTCCTACCTTAATTGATTGTATTACATATCCATCAAAAATCTTTCTATTAGAGAAAGATTTGTATATGCTCTTTCCTTTTAATATCTCTTCCATTATTTTATTTAAGCTATATCTTAATTTATTATTTTTGCATTGCCTACTTATAATATCTAATGCAACAACTATAGATATTCCTGCCTTAGATAAAATACTTAATTGATAAAATAAGTTACTTATTTCTTTTGGTTGTATCCTTTTTAAACTAATAAAGATAAGTATTCCTCCTTAGGTATAATGTTTCTATCCCACAGCTCTTTGCAATAATTTCTAAGGGATATTTTATTCTTGCATAAATACTCTTTAGATAAATCATTTTTTAAATCATATCTATCATTTACTATATATTCTCCAGCAACAACTTTGCCATCATATCCCTTACCCCGACATATTAAACAATTAGGATCACTATTACAGTTACACCTTTTTTTAAGTAATCTTTGGTATATAACTGCTATCAATGTATCTTTAATAAGAGTTTTATCAATGCCCATATCTACAAGTCTATTAATAGCTCCATAACTATCATTACAATGTATTGTTGATATAACTAAATGTCCTGTAAGTGCCGCTCTAAGTGCTAGTCTTACTGTTTCTTCATCTCTAAGTTCACCTATGACTATAATATCTGGATCTTGTCTTAAAACAGACCGTAATATATTTGAAAAAGTAAAATTAGCCTTTTCATTGACTTCAACTTGGTTTGCAGAAGGTATTATATATTCAACTGGATCTTCAATAGTTATAATATTTTTACCTATAGTATCTATAGAATTTATTATGTTAAATAAAGTTGTTGTCTTGCCACTTCCTGTAGGTCCACCAATTAACAAAAGCCCACTATTAGCACATAATAGCAACTGTAATGTATCCTTAGGTATAAATTTTAATGATTCCAATGAATATGCACTTTTATTTCTTAAAATTCTAAGGTTAATTTTTTCTCCAAATATCGTAGGAAGTGACGAAACTCTAATACTGTATTCTTTTCCTTGAAATTTAATATTGAAACTCCCATCTTGACAAATTCTTTTTTTATCTAATTCTAATTTGCTCCTTACTTTAATTTTTGCAATAACACTTTGAACTTCTTCTTTTGAAAATTCTTTTTCTTCCTTAAGATCACCATTAATTCTAATCCGTAATACTCCTCTATCCTTTTTTTGTTCTATATGTATATCTGTTATATTTTCATTCGTTATATATTCTTCCAACTCATTCATTTTTTCACCTCATTAAGATTATTTGCCACTTCGCTGTAATTAATTCACATATATAAAAAAAAGGTAAGAATGTTTGTACTTTTACATTCTTACCTTATCTTTATTTCATCAGAATAAGTGTTAAATATTGTAACTTCTCTAGACTTAATATTCAATTTGTATAACTTATTATTTTTAAAATCAGCATCGTCGCCGACGAAGTATATATTATTTCCATCACTTACAATACCTCTATCGACATATATACTCTTTGGAAAGTCAAATGTCATTGTTCTCTTTTCACCGTCTGACGATATTTCATATATTCTCGTAGCGTCATCTGTTGTCACTCCAACTATATAATATTTATCATTTACACATAAAAAGTCTTCTATCTTTGTAAAATCATCTCTAGATGTTACTTTTTTACTATCTTTAAATATGCTTAAGTTATAACTTACTCCATCAAAAGTAAATATAACTTCTGAATTTCCAATAGCCTTATAGTACGTAATTATTCCATCTATATCAATTTTTCTTTTAGAAACTTTATCTTTTTTAATATCATATTGATATAATGCTGCTTCATTTCCTTTATTATGCACACCATAAAAATAAACTATATTATTTACAATTGAATAATTATCTCCAGATATTATATATTCACTAGGAATTTCTTTTTCCTCTTTAGTCTCTATATCAAATATTTTTAAACTATCTATAACGTCTTCTTCATTATAAGAATAGTAGCCTAAGTATTTTCCATTGTTGCTTAACTTTATATTTGAATAATTTTTAAAATCCTTCAAAGTTATTATACTATCTTTTGTATATATCTCTATGTAATTTTCATCTGCTTTTTCTTGTTTAATATCTACTACTACTAATGGTTCTTTATTATATAGTACATCTATAGTATTTTCTTCTGTATATAACACCTCATTTAAATCATCAAAATTATAGTATTTTACTCCGTTTCTATCAAAACCGATGATAATGTTTTGTTCAAGTTCTAAATATTTACCATCATTTTTTTTAGTATTCTTTGAAGTACATCCTTGTAACATCAATAATAAAATAAGTGTTAAAGCCATTACCGTCCTATAATACTTTAGCCTCATTCTTCCATTCTCCTTCTACTACTACATACTATATAGTACAATGACTTTTTTGAATTATCAATAGTACTTTATTTTAATTTTTATCAATGTTATACTAATAACCAAAGATAATAAGGAGATGATATCATGGCATTCGACGGTTTATACCTCCATTATGTTATAAATGAACTTAAAAGTATAATTATTAATGGTAGAATTAATAAAATAAATCAACCTGAAAAGGATGAAATAATTTTCACTATAAAAACAAAAAATCACGGGAAGGTAAAACTGCTAATTTCATCTTCCTCATCCTATCCTAAAATACATATTACAAATGAAATTAAAGAAAATCCCCTAACACCACCATTATTCAATATGGTGCTTAGAAAATACTTGAACAATTCTAAAATTATAGATATTGAACAAATAAAAACTGATAGAATAGGAAAAATTTCTTTTCTAACAACTGATGAACTAGGCTTTGATAGTAAATATAATCTATACTTTGAAATAATGGGACGTCACTCAAATATAACATTAGTAAGAGATAGAGATAATGTTATAATGGATTCTATAAAGCACGTAACAGAAGATATAAACAGGTTTAGAACCATTCTTCCATCTTTAGAATTTGTTCTACCACCATCAACTAATAAATTAGATCCATTTACTTTCACTAAAGAAGACTTTGAAGCCATTGCTTCAACTACAGACTTTAATACAGCCTTTGCATCTAAAGTATTTATGGGAATAGGTAAAGATATCTCTAAAGATCTATACCTAAAATATAATAATGAAGATTTATTCTCTTATATAAAAAATTACTTTAGTATATCTCCTGAATTTAATATATATATTGAAAATGGTGTTCCTTTTAATTTTTCATCAATGCCACTTTCATTAGATAATTCAACTTTTAAAAATTATTCCTCTCCTTCTCTACTTATTGAGGATTATTATAAAAAGAAAGATAAAGCAGATAGATTAAAGAATAGGACTTTAACACTTCAAAAACTTATTAATAATAATATTGAACGTTGTGTTAAAAAGGAAAAAATACTTCTTAAAACTCTTGAAGAAACTAAGGATAAAGACAAGTTTAAACTTTATGGTGAATTACTAACATCAAATATTTATGCTATTAAAGATGGCGATAAAGAAGCTAATGTATATAATTATTATACAAATGATTATATTACTATATCATTAGATCCTAATAAGTCTGTTTCCTATAATATTCAAAAATATTATAAGAAGTATAATAAACTTAAAAAATCTGAAGAGATGGCTAATATTCAATTAGAACATAATAAAATTGAACTAGAGTATCTAACCTCTGTTTTAACGAATATTAACTTAATTGAGAACTATAACGAAATAGATGACATAAAAAACGAACTTATTACTGAAGGATATATTAAGTTTTCAAAAAAGAAAAAGAAATCAACTTCAACAAAGCCTTTGAAGTTCATTTCTCCTGATGGAATAGATATTTATGTCGGAAAAAATAATATTCAAAATGATTATCTAACAACAAAATTTGCTTCTAAAAATGACATTTGGTTGCATACTAAAAATATCCCCGGTTCTCATGTAATAATAAAAAGAACCTCTAGTGATATTCCTAATACAACACTTGAATACGCCGCTAACTTAGCTGCATATTATTCAAAAGGAAGATCTGGCACTAAAGTTCCAGTAGATTATACCGAAATAAAAAATGTAAGAAAACCTAATGGTGCTAAAGCCGGAATGGTTATTTACTTAACTAATAAAACCATTTATATTGATCCTAAACCAATTTAAATAAAAAGGTATCGCAAAGTTTGTCAGCGATACCTTTTTATTAACTTCTATAATAATTTTATATCATATACAACTAATTTAATAAAACTAATCTATTCTTTGCAGCAAACTTTAACACTTAATATTTCACAGAAAATTATGCATTGTCCTAAAAATTACTTTCTATCTAACAAAACACAATCTTTTTCTTTTTTATCTCTTCCATCAAAAGGATTGCTTATTACTGCTTTAATAAATAATTGTGGATAGTTATCTTTAAGATATTTCATATATCTTACCCATTCTTTTGCTAGATATCCATAAGCTTTTGAAATATCTGCTGATATATGATTAATTTCATAATCCTCCATATGTTCGCTGCATCTACTATCCAGTTCTTCTCTAAGATGCATAATAGACATCATCATTTCTGTAAATTCTTCATGTTCTAATAATGTAGGATTTGTAATTAGGTTTATAAGTAAATCTTTTTCATTATCTAAAAGATTTCTTAAACTGTTCAAATCAACTTTTCCCATATTCACTTCATATTTATGGTTTTCTACAATCTTCTCTAATTGCTTGAAAGTTGTTTCATTACAATTAAGATTCACTATTGCATTTTCCTTTAAATCTTCTATATCATCATCTGACTCTGCAAATTCATGCAATAATCGTGTACCTACTTCCGTATAAAATACTCCAATTATCATATTTAACTTTTCAAACAAATGCTGATTTTGTCTTTTTTCTAAAAATTTATCTAACACTAATGTAGTAAAAAATACTTCCATAGGTATAAAAGCTATATCTGCAAATAAAAATATCAATGTATGATGTAAATCATTAAAAATAAGATAATGTCCATAATGTAATAATAATGACAAAGCTATTAAAGCTCCCCCTATTATAAATGTTTCTTTACGTCGTTTTTTCATTAGTTTCTCCTTCTCTTTTCCTCATTCTAATAAAATGTTAATTGCTGAAGATTATTATTATCTAATGATGAAATTGTAACCCCAATAAGCCGTATATATTCTTTTATATTAATTTCATCTAAGATCTTACATCCTTCTTCATATATCTCCTTTTCTGATGAAATAAATTTATTGAAAGTTTTACTTTTAGTATGATTTTCAAAAGATGCTGTCTTAATTTTTACAGTTATAGTTTTCCCACATATATTATTTTTCTCCAAATATTGGGCTATGAAATTTGAAAACTCCTTTATGTAGCTTTTAAGTTCTATTATATCTTTAGTATCTTCTTTCAATGTTATTTCCTTACCAACAGACTTTCTTTCTCTTTCTAAAACAACTTCTCTATTATCTATTCCTCTTATCCTATCATAGATTTCTATACCAAACTTACCAAAATATTCACTAAAATATTTTTTAGGCAAACCATATAAATCTTCTATTGTTCGAATACCTATATTATGAAGTTTCCTTGCAGACTGTTTTCCAAGGCCATGAACCCTTTCTATGGGAAGTGGATAGAGAATCATAGGAATCATTTCCTTCGTTATTACTTTTAATCCATTAGGTTTATTCCAATCTGAAGCTAATTTCGCCAAAAACTTATTGTATGAAATACCTACAGAAATAGTTAACCCCAAAGTCATAAGCACCTTACTTTTTATTTTTAATGCAATTAATTTTGGATCTTCATTAATATCTGTAACATCTAAATATGCTTCATCTATACTAACCTTTTCTACATTCTCTGTTATAGAAAATAATATTTTAAATACTTCCTTTGACACTTCTACATATCTACCATACCTCACTGGTAAAAAAACACCGTTAGGACATAACACCTTTGCCTTATATATAGGCATTGCTGATCTTACCCCATATTTTCTTGCTTCATAAGAACATGTAGAAACTACACCTCTTTCCGACTTTCCTCCAACAATTACAGGTTTTCCTTTCAGCCTTGGATTATCCGCTACCTCCACTGCTGAAAAAAAGGCATCCATATCTACGTGAAGAATTACCCTATCCATATTTTCACCTCATATTAAAGAATCACTTTACCTTTATACCCTTTTTATCTAATTTGCTACTTGTAATCTTTCTAACTAGTTCATAAATTACACTTACCGCTTAACTCTTATAAGCATACCTATTAATCTAAAAGCACTTCCACTTAGAGTTATTATACATATTTTTATCTCTCGATACAATAAATCAATATATTATTCTTTAGTATATTTATTTTTTATTTGTGGATACTATTTCTAGTATAAAAAAGAAAGCGGTGACGATATATGAAATTTTCATCAGAGTTTGAGAAAAACGTTTCTGAAATTCGTTCTAGGCTCCCCCTAGAAAAAAGTTTTGATATATTAGAAAGAAATATCACAATTCATAATAAAAAAGCATATCTTATCTTCTTAGATGGATTAACAAAAGATGATGCCCTAAGATCACTTATGAAATCAATATACTTCCTAAAAGAAGATGTATTCAAAAATCTAAAAACATCAAAAGATTTTATAGAAAAAGTTATTCCTAATATTGAAGTAGCAGAAGAAACAGATTTTGATAAAATAATCACTAGTCTTCTCTGTGGTCAAACTATTATGTTAATAGAGGGATATAATTCTGCAATTGTATTAGATATTCGTACTTATCCAGCTCGTGGACCTGAAGAACCAGATAAAGAAAAAGTACTACGGGGTGCTCGTGATGGATTTGTAGAGACTATAGTTTTTAACACAGCTCTTATACGCCGTAGAATAAGAGATACAAATTTAACTTTTGAAATGACAACTATAGGCTCATCATCAAAAACTGATGTAGCTATAGCATATATGAGTAATCTTGTAAACAAAAAAGCATTAAGTACATTAAAAAAGCGTTTAAATTCCTTAGAAGTAGATGCTTTGACTATGGGCGATGAAAGTTTGGTAGAATCTCTCAATTCTAACAGTTGGTTTAATCCATTTCCGAAAGTAAGGTACACTGAAAGACCTGATGTAACAGCAGCTCATATACTAGAAGGTAAGATTATATTATTAGTGGATAATAATCCTACAGCAATGTTAATTCCTACTTGCATATTTGATTTTTTTGAAAATATTGAAGATTATTATTTTCCATTTCTCACAGGAAATTATTTAAGAATAATAAGAAATTTTATATTTATTTCTCAAATTTTTATTACTCCATGCTATCTCTTACTAGTTCAATATGAGAACATGTTACCTACGTCGATGAGGTTTTTGCTACCATCAACTTCTTATACAGTTCCACTAATATTTCAATTTCTATTATTGGAATTAGGTATCGATGGTTTAAAATTGGCATCTTTAAATACTCCTAGTTCACTGGGAATGTCTTTATCAGTTATAGGCGCTCTACTTTTAGGAGAATATACAGTAAATACAGGATGGCTTATACCGGAGACAATTTTATATATGGCTATAGTTGCTCTAGCAAGTTTTACGCAACCAAGTATCGAATTAAGCTATGCTATAAAATTTCTTAGACTTATGATATTAATTTTCACTAGTATATTTCACATTTGGGGATTTATTATAGGAATTATATTATCAATAATAATTTTAGCCTCTACCAAAACTTTAACTGGCGAATCATATCTTTATCCATTAATACCATTTGACGGACCAGCTCTTAGAAAACTATTATTTAGATCTAGAATTAAATCTAATAAATCTTAAAAAGCTGCTGCACTTCTGTGCAACAGCTTTTAAGATTAAGTATACAATTTTTCACATACAATAGAACTTAAATTTATGATACTTCCTTTTTCTTTGGAAGAATTAAATTTAACGCAATTCCTACTATAGTAGATAAAGCAATCGTATCAATTGTTACTGGTATTGCTCCTATGTTAAATTCTAAAACAGTTTTTCCTATTCCTAATATCATAATTACTGAAACTATGATTAAATTTCTTTTATCTGCAAAATCTATTTTATCATCAACAAATATTCTAAATCCAGATGATGCTATTATTCCAAACAATAATATTCCAACACCACCAATAACAGGACTAGGTATATTTTTTATAAGTGCTGCTACCGGACCAATAAAAGACATTATTATAGAAAGAACTGCTGCACCACCAATTACCCATACAGAATAAACTTTAGAAATAGCCATAACTCCTATATTCTCTCCATATGTAGTATTTGGAGGACCTCCTACTAACCCTGCAAAAGTTGTAGCTAATCCATCACCTAAAATAGATCTATGTAATCCAGGATTCTTTGTAAAATCTCTTCCTACAACACTATTAACTACATATAAATGACCTATATGTTCTGCTAATGTAACAAAAGCTATTGGTGCCATTATAACTACTGCATTTATTGAATCTTTATTGAATTTTGGCAACATAAATTGTGGCATTTGAAAAATTGGCGCATTTACTATTTCTTTTATTGCTTCTTCTGGAACTATTCCAACTACAAAGGATAAAACATATCCAGATATCATAGCAATAAGTATTGGTATAACTGAAAGAAATCCTTTAAAATACGTAGTACCTATTATAGCAATTGCTAAAGTAACTATTGCCACTAAAATAACTAATGGTCTATTTTCTACTGGTGAGGACAATGAAAAGCCTGCCATTTCCACAGCAGTAACTGCTAATGATAATCCAATCAAAGCTACTACTGATCCTACAACTACTGGCGGTAAAGCTTTATCAATCCACTTAATTCCTACTAACTTTATAATTCCTGCTACAATAATGTATACTAATCCTGCTGCAATTACTCCAGATAACATTACTGGTGTTGAATATTTGTCTTTAACTAAAATAATAGCTCCTATAAATGCAAAAGACGAACCAATAAAAGATGGTATCTTACCTTTTGTTGCAAATATATATAGTAATGTTCCAATTCCTGAACAAAATAGTGCCATAGCTGGTGGCAATCCTGTAAGTTGTGGTACTAATATTGTAGCACCTACCATAGCAAATAAATGTTGCAATGATAACGGAATCGTTTTAAGGATTGGTAATTTTTCTTCTACATCAACATAATCTTTTTTATCCATGATTTTCCCCTTATTCATATATACTTACTAAATCTTTATTATCTATTTCAACAAGAGATACTTTTATCATCTCATGCCTAGAAGTTGGTATATTCTTTCCAACATAATCAGCTCTTATAGGAAGTTCTCTATGCCCTCTATCAACTAACACAGCTAATTGTATAGAATTAGGTCTTCCAACTGCTATAATAGCATCAATTGCTGCTCTAACAGTCCTTCCTGTATAAAGAACATCGTCTACTAATATAACTTTCTTATCTCTAACTTCTACTCCTAAATCCATATTTTCTATTGAACTATCACCTAGAAAAGTATTTACATCGTCTCTATATAATGATATATCAACATCTCCAACGGGAATTCTATTTCCTTCAATAGTTTCTATAAAGTTGGCAATTCTATTAGCTAAAGGAACACCTTTTCTCTTTACTCCAATTAAAACTAAATCATCAGTTCCTTTATTTTTTTCTATTATTTCATGAGAGATTCTTTTTAGTGTTCTTCCTATTGCTTTTTCATCTAGAAGTTCTGCTTTCAAATTCATTTAATCACCTCAAAGTAATATTTTATAAGTTAACTAAAAAAGCCTACTTCTCACGAAGTAAGGCATTAATATACAAACCTATAATTATGTTTCACTAGCCTAACCTTGTGACCTCACGGGATCAATTAAAGATTAATTCTAATGTATTATATCAAATCTTCTCTACGTCATCAAGTATTTCCTAATGCTTGTAATACTTTTTGAAATTCCTTTGGCACATCACTAGTAAATTCCATATATGTACCTTTGGTAGGATGTATAAAACCTAGTTTAGCAGCATGAAGCATTTGTCCATTGACTTTAAACTTCTGCTTCTTATACCCATATACTGGATCTCCTACTAAAGGATGACCTATTGATGCCATATGAACTCTTATTTGATGAGTCCTTCCAGTTTCCAAAGTGCATCTTACCATTGTATTACTCTTAAATCTCTTTTCTACAGAATAATGAGTAACAGCCCTTCTTCCACCTTCTACAATAGCAATCTTTATTCTCTCTTTGGGATCTCTAGCTAATGGTTTATCTATTGTACCACTATCACTTTTTATTACACCTTCTGTAATAGCTACATATTCTCTAGTTATAGAATGCTTTTTAAAATCCTCACTTAATTTCATATGTGCAAAATCATTTTTAGCTATTACTAGTATTCCCGAAGTATCTTTATCTATTCTATGAACTATTCCCGGTCTTACAACACCATTTATACCAGACAAATCTTTACAATGATATAATAATGCATTTACTAAAGTTCCAGAATAAACCCCAGGAGCTGGATGTACAATCATACCTTGAACTTTATTAACGATTATTATATCATCATCTTCATATAATATTTCTATTGGGATATTTTCTGGCTTAATAGTGCCCTCAACAGCATCAGGAAACTTAACTTCCACTATATCATTTTCTTTTAATTTATAGTTACTTTTTCTTACACTATCATTTACTTTTACTAAATCTTCTTCAATAATATTTTGAAAAAAGCTTCTTGATTTATCGCTAAATATAGTTGTTAGGAATTTATCCAATCTACTATTATTGTATTGTTCACTTACTACTACTCTTTCTTCTTTCATCTATTTCTTCCTTTATAACATATAAAATTAAAAATCCTGCTCCTATACATACCAATACATCAGCCACATTAAAAATAGGAAAAGTATATTTATTATAATAATGTAACTTAAAAAAGTCTATAACATATCCTTGAAAAAATCTATCATACATATTTCCTAATGCTCCTGCAATTAGAAAAGACAATGATAAATCAAAGATTCTATTTTTCTTTCTATATTTTAATAGTACCACTGTCATTAAGATAACAGCTATTAATGAAACAAAAGCTAACAGCATCGTCTTAGTTGAAAGCATAGAAAAAGCCGCACCAGTGTTTTCATAATACTCTAATGAAAATAGACCTTTTATAATTTGCTTTTCGTAACCTCCACCTAAAGCATCAAATGCCATTACCTTTGTAACTCTATCTAAAATAAAGCCTAAAACTATTATTATTAACTCCATTTTTCCCCCAAAACTACAATGTTCGTTTATAATACTCATTACTTATATTATCTAATGGATCCACAACATCACTATAATCAATATCTTCACCAAATTCATATATATTATCAATTTGATTAAAGGATTCCACTGATTCATAATATTCTACAGGATTTGGTGCAGCAGTATATTTATCTGCTACAAAAGGTGATTGTTCTTTAAATCTATCAAACTCATTTCTATCCTGAAATGAACTAGAATTTTGACATTCCACACAATATTCTGCATAAGGTATAAATTGTAGTCTTTCTTTATTTATTTCTCTGCCACAACTTTTGCATATACCATAGCTACCATTGTCTATATTGGCAATTGCATTATTAACTTTAGCTAATATTCTATCTTCATTATTTTTTAATGCAATAGATTTAGATGTTTCTGTCACTTCACTGCCAATATCTCCTGTATGATTATCATATAGAGACAATTCAGAGAAGTTTTGTGCATCTTCTCCTATTGTCTCATTTTTGTTCATAAGACCTATTATATCTTCAATCCTATTTTTTTCTTCTATTAATTTATTTTTAAAATATCTCTTCTCATCATTAGTTAACATAATTAATCACTCCTTATACAATAATATTGTTATCTAGTGATTAATTTTTTATTACTCTATAAATTTACCATTACATTTCTGATATCATATTCTTTAAAATATTAGTTGAGTTCTTTATAGCTATATCTTGGAACTTATCGTAATCTAAATGTGCTCCATTATCTGCATTATCAGAAATACTTCTTATAACTACAAAAGGTACACTATTTAGATAACATACATGAGCAATACTACCGCCTTCCATCTCGCAAGCTATTGCACCAAAAGTTTCTTTAATCCATCTTACCTTGTCAACAGATGCTATAAATTGATCTCCTGTAGCAATTTTACCTGTAAAGCATTTATGATCTAAAGTACCTTCACAAGCCTTTTTAGCTAATTCTACTAAATTATCATCACATTTAAATTCTAAAGTATCTAATCTTGGTATTTGACCTAACTCATATCCAAAATTAGTAGCATCTACATCATGTTGTACTAAAGATGTACCAACAACAACATCTCCAGGGCAAACATCTTTTCCAATACCACCTGCTATACCTACATTAATTACTTTTTCTACTTTAAAATCATCTACTAAAATTTGTGTACATATTGCAGCATTAACCTTACCTATTCCACATCTAACAACTACAATATTTTTATTATCTAATGTACCTACCTTAAAATGCATATCAGCCTTTACTATTTCTTTTTCTACTTTCATAAGATTTAATAATATAGCTAATTCTTCATCCATTGCACCTATTATACCTATCATTTTATGTAAATCCTCCTTTAAGATAAAAAACCACTTAAGGTAAGTGGTTATTTATCATCTTCTACAAAATAATTTTTTACATCTTCTAAGTTAGCAGTAAGCTCAAGTTCTGGAATTGCTTTTACTTCTTCAGCTGCTACTTCCTTAAAAATGTCTTTTTTAGTTTCATTTGCTTCTTTTTCTTTTATATCATCAGATATAACTTTTGTATCTATTGTTTCTACAACTGTTTCATCTTTTTCATTTGTAGCTATATTATAATTCTTTAAGAAATCTTGTTCAAGACCTTTAAACATATCCATTTGAGTTTGTAAGAAATTATTATATTTTGCTCTAAACTTCATAAAGTCTTGTTTTATAACTTCATAATCATCATTTATCTTAATTACTTCAAAATTAGCTTTATCTATTATTTTCTTTGCACTTTCATTAGCAGAATTCAAAATCATTTCTGCTTCCTTTTGAGCTACCAATTTAGCTTGCTCAGCAGCATTTTGTGCTAATAAAAGCGTATTTTGTATTGTTTCTTCAATTTGCTCATAATGTTTAATTCTATCATTATTAGCCTTAATTTTTTCTTTTAATGATGAATTTTCTTTATATATAAATTCATAGTCTTCTACTACCTTATCTAAAAATTCATCTACTTCTTCACAATCAAATCCTCTTAAAGATTTTTTAAATTCTTTGTTTGTAATATCCATTGGAGTTAATCTCATTTCTACACCTCTTTAAACATATTTCTTTATTTTCACCTTAATTCTTCCACTTCTAGTGCTAGATATCACTTCATCTAATTTAAATTTACCATATCCTCTTACTGTAATTACATCATTAATTTTCACTTCTTTACTTTTATCCCTAATATCTAAATAATTAATTTTGCAACTACCAGAATTTATAAGATCCACTGCATAATTTCTTGATTTATTACAAATAGAACTAACTATTGAATCAAAACGAAGTGAAGATACAATTTCTATTTTTTCTTGAAACTTTTTTTCAAAGTTCTTACATTCCTCTAAACTTAAAGTTTCAATATCACAACTACTATTTTTAATTTTTACTAAGTTTGATATTATATAGTCCTTTATATCTTCATGCACAACAACTAACCCATAAGACTCTTCTATAATTAAATCACCTAATTTTTCTCTCTTTATTCCTAAAGACATTAGGGCACCTAATATATCCCTATGAGTAACTGATTGAAATTTTATAGAGAACTTAATTTTTATAAGCTCCATTGGATATGGAGTTTTATAAAAATTATTAAATGATAACATTGCCCTATCACAATTATCGAATCCCCCAAAATATTCTGCAGCAACTCCCATAGATTCAGCTATCTTTACTATTTCTCTACATAATAGCTCTGGTAAAAATTCATTACTAAACGTTACAATACCTGACCTGTCACTAAGGTTAATTTTTTCATAAATATTACTTAATACATTTACGTCTTCCCCTAAAAAATGTTCTAAAAAAGTTTTTTTATTCACTCTTTACTCCTCAGAATCTAAAAATCCTCTTTTAGTAGCAAAAGTTTTACCTATTTCTTTTGAAACTTCTACATTTGATGGTGATAACACATATACACCTTTTTCTACTTCTTGAATTTCCCCATTTACTGCATAACATGCACCAGATATAAAGTCTAATAATCTTTGTGCAACTTTAGTTTCTAAATTACTTGTATTTACAACTACTATTCTTCTATTTCTTAAGTCATCACATATTGCAGTTGCTTCATCATAATTATTTGGTTTTGAAATAACAACTTTAACTGATGCTGAAGTATGTATATTTACAAGCTTGTTTTCTCCATAAGAATTATTCTTCTTTGTATTAAAAATAATATCTTTTTCTTGAGAGTTTGTTTCCTCTTCGTTTTCTCTATTCTCTTCCATTTCATCAATGAAGTCATCTTCATCTTCAAGACCAATAATTTCTTTAAATTTGTTAAACATAATATCCTCCTTTATCTTTCACCAAAAATTTTTCTACCCACTCTTACCATATTGCTTCCTTCATCCATAGCATATAGATAATCATTAGTCATTCCCATTGATAAAAATTTCATATCAATATTCTTAAAGCTTTCTTTACTTAACTTATCGAAAGTATTTTTCATATCTTTAAAGTACTTTTTCAATATTTCCTCATTTCCTTTAGGTAATATTGCCATTAAGCCCTCTATTTTTATAAATTCACTTTTTTCAACCTCTTCGATTATATCATAAAGATCTTCCTTTAGTACTCCAAATTTGCTTTCTTCCCTACCAATATTTATTTGTATCAATCCTCTACAAATTCGTCCTTTGTTTCCATACTTTTTTTCTATCTCTCTTACTAATTCTACAGAATCAATAGAATGTATAAGACATTCTCTATCAACTAAGTATTTAACCTTATTTTTTTGAAGATGTCCTATAAAATGCCACTTTATTGGATAATCTTTTAAAACATCCATTTTAGCAATTAAATCTTGTACTTTGTTTTCACCAAAATTTCTTATGCCCCCATCAAAAGCTTCTTTAATCATCTCTACGGGCTTAGTCTTAGACACTCCTATAAGTGTTACCCCATCTTTAATAGTATTTAGAGTTTCTATGCTATTCTCTTTAACTGTCATACCATCGCCACCTCAAAAAGAAATAATTTTAATAATATATTCTTCAAACAAATTAAATTTCCTTTTATTTTTTAATAATATTAATACAATAATATTATTTAACTTCTTTCATATACTTGTAAGTTCTATCATTACTTACAGCATTTATAACTATATCGTTTTTTTCTTCAAACTCCCTTATAAGCCCGCTCCTATAAAACTCCAAAGCGCCAAAATAATACTCACTAGTATTAACTGCTTTAAGTTTTTCAACGTCTCCAATAGCTTCTATAGTAAATGGTGCTGGAAGAACTATATCATTTATTTTAATTAATGCACCATAGCACTTAATCTCTGTAGTATCTAAAACTCTAACTTTATTTACAGCTATAGCCTCAGCACCTAAAACCTTTAAATCATTAACTATATATCTAAGATCACTATCATGTATCAAGTCATAATTAGTTGCATATACATCTTTAGCATCATCTAAAGTTATAACAACTCCTGGACCTCTTATATCAGCCATTCCAGTTAACCCTTTGTATGTTAATAGCTCCTTTTCTAATTGTCTTTGTACCTTTGGATCTTCTACTCCCATATCAGTATATAATTCTTCTTTATCTTTTAACTCATTATATTTTCTATATAAATCATCAATCTCATTTATTAATGATATTTTTTTATTATACTGATTGCTATACTCTTTACTATCTAAATAATTGAAGGTACTACCTCCACCTATTTTTAAATTAGATGCAACAAGAAAGCCTATAAGCACTGAAGCTATCAAAATGAAAATTGTAGCTTCATTTTTTTTCATTTTTTCACCTCATTATGTAATCTCAATTTATCTATTATCAATCTTCTTATAATAGCAAAGTTGTTAAATATTCTTCCACCAAATACAATTACTGCAGCAAGATATACTGGTATACCTAGCTTATCACCTAAAAATACTAATGCTACCGCAAGAATGGCATTGCCAAAAAAACCAGAAATAAAAATATCAGTTCTAAATGTTTTTTCAAGCGTACCCCTAAAAGCACCAAAAACTGAATCTAAACATGCGAAAATTGCAACAGATAAATATGGTGATAAACTTGGTGGTATGCTTATATCCCAAAATACTCCTATAGCAATTCCTATAATTAATCCTATTAAAGCTATCATTTTTTCACCTCTCTAATCGCCTTTTATTACTTTTGAATATTTAAATTCACTGGTATAATTAGTTTTTTCTATTTTTATACTATCTTTTTTCTCAACAGAACAAGTGTATGAACCTTCTATATCTTTAAATGTACCATAAAAGTTCATTGCTGCACTAAGTTGATCTTTACTTCCTATAGCTTTAATTGTTATTGTTTCATAAGGAGATATTCTTTCATTACCAATAAATATAGTTTTTACACCATCAGATGAACGAATTCCTTTATTACTGGTAAGTCTATATCCATTAATAGAAATTGCTTCTGCACCAGCAAAATTTAATTCATTAACATATGTAATAAGATCCTTATGTGTAATAATAACATTCTTATTACTACTATCCATATTTAAAACCTTTGGTGCTATAGTAACTACTACCCCAGGTCCTTCAACATCAGTTTCTCCTAGTAACATACGACTTTTTTCAAGTTGTTTATATAATTGCTGATTATTACTATTACTATACGATGCCTCTTTTTCAAATTTTGATACTGTCTTTTGAAGAGCATCAACTTTTTCAGTTAATTCCTCTTTCTCTTTTGATAATTTAGATACTTCACTAGTTATATCTACATCTGCTGTGTTATCATAAGCAGTTTTTTCTTCTCTAGAAATATACTTAAGTTGGTACGCTATTATAAAGCCTAAAATTCCAAGAACTACTGAAATAGCTATCTCTCTTTTAAGCTTTTTATAATCTACTTTTCTTCCCATCTATTCTCCTACCCTTCTATATGAACTGCTGGCAACTTATAATAACTAACATCTATATATCCTATAGAATCTTGATATTCCTTCTCTTTTATTATTTGAAATGCCTTATTTAGCTTATCTAAGATTTCTTCATCTTTTCCAAGTTTTATTGTCAAGTTTTTATACTTAAATGAACAATTAAAAAACTCAGGTATCTCTATAAGTGATATATTTTTTTTGTCAAAACTATCATCTATAGGGTTTGAAATATTTAAAAATAAATCTGATATATATTTAACTTTTCTTTTATTATCTTTATTAAACACTATTGATTCACCTAACTTAATATCTCCTAATTCTAACCCTACTACTTCCGGCACCTCTAAATCTGCCATTGAATCTTTTATATCTATTAATTTGGCATCTTCTGAAAAAACATAATATTTTTTCTCATTGTTTATGTAAAAAAAAGGCTTTTTCTCGTTAACTTTCACAATTATAGTTGACGGCAGTTTTCTCTCTATTTCTACGCTATCAACATAAGTATTTTTCTTTATCTCTTTTTGTATACTATCTAATTTGGTATAAAAAATATTTTCCCCCTTTACCTTTTCACCTATAGCATATATTTCTTCAGTAGAAACTATATTATTATTTTGTACTTTAATATGCTTTATATCAAAGTACGGTATTTTGTACACCAAATTTATTAATATTATTACTAAAACTATAAGTATTATAATATTTCTAAATCTTTTTTTTCTCTTTCTCTGACGTTCTTTTTTCTGTATAAACTTATTCGCACCCATCTCTAACACCTTATATTAATTTTGTATTATCTAATAACTATAATATCATATATTAATTGGTAATTACATAATCTTTATAGTATTTTTATATAATATTAAAAAATTGCAGCAAATCAATGTATAAATATACGTTTAGCATATACATTTATACCCGGAACTTCAATGGTTAATTTCTAAAATTTGAAGCAGTTAGATTAAAATTAATTAATAGATTAATCTCCGTATCCTACTACCAATTCTAAATATAAATTATTGATCCTAATTAGAAATTACAAAATACAAATTAATAAAAAGGTATCGCCAACAAATTCTACCTTGTCATGCGATACCTTTACTTTCTAATAAACTATTTCTTTTTACTAATCTTTCGCTTTTTACTATGTATCGATATATTTAAAAGCACCCCTGCTGCAAATAGATTAATCATAAGTGCCGTTCCTCCATAACTTATAAATGGTAATGGCACCCCTGTAACTGGCATTGCTCCAGATACTACTGCAATATTAATAATTGCTTGTAATCCTAATACACAAGTAATTCCTAGCGCTAATAACATTCCATGAATATCTTCTGCATTTAAAGCTACCTTAAGTCCTCTTGTTAGCAGTAATATTATTAACAAGATAAGTAGGAAACATCCAATAAACCCAAACTCTTCTCCTATTATTGCAAATATGAAATCATTATGTGGTTCTGGTAAAAAGAATGCTTTCTGTCTTGACTGTCCAAGACCTTGTCCTATTACACCACCTGAAGACAAAGCAAACCAAGATTGTATAAGTTGATATCCTTTCCCTTGTGGATCTTTAAAAGGATCTAAGAAAAACATTACTCTGGCAATTCTATAAGGCTCTACAAGTATGAAAAATGTACCAAATCCAATAGCTCCTACTCCCAAAAGAGCAATATGAGCTATTTTAATTCCCCCAACTATTAACATTATTATTGTAGTTCCTAAAATTATTGTTGCAATACTAAGATTCTTACCTAAAAGAACAAGCCCTGCAAACGCTCCAGCAACTGCCAAATACGGTAATACACCATATGTAAAACTCTTCATTTTTTCACCTTTTCTAGCTATAGAAGCTGCAGAAAAAAATACAACTATATACTTTGCTAATTCAGAAGGCTGAAATCCAAGTGGTCCTAATCTTACCCATCTTCTTGCACCATTTATTTCAGGAAAAAACAATGCGGCTATTAGCGATACTGCTGTTATCCCCATTCCCCACAAAAGAAACTTCTTTTTTTTGTACTTCTTGTAATTTATTCTAGATACAAAGAACATCATTATTACACCTACTACTGCGAAAGAGCCCTGTCTTAAAAAGAAATACATTTGATTATTCCCATATATCTTCGAATGTAATGATATATATGATGATGCACTAAAAACCATTATTACACCAATTGACACTAATAATAATATAGTTGAAAGAAGTATAAAGTCTACTGATCCAGTATCATCACATAATTTCTTAATTTTCTTTATCATAAACTCCCCCCTTACTTATATATTAAAAAGTAAAGTATAATGCCACTATTCCTAATATGCATAAGAAAAATGTTACTATAGTAAACACTGTAACAACCTTAGTTTCTTTCCAACCTAATGCCTCAAAATGATGGTGTACTGGTGCCATCTTGAAAAATCTTTTCTTTGTCTTTTTATAATAAGTAACTTGGATTATAACTGAAAGTGCTTCAAAAACATATATTCCCCCTACTATTATCACAAATATAGGAAGTTTTAAAACCATAGCTGTAGCACCTACAACTCCCCCTAAAGCTAATGAACCTGTGTCACCCATGAAAATCTTTGCTGGATAAGCATTATTTTTCAAAAATCCTAATAAGGCTCCTATTGTGATACCTGCAAATATAACTATATTTAACTTTCCAAACATAAATGCTGTAACAGCAAAGAATGTCATAACCATCAATGTAACTGAAGTAGCAAGACCATCTAATCCATCTGTCAAATTAACAGCATTAGTTACTGCAGCATAATAAAATATCATTAATAATACATAAGGAATAAAACCAATATTTATTGTGTTTTCTATAAATGGAATTTTTAAATCAGTTCCAATAACCTTAGCTCCTAAAACACTTAAAAAAGTAGATACAATAAGCAATAATACCATTTTCTCCATTGGCTTAAGACCTTCATTTTGCTTTTTAATTATCTTAATAGAATCATCTAAAAGTCCAATAATACCAAAACCAAATAATGCGAATAAAGGTATCATACCATCAATTTTTAAAAGTTTAAAATTTAAAATCATAACTAAAAGAATTGATATCATAAAAGTAACTCCACCCATAGTAGGTGTACCAGCTTTCTTTTGATGACTCTTAGGACCTTCTTCTCTTATTGGTTGCCCAAACTTAAATTTGTGCAAAAGAGGTATCATTCTTGGACATACAATAAGTGTTATCATTAGTGCTAATAATATATCAAATAATAATGTTAAATAAAAGTTAATATCCATTGTTTCTTCCTTTCAAGCTAAATTAAATTATTTACTATTTCTTCAAACTTACTTCCTCTAGATGCTTTTACTAATGCAGCATAATTCTTATCTAAAGCTTTTATATAGTTAGCTATAGATAATTTATCTTCAAAAACCAAAGTATTTTCACCAAATCCATCTTTATATGCTTTAGAATATTCTCCTGTAGTTAATAATAGATTTACACCTTTTTCTCTTGCATATTCTCCAACACTTCTATGAGCATTATAACTTTCATCACCAAGTTCTCTCATATCACCTACTACTAGAATGTTATAAGGTTTCTTTAGATTCATAAGAACATCTATCCCAGCCTTCATAGAGTCAGGGCTAGCATTATAAGTGTCATTAATGATAATATTGTTATCTTTTTCTTTAACATCAAGTCTCATAGATGTAGCTTCTATATTTTTAAATCCTTCATTAATTTCTTTATCATTAAGCCCTAATTTTCTTCCTACTGCAATAGCTAAAAGTCCATTTAGTACGCTATGATAGCCTAATTGGTCAATTGAAAATAAAGACTTATCTACAGTAAATTCTACACTTTCTTCACCAATTTTTATGTTTTCAGCTTTAATATTATAATCATCACTGTTTGCACCGATTTTTATAACTTCATAATCTTTTTCTGATATTGTCTTTAATAAATCATTTTCTCCATTTACAATAAGGACATTTTCTTTATTAAATCCTGTAGTTATTTCCATCTTAGCTTTTAATATATTATCTCTAGTTTTTAAATTTTCTATATGAGACATTCCTATATTAGTTATAACTGCTATATCTGGTTTTCCTGCCTTCGCTAATCTTTCTATCTCTCCAAGATTACTCATTCCCATCTCTAATACAGCAATATCATAGCTATTATCAAGACTGAATATCATAAGAGGTACACCTATTTCATTATTAAAGTTACCCTTTGTTTTAAACACCTTATACTTGCTACTTAATGCCGCTGCCACCAAATCTTTTGTTGACGTCTTTCCAGTAGATCCTGTTATTCCAACTACTTTTATATCTAATTTTCTTCTATAATAAGCTGCTAAATCTAAAAGAGCCTTTCTTGTGTCTTCAACTATTATTATGTTTCCTAATCCTTTAGTTTTTAAAGCATCAAAAGCTATTTCATCTATTATTACTGTTGAAGCACCATTTTTTAGTGCAACATCAGCAAACTTGTTACCATTAAAATTTTCTCCTTTTAATGCTATAAATAAAGCTCCCTCTTTTATCTTTCTTGTATCTGTTTCTACATAAGTTATTTTTCTTTCACCATTATATTCTAGATATCTTCCGTTAACAGCTTCTAGTATTTCATTAAATGATAAATTTTCCATTAGAATAACTCCTTTATTAGTTCTTTTACGATAACTCTCTCATCAAAAGCTATTGTCTTATCTTTTAGTATTTGATAATCTTCATGACCTTTACCTGCAATTAATAATACATCTTTTTCTTTAGCCATCATCATACCTTTTTTAATAGCTTCTAATCTATTCTCTTCAACAACATAATTATCACTATTTATACCACTTAATATATCCTTTATAATTGCCCCTGGCTCTTCTGTTCTTGGATTATCAGATGTAACAATTGCTATATCTGACAATTCTGTGGCAATTCTTCCCATAATAGGTCTTTTAGTTTTATCTCTATCTCCTCCGCAACCAAAAATAGTTATAAGTCTTCCTTCAGTAAGCTCTTTTAATGTTTTTATTATATTTTCTAATCCATCTGGTGTATGTGCATAATCAACTATTATATCAAAAGGAATATTCTCTCCAAAAGATACTAATTCACATCTTCCTGGTACAGCTTTTAATTTCTTCATTCCATCCGCAATCTCTCTTAATGTCATTCCTTCTTGTAAAGCTACACCTATAACCCCTAATGCGTTTTCTACATTGTATTTTCCTGGAATGTTTATTGATATATGCTCTACTTTATCTTTATATGCAACATCAAACTTTACTCCTTTAGAACTTATATGAAGATTAGTAGCATTTAAATCTCCATTTTTATCGACACTATAAGATAATGCTTCACTATATTGATTTTTTAAATCTATTCCATACTCATTATCTATATTAACTACTTTATTTATAGATACTTTAAAGAGTTTCTTCTTTTCATTAAAGTAATTTTCAAGAGTTTTATGAAAATCTAAATGATCTACAGTAAGATTAGTAAACACACCAGTAGAAAATTCTATTCCATATACTCTATCTAATGCTAAAGAATGAGAAGATACTTCCATTACACAATAATCCATATTTTCTTCTACCATATCATTAAATAACTTATATAATTCCAATGATTCAGGAGTAGTTCTTTCAGTTTTTAATTTTTTTTCTCCTATCATATTGCATATGGTTCCTATTAAACCAACCTTGTAGCCCTTAGATTCTAATAGAGATTTCATCATAAACGCAGATGTAGTCTTTCCATTTGTACCTGTTATCCCTATTATCTTCATTTTCTTTTGTGGATTATCAAAATAGTTTTTTGCTAAAGTTGCTAGAGCTTTTCTACTATCTTCAACTTTTATATATAATGCATTTTCTATAACTAAATCTTCTTCTCCTATTATAACCTTTGCACCATTTTCTATTGCCTTATCGATAAATTTATGTCCATCTACACTAAATCCC
Source organism: Clostridium bornimense (assembly GCF_018917145.1). GTDB lineage: Bacteria > Bacillota > Clostridia > Clostridiales > Clostridiaceae > Clostridium_AN > Clostridium_AN bornimense_A. Next base: position 79,226 of record NZ_JAHLOD010000001.1, read on the forward strand.
TTAATAGCAACAAAAACATCTCCATTTTTGACCTTTCTTGAGTCATATTGTATCTCATTAATTTCCTCATTATATGTTTTACCTAAATTTAAATCCTTCAATAAGTTATCTAAATTCATTTATATCTCACTCCTTATAAAGAAACACAATACTTACGTATTGTGCTTCAAATTAGTCTCCAACTTCTTCTAACGTTAAAGTAATAGATGTTCCTACAACAACTTCAGTTTCCTTGCTGATGCTTTGCTTAACAACTATTCCATTGTTTCCAATAAAATTACACTTAAGCCCAATAGAATTTAAAGTCTCTATAGCTCTTTCTTTACTATACCCGCGTAAATTAGGTACACCTACCATATTATTATAATTTCCATCATCACTAGTGTAAAGAACAATTTTTGTTCCTTCCTCTACAGCAAAACCAGGCTTAGGATTTGTATCTGATATTTTAGTACCATCACCATTTATTTCATATTTCAATCCTTTTTCTTTTAATATCTTTATTGCCTCTTCTTTTGATTTTCCTCTAATTTCAGGAATCATAACATCCTTTGTAACTTCTGGCTTAAAGTCATATGAACTTGGTCCTAATGCTAGATAATTAAATATATCACTAAATATCTCCCTTCCAACTGGAGCTGCTATTTGTCCTGCATAATATTTAGCAGGATCTGGTTTTAAAATAGAAATCATTACTGTAATTTGAGGATTTTCAGCAGGTGCCATACCTACAAAAGTTGAAAGATATTTACCTGGTTCATATCCTCCTCCATTAGGATTCGGTATTTGAGCTGTACCAGTCTTTCCTGCAATATTATATCCTTCTACATAAGCATTTCTTCCTCCACCCTCAGATACTACCTTTTCAAGACATTCTCTAAGAGTTTTTGTTGTTTCAGTATTTAATATTTTTTTATCTATTTTAGGCTCATATTCTTTTTCTACTACATCATTACCTTTACTATCTTTTCCTACTATCTCTTTCATAAGATGTGGAGTTATATATTGACCCCCATTTGCAACAGCATTAAATGCAGCCATATATTGTATCATAGAATTGGTATCTGCTTGACCAAAAGAAATTGTAGCTGTATCTATTGGATACATATCACTAGCTTTTTTAACTATTCCACTTGTTTCTCCTGGTAAATCTATACCAGTTTTGCTTCCAAAGCCAAATAGCTTTGCATATTTTTCTACTCTTTCAGCTCCAAGCTTTTCTCCAAGAGATCCAAAACCTGGATTACAAGAGTTTTGTAATATCTGTTCAAAACTTTGTGCTCCATGACCACCATGTTTCCAGCAATGGAAACTACTTTTTCCAACATAATGAGTTCCCGTACAATTAAAGTCAACCTTTGTTACATCTGTTACAATACCTTCTGCAAGTGCTGCATAAGCTGTTATTACTTTATATACAGATCCTGGTTCCATAGCATCACTAACTGCTCTATTTCTCCAAAGCTTTTGAAGTTCGTCTCCATCTACACCATCAACCCAAGGATTATTAAGGTCATATCCCGGAGCTGTAGCCATACCTAATATTTCACCATTATTAGGATTCATAACAATGATAGATACTGCCTCAGCACTATTATTAGTAAGAGCTTCATTAGCATACTTCTCTGCAAAACCTTGAATAGTTTCATCTAATGTTAATACAACATCCTTTCCATCTACAGCTGGATAATATTGAGCTATTCCGTAAGGTAAATCTTGTTGTATATTATCTCTTTCTGTTAATATTTCTCCTGATATTCCTGATAATTCATCGTCATATTGATATTCTATACCTGTTAATCCTTTTCCATCAGAATTGGTATGTCCAATAACTTGTGATGCAAAATTACCATTAGGATAATATCTTTTAGTATCTGGAGAAATTATAATACCGTTAGCTTCCTTTTCTAAAGCCAATGCTTTTAGTTTATTAGCGACATCATCTTCTATTCTTCTTTTAAGAATTGAATATCCTAAATCTTCACCTTTTGATCCTTTTATTGTTAACTTTTTATAAACTTCGTCTTCTGTCATATCAACTATAGGTGCTATATCCTTTGCAAGTTCTTCTAATGTGAATTTATTCTTCTTTACACCATCTCTTAAAGTATTTAAGTCTAAATCCACTCTAAACAAATTTCCTGATATAGCCAACTCTTTACCTCTACGATCTAAAATACGACCTCTTTTAGCAGCTATTTTTACTTTCGAAGTCCACTGTCTCATAGCTTTCTCCTTAAGCCCCTTAGAATCAAGAACCATAACCCTAAATAAAACAGTTGTTAATCCTACAAAAAGTAAAAGAAGTATGCCATAAATACTTATAGCTCTCCTTTTAGATATGTACCTGTCACTATATTTTTTTTTACTCAAAATTGATACCTCCGCTAGAATAGACCTTTTATTTTGTCAAATATATTGTCTTTTTTGTCTACCTTTGTTGGCTTCGCGAATGTTTTTTCATTTCCTTCTAATACAATAGCTGTTCCCTTTTGTGGAAGAACCATGTTATGACTTTCCTTTGCAGTATTCAAAACATCCTTTTCTTCTGCAACTTTTAGTAAATCAATTTTTAATTTTTCATTGTATCTTTCAGCTACACCTAACTCATCTTTTGCATCAAAATACTGATCTTGCAAAGAATATATCATACTGTATCTAGCAACTAAAGTTATTCCTGTAACTAAAACCATAAATATACTAAGTAATACAGATACTCTTAACCTAACTAAATTCTTTTTAGCTTTTTGTTTAGACCTTACCCTTTGTTCCCTAAGCTTTTCATATTCATTTTCCCTTTGTACTTCAATAGCACTTTGCTTTAAAGCATTGCTTCCTTTAATTATGTATTCCTCTTTCTCCAATAACATATTTATTCCCCCCTAGTGCTATTTAGAACTTTTCTTCTCACAAATTCTAAGCTTCGCACTTCTACTTCTATTATTAAGATTTAATTCTTCACTACTACATTCAATTGGCTTTCTAGTAATAATTTTTACTTTAGGTTTTTTCCCACAGATACAAATAGGAAATTCACTTGGACATGTACATGGTTTTTCATTATCCCTAAAAATATTCTTTACTATTCTATCCTCTAATGAATGGAAAGTTATTATAGATAGTCTTCCCCCATCATTTAACCTATCTATAGAATCATTTATCGCCTTATCCAAAATTGATAACTCACTATTTACTTCTATTCTTATTGCTTGAAATGTTTTCTTACCAGGATGTCCATCCTTTCTAAACTTAGCTGGAATAGATTTCTTTATAATTTCTACCAATTCGAATGTAGTTTCAATAGGCTTAATTTGTCTATCAATAACTATATGCTTAGCAATGTTTTTAGCAAATTTTTCTTCACCAAAATCTCTTATAACCTTATATAATTTTTCTTCACTATACTCATTAACCACATTATAAGCAGAAAAATCTTTTTCTCTATCCATTCTCATATCAAGCGGGGCATCTTTATGATAACTAAATCCCCTTTCTGCTCTATCTAATTGTGGTGATGATACTCCAAGGTCCATAACAATACCATCAACTTTTTCAATTCCTAAATCATCTAACACCTCTGATATATTGTAAAAGTTGTTATGTACATACTCTACATTACTAAACTTACTTAATCTTTTTTTAGATGCTTCAATCGCCATAGTATCTTGATCTATACCTACAAGTTTTCCAGTTCCATCCAACCTTTTTAAGATTTCTTCGGAATGACCTCCTCCACCTAAAGTACAATCAACATAAATTCCATTTTTTCTTACATTTAAGCCATCCACTGTTTCTGTAAGCATTACCGTATAATGACTAAACTCCATTGTATTTCTCCTTCTATATTCCTAATTCAGACATTTTTTCACCGATTTCATCCATATTTATGTCACTTTCCGTATAGCTGTTCCACTTTTCCTTACTCCAAATTTCAATTCTATTAGATACTCCAATAGACACAACTTCTTTGACAATCCCCGCATATTGCATTAAGTTTTGTGGTATTAAAGTTCTTCCTTGTTTATCAAAAGTCATTTCATTTGCTCCTGAAAAGAAAAATCTCACAAAAGCCCTAGCATCTTTAGATGTTAATGGTAATGACTTTAACTTTTCTTCTAGTATAGCCCATTCCTCTCTAGGGTATACATAAAGACATCCATCAAGTCCTTTGGTCATTATACATGCTTCACCTAAACCTTCTCTAAACTTTGAAGGGAGAATTATTCTGTTTTTAGCATCAATGGCATGTCCATATTCACCTATAAACATAAGCTCACCCCAACTTCATAACTTTGAACCACTTTAAACCACTTTAAACCACTTTACTTATATTTTATATTCATTTTCATATCTATTCAACCATATATGAAAATTTTATTTAAATTTCATAACATTTTTTATATTAATACGTTATTTTAAAACTTTTATTCCTTTTACTGGAATTAATCTCCATAAAAATATCATTTCCGGTAATTGTTTTTTTTATGATTATCCTTTGCAATTCTATCTTTCTTGAAATCTAATACATCGTAATATATAATCTATAGTTAGATATTATATGTATATTAGAAAGGATTTTTTAAGATGAAATTAGGTATAGTTGGTCTACCAAACGTAGGTAAAAGTACATTATTTAATGCAATAACAAAAGCTGGTGCTGAATCAGCTAACTACCCATTCTGTACAATTGAACCAAACGTTGGTGTTGTTAATGTTCCAGATAAAAGATTAGATGTATTAGAAAAAATTTATAATACAAAGAAAAAAGTATATGCTAGCATAGAATTTTATGATATAGCTGGACTTGTTAGAGGAGCTTCAAAAGGTGAAGGATTAGGTAATAAATTCTTATCACATATAAGAGAATGTGAATCTATTGTTCATGTTGTTAGATGTTTTGATGATGAAAACATAGTTCACGTTGATGGTAGTGTAGATCCTATTAGAGATATTGAAACTATCAACTTAGAACTTATATTATCAGATTTAGAAATGGTAGAAAGAAGATTAGAGCGTACAATGAAACTTGTTCGTTCTGGGGATAAAAAAGCAAAAGCAGAATATGCTCTTCTTGAAGAATTAAAAGCACATTTAGAAGCTGAAAAACCAGCTAGAAGTTTTGAATGTGATGAAGAACAAGCTGCATTCTTAAAATCTTTATTTTTAATAACTTTAAAACCTGTTTTATATGCTGCTAATGTGTCTGAAGATGATATAATTTCTGGAGAAGAAAATCAATATGTAGCAAAACTTAGAGAATATGCTTCAAATGAAAATTCTGAAGTAATGGTTGTATGTGCTTCTCTTGAAGAACAATTAAGCGGGCTTGATGAAGAAGAAGAAAAAGAAATGCTTGCTGAATATGGTCTTGAAGAATCAGGACTTGATAAACTTATAAGAGCATCTTATAAATTACTAGGTCTTATGAGTTTCTTAACTGCTGGTGAAATAGAAGTAAGAGCTTGGACTATAAAAATAGGAACAAAAGCTCCTGCTGCTGCTGGTAAGATTCATTCAGATATAGAAAGAGGATTCATTAGAGCTGAAATAGTATCTTATGATGACTTAGTAGCTTGTGGTAGTGAAGCTGCTGCAAAAGAAAAAGGATTATATAGACTTGAAGGTAAAGAGTATATAATGAAAGATGGCGACATCGTAAACTTTAGATTTAATGTTTAATAGACTAAGACTATAGCAATGCTATAGTCTTTTTTTATTATTGTATTATTAATTTAATATAGATGTATAATTGAAATATTAATTTTAATAGTCTCTCAATGAATATACGAACTTACCTCAAAACTATACTGTTTTCTTTATGAAAAAATATCTAAAATCAATTCTATATATACTTAATTATTTCCTCTCTCATAATATTTATTATTTCCTCTTTGCTCTTATCAAACATTACTTCTACAGCATCATCAATACTATCCATTATATAAATTGAAAATTTCTCTTCTTTTATAGCATTTTCAACATCATTATTTAAAACTAAATTTCTAATATTAGCTCTTGGTATCAAAACACCTTTTCCTTTATAAGTATCTACTAAATTGCAAACTTTAAAGAAACCTTCTATTTTTTCATTTACTCCACCAATAGGTTGTATTTCTCCCATTTGATTCATTGATCCCGTTATAGCAATATTTTGTTTTAAAGGAATTCTAGTAACAGCAGAAATCATTGATAAAAATTCAGCTACAGAAGCAGAATCTCCCTCCAAATTACTATAGAGTTGTTCAAAAGATATATAAAAATTTACAGGTATGTTATAAATTCCATCTAAATACCTTAAAAAAGCACCTTTAAGAATTAGAATTGACTTACTATGAATTTTACCACTTAAACTACTTTCCTTATGATTATCTACAATATCTCCATTTCCTCTAGAGCAGACACAAGTTATTCTTATAGGTTTCCCAAAGGAAAAATCTCCTCCATCAATAACAGATAATCCATTAACTTCTCCAATCTTTTCGCCTTTTACAGAAACAAATATTTCCTTATCTTTATAGCTCTTTAAATACTCTTTCTCTATTTCATCTTCTTTAAATAGAAAGCTATATACTGAGTTATAAGTTAGCTTATTATCCACTCCACCTAAAAAAGCTATGTCCTCCAAAAATTCGTAATCAAATATAATCTTTTCTTTACTTTCATTTCGTCTCATAAAACCCTTTAGTATTATCAAATATATACTCTCATCCTCTATTTCAATAGAGTTATTTTTACAAATATCCTTAAACTTTTCTAATAGTATTATAAAATTATTCTCTTCTAATATTTTATTATTAACTACTTTCACCCTAAATATATTTTTAAAATCGTTATCAATATTATATAGAGTTTCAAATATTTCATACTCACCTATAAGTACAATTTTTGTATTTGCCTCAACATCTTCAGGCATAAATCCATTTAAAGTAATATAATCAATTGATGACGTTATCTTGTATCCTACTTTACCACTATACAAAAAATTCTTTAGAAATTGATATCCTTGAGGATAACTGATAAGATCTTCAGCTCTTAATATTAAACACCCTTCATTAGCCCTCAAAATAGCACCCGGTCTTAACATTGATATATTTGTAACATAAGATCCATTAATACTTTCAGATTCAAATCTACCAAATAAATTACTTATATTAGGTTCATCTTCAAAATAAACTAGTGGATGTTTTCTATCACTATTGTCTACTATTACATTAATATCATATTTTTTTAATATATCATCAATTGTGCTTCCATCTTCCTCTTTAAAAATTTTTTTATCCATTATTTCATCAATTATTACATCAACAAAATTTAATAAGTATTTCTTTCCTTCTTCCTCTTCAATAAATTCTTCCTCTATTTCATCTTTACATATAATCTGAAAATCAATAATTTCTTTTTTAAATATCTCTTCTATCTCTTTGTTTTCTTTATCATCTATATCGCCAATATCTTTTACAATTCCCTCTGTTATCACTTTTAATTCTTCCAATTTCTCTAATATATCATCCCTATTTTCTTCATCTAACTTATTAAATTCATCTTCACTAAGTAATTTCCCATCTATAATAGGAGTAAAAGCAAAACCTTTTTCACTAAAATCTAATTCAAATCCATTTTCCTTAGATATTTTTAATAACTTATCCATTAATTCATCTTTTTCATCTTTATATTTTTCTACTATTGCATTCTTTTCATCTATATCATCATTTGATAAGAAATTGCTTATATTAGCATTTAATGATTCTTTTATATCTTCTATTTTCCTTTTTATTTTTATTCCATAACCATTTGCAACCTTTATAGCATAAGGATTTTTACTCTCCTTTAATGCAACATAGCATATATCTTTAGGCGCTTCTTTTTTTCTATAATACTCCTCTATTATCTCAATTAACTTTTCTCTACAATAATTGGAATATTTATCTACAAAAAATAGATTATAGCCTCTTCTATTAACTGATAAAGCCTTGCTAATTTCATCTTTAATAGAAGCCTGATAGTTTCTATCATTATCTTTACTTATTGAAACCTTAAGGGATATATCATCATAAGATAACTTTTCCATACATAACCCTCCCCCCGATATTAAAATGTATATTCAAAATCAAATGTATTAATTACCTATCTTAAATAAAACTTAATTTTGAATATAGTTTGGAGGACTGCATAGTGAATTATATAAATTTATCTTTGCAGGGCACATATAAAAGGCACAAGTATATATCAGTGTACAATTGTCAGTTCACAGTTATTGCGAATTGAACATATGATATTTTCCCCACAGAGGAAAATTAACCGAAACTGTGCACTGAAAATACCCTTACTTATGCCTTGTTCCATCTAACCTGTACCCTGTCTTGTGCCATAATAAAAGGAGGTATCGCTCTAACAACTTTTCATTTGTTAATGCGACAACCTCCTATCTAACTTATGCTTTGTGCCCTGAAATCTGTGCACTTATATCCATTAATAATTCATATCTTTATTACTATCAACTTTGTTTACTATGTTTATAGATGCTGATGCACCAATTCTAGTAGCTCCTGCATTTATCATTTTTATAGCATCAGAATATGTTCTTACTCCACCTGATGCTTTAACACCCATTTCTTCTCCAACTGTTTCTCTCATAAGTCTTATATCTTCTTCTGTAGCTCCTCCAATTGAAAATCCTGTGGATGTTTTTACAAAATCAGCTCCTGCTTTTTTACTTAATAAACAAGCTATTTTCTTTTCTTCATCATTTAGTAAGCAAGTTTCTAAAATAACCTTAACTATAGCTTTTCCTTTTGCTGCTTCTACAACAGCTTCAATATCTTTTAAGACATAGTCATAATCTTCTTCTTTTAACTTACCAATATTCATCACCATGTCTACTTCTGTAGCTCCATCCTCGATTGCTACTTTAGTTTCAAATTTTTTTACTTCTGTAACATTCGCTCCTAATGGAAATCCTATTACTGTACATACTTTTACGTCAGTACCTTGTAATTCTCTCTTAGCTACTGAAATATTAGATGGATTTATACATACTGATGCAAAATTATATTCTTTTGCTTCTTTACACAAGGCTTGAACCTCATCTTTAGTTGCATCTGCTTTTAGGATTGTGTGGTCTATCATTCTGCTTAATTTATCTTTTTCCAAAAATATCACTCCTTGCAATTGATATTTTATATCACTCTTATAATTAATACAATATACTATTATTAAATTTCTTTCCTTTTTCTTTTAAATATATTTAAAATATGATATACTTGTGGTGTTTATCAATGAATTATTTTAATGTAAAGGAGCAATTCTATATGGGATTTAGAGATAAAATTCAGCAATATTATATCAACTCATATATGAAAAAGTACGGAGATAGATTAACTCAAGTTCAAGGTAAAGTACTATCTTGTAAAGTTGAAAAAAAATCTATTATTGGTATATTTCATAAATTAAAAGTTACTTTAGTTGTAAAAAATGACCACTCTCGTTCTATCGCTAATTGTGTATATAAGAAAAATAAATGGTTTAAGAAACCAACATTTATACATATTTCTCAAGGTAACTCAATATTAGTTCAATGTTTAAAAGGTAAAAAAGATACTACTAAGAAAAACCATGTTTCTTCTGAAATATTAGAAATCATAAACGTTAGAAACTTTACTACTAAAGAAGATTTATCACCGATAGATGGAGGCCCAACAAGCCCACAAACAGTACAACCTAAATATAGAAATAAATAAGAGAAACTATCGCAATAACGAATGATTTTTCGTGAGCGATAGTTTATTTATTACAATTCACAATTTAAACATTTCACATATAACTTAAAAAATTACTACAGCAAGGAATTTTCCTCCTCTCTCTTCACTGTCTTATATCTTATGCAAACTGTACATTCTCTGTAAAAAGTAAGACTGTAGCAGTAATTGCAACAGTCTTACTATAAATCTATTTACTTTTCCTTATCAATCATATTAAATAAAGAATTTATAAATGAAATAATTAAAGAGAAAAATAAGATTATTGCCCATTGCATCAATGTTAATTGTGCTGTATGAAATACTGATGATAAAAATGGTATATAAATTACTGCAATCATCATTAAAATAGATGATAATACAGCAAGAACTAAGTATTTATTATTAAATATATCAATCTTAAATAAAGGTACTTTTTCACTTTTACACTCAAATACATGAATTAATTGGGACAAAACTAATGTTGTTAATGCCATTGTTCTACAAGTCTTTAAATCAAAACTAAAATATGTGCCAACTATAAAGCTTAAAACTGTACAAACCCCGATAAGAACACCTCTTACAAGAATCTTTTCTTTTAACCCTCTTGCAAATACTCCTTCCTTCTTATCTCTAGGCTTTTCATCCATTATATTCTTTTCCCCAGGATCCATTCCTAATGCTATTGCTGGTAATCCATCAGTAGCTAAATTTACAAATAATATTTGTATTGGAAGTAGTGGTGTTGGTAATGCAAAAAGACTAGATAAAAACATAGTTAATACCTCTCCCAAATTACAAGATAGCAAGTATCTAATAAACTTTCTTATATTACCATAAATTACTCTTCCCTCTTCTACTGCTGAAACAATAGTATTGAAATTATCATCTAAAAGTACCATCGCAGCAGCTTCTTTAGTTACATCTGTACCATTTACCCCCATTGCTACCCCTATATCAGCTTCTTTAATCGCCGGTGCATCATTAACACCATCACCTGTCATAGCAACAATTTTATTCTTCTTCTTAAATGCCTTAACTATTCTTAATTTGTCTTTCGGACTAACCCTTGCAAAAATTCTAATATTGTCTAATCTTTTATTCAATTCTTCATCAGATAATTTGTTTAATTCAGCACCATCAATAACTTCTCCGCTATTATTACATATGTTTAAATCCTTACCTATAGCATAAGCAGTTTTTCTATAGTCCCCGGTAATCATTATAGGTGTTATCCCAGCCTTGATACACTTATTAACAGCCTCTTTTACTTCTTTTCTTGGTGGATCTATCATTCCAACAATACCAACAAAAATCAAATCCTCTTCCAAATCACCTTCATTATATTTAAATGCCCCTCCTAAACACCTAAGAGCTCTATCACTCATTTTATCAATAGCATTTTGTATATTCTTTTTATCTACATTAGATATAGGTCTTATTTTACCATTTATATATATTTGTTTACACCGATCTAACACTCTTTCTGGCGCACCTTTTACTAAAGTAATTCGCTTTCCACCTTCATCAATTCTTATACTCATCAATTTTCTAATTGAATCAAAAGGATTTTCTTTGATTTTATTAAAAGATGATACTCGTTTTTCGAATTCTTTTATATCATCATAATATGCTAATATTAACGCTTTTTCTGTGGCATCGCCAATTAAAGCATCTTTTATTGATTCTTCAGCAATATCTATATTTAAATCGTTACAATATGTAAATATTTTTTTCAACATTTCATTATTATCTAATTTATTGTCATCTATATTTTTCATCTTTTCATCATAATAAGCAGCTTTAACTGTCATTTTATTTTGAGTAAGCGTTCCTGTTTTATCTGAACATATAACAGATGTACATCCTAATGTTTCTACTGCCGGTAACTTTCTTATTAATGCATTCTTTTTAAGCATCTTAGATACGCCTAATGCTAGACATACAGTTACTATTGCCGCTAATCCCTCTGGAATGGCTGCTACTGCCAATGATACTCCAAGAAGAAACATTTGATACTTATCTTGTCCTCTTATTATACCCATAACTGTTACAACTACGCATATAGCCACACAAATTACTACTAATACTTTACCCAAAGATGTTAACTTTTCCTTTAAAGGTGATTTTTCTTCTTTTATATTATTTAATAAATGAGCTATTTTTCCCATTTCAGTGCTCATACCAGTATTGGTTATAATTCCTTCACCTTTACCATTTATAGCTGTAGTACCCATAAAAAATTTGTTTTCATCTGCAATATTTTTTTGTACTCCCACTGATTCTCCTGTCAATAATGACTCATCAACGGATAATGATGCTTCCTTAACAAGATAACCATCTGCTGGAATCTTATCTCCACTCTCAAATACTATGTAATCTCCCGGCACTAAATCTTCTGCATTAACTACTTTAATTGCACCATCACGAATTACTTTAGCTGTAGGTGATGCCAATCTTTTTAATTCCTCTAAAGACTTTTCTGTTTTAAATTCTTGAACAAATCCTAAAATTGCATTCATTATTACGATAATAATTATTGTTACTGCATCGGCAACTTCCCCCATAAGTCCTGAAAGAATTGTAGCACCTATAAGTACCCATATTATAAAATCATTAAATTGAGCAAGGAACATACCTATCGCTGATTTTTTTTTACTTACCTCTAGAACATTATGTCCACATTCTTTAAGCTTTTCCTCAGCTTCAACTGTGGTCAATCCCTTTTCTCTTATTTTTAGTTGTTCCATATTCCCCCTCCTAGAACTAAATTATATTTTAATATATGAACCTTTATTTTAAATTATGAGTATTATAATCATCTTTAGTACTTTACAAAGATTTTATTTAATTATAAAATTTATACGAATAGTATTTAACATACGATTAAATTATAGGAGGACATTTTTATGCATAATACAATTTATGTAAGTGGACATAAAAATCCAGATTCTGATTCTATATGCGCTGCTATTGCCTACGCTGAACTTAAAAATAGAATGACACTTGGCAAAACATATGTACCAATAACACTTGGTGAAATTTCAAGAGAAACTCAATATATATTAGATTACTTTGACGTAGACGCACCTAATCTAGTAAAAACAGTTAGACCACAAGTTAGAGACTTAGATATAGATCAAATAACACCTATATCACCAGAAATTTCTCTAAAGCAAGCTTGGTCTATTATGAAAAAACATGATGTTAAAAATCTTCCAGTAGTAGATGAAAATTCAAAACTACTTGGTCTAGCATCTGTTTCAAACTTAACTACAAACTATATGGATATTTGGGACAACAATATCATTGGAAAGTCTAATACTACACTTGAAAACATAGTAAATACTTTATCAGCAAAAGTTATATTTGAAAACAAAGCTACAAAGACATTTACTGGTAAAATTGTCGTAGGTGCTATGACTCCAGAAAGTGCAGAAGAACATATTGAAGAAAATGATATTGTAATATGTGGTAACAGAACTGATACTCAAAATGTTGCAGTATCTTCAAAGGCTTCTCTTCTTATTATTACTGGAAACTTACCAATAGAAGAGGAAATAATCGAAAAAGCAAAAGTAAGCGGTACTTCAATAATTTCAACTCCTCACGATACATTCACCGCTTCAAGAATTATTGTACAAAGTATTCCAATAGAGTATGTTATGACTAAAGATGATATAGTATTCTTTAGAAATAGCGAATTTGTTGAAGATGTAAAAGAAATTATGTTACAAAACAGATATAGAAGTTATCCTGTACTTGATGAACATGACAGAGTTATAGGTTCTATATCAAGATTCCACTTAATTTCTCAAAATAAAAAGAACATAATATTAGTAGACCATAATGAAAGATCCCAAGCTGTAGACGGAATTGAAGAAGCAGAAATATTAGAAATAATTGACCACCATAGAGTTGCAAACATAGAAACTGCTAAGCCAATATACTATAGATGTGAGCCTGTTGGATCTACAAGTACTATAGTTGCAAACCTTTATTTTGAAAATGGCATAAGACCATCAAGAAAAGTTGCAGGCTTATTATGTGGTGCTTTAATATCTGATACATTACTTTTAAAATCACCAACAACAACTTTAACTGATAAACATACATTAATGAAGTTAGGTGAAATTGCAAATATTGATATCGAAGAATTTGCTATGAATATGTTTAAAGCAGGTACTTCTCTTCAAGGTAAAACTTTAGAAGAAATATTCTATCAAGATTGCAAAACATTCGAAATGAATGGTAAAAAGATAGCTGTTGCTCAAGTTAACACTATGGACATTGAAGGTTTCGAATCAATGAAAGCTGATATGTTAAACTTAATGAATACAATAGCTGAACGTGATGGATTCAACTTAGTATTATTATTATTAACTGATATAATAAAAGAAGGATCTCTTTTACTTGCAGTAGGTAAAGATACTGAGTTAGTTAACACTGCATTTGGTGTTAAACTTGAAAACTCTTGCGCTTATAAAGAAGGTGTAGTTTCAAGAAAGAAACAAGTTATTCCACCTCTTACAAGTGCTATAGAACAAGCAAAATAGTATAATAAAAAAGGAAGCTGTTGCACGAAAGTGTGGCAGCTTTTTTTCAGTAGGATTATATATAGAGAGTCAAGTTTATATTAGTACCTGTTCTAGTTAGGTAGTAGTAAAACTGTATATCTCCCATAAAATACACTAGCTATCCGCAGGATTATAATAAAATTCCTCGCAAATAGGAATTTTCACCTTACTTGTGTCCTGTGCCTTCTAACCTGTGCCATAATAAAAGAAACTATCACTGACGAATTTTCATTCGCTATTGTGATAGTCCCTTTATAATGAATAATTAATATGTAATAAATAGTTGCTTAAAAATATTACTTTCTAAGATTATTCACCATTCCATACATTTCATCACCAGTTTGTAGCATCTTTGAGTTCATTTGAAAAACTCTTTGAGTTATAATAAGATCACTTAATTCATCAGCCATATCAACATTAGAATTTTCTAAATACCCTTGATATAATTTACTACTTTCATCTTTATATATGTTACTTCCATCCGCTTGTACATATAATGAGTCAGCAACAGAAACAAACCCTCCACTACCAATAGTATTATATAGGCTTATATTTCCTACCTTAGTAGTGGTATTTCCATTTGAAACATATATATCTCCACTTTTTCCTACTTCAAAATTATTTTCCGTAAATCTTGTATTTTCATAACCTGGTAAAAAGTCTATATCTAAAAAATTTCCTTTTTCATCAACTATTTTACCATTTACATCAACTTGAAGAGATCCATTTCTTGTGTATCCATATTCTTGTCCATTTATCGGAGTACCTAATTTTACTCTAAAGTATCCTTCTCCATCTATAGCAACATTAGTAGAAAGTCCTGTTGCTAGCAAAGATCCTTGTGAATGATTCCTTACAGTTGAACTAACTCTTACACCATTTCCATGGCTAGGAGAAGTTAGATTATTATCTCTTGAATTAGGTACACCTTTTCTATCTATATTTTCATATAATAAATCACTAAAATTTGCTTGTACCTTTTTATATCCTGTAGTTGTTGAGTTAGCTATATTATTTGATATAACTTGTAACTTTTGTTCAGAGGCATTCATAGCACTTCTTGATGTCCAGTATATAGTATTCATAAATTTCTACCCCCTTACACTTCCTACAGTATTAATTAACTTTCCAAGACTTTCATCCATAGTTTGTACTAATGTTTGATTACTTTCAAAATCTCTCATTACAGACATTAGATTTACCATTTCATTCATGATGTTTATATTAGAACCTTCTACAGATTTATGTTGAACTCTTCCATTTATATCTATAGCATTATCTCCAGAGTATAAATTATCTCCAACTTTATTCAATGTTGTATAATCTTCAAAATCTACAATTCCAAGAGAATAATTATTTACAGTTCCATTATTGTTTTCTATAGTTAAGTCACCATTGTCATTAGCAGTAATTTTACCATCACCTACGTATATTTTATTAGAATTTTTATCTAATACATAATCACCATAGTCATTTACTAAATATCCTTGAATATTTACTTGAAAATTACCATCCCTAGTATAATATTCTTCTGCTATGCCATTATTTTCTCTAGACACTTTAAAAAATCCATTTCCTACTATAGCAAAATCAGTATCATTTCCTGTTTCTTTTATAGTACCTTGTGAAAAATCACTATAAACTCCAGCTACAGATGAACCCAATGACATTGTTCCAAGTTGTACTTTTTGTGATCCTGATGATGTTCCCTTATCATGATTTATCATCATTACATCTTTAAAAGATTTTGCAATTAAACTATCACTTTTAAATCCAACTGTTTCTGCATTAGCTATATTATTACTAATTACATTTTGCTTATTTTCTTGAACAATCATCCCTGATACGGCTGTATACAACCCTCTAATCATTCTTTTCTTCCCCCTTAACATCGACTTTGTAATTTTCAGGATACTCCATTCCCATGGCACGTGCCTTATTTTCAATCTTTCCTGAATCATTTATATCTTTAAATTTAACCGGAAGCATTAATGTAGAGCCTACAATCATACCAATACCAATACCTAAAATTATCTTTTTATCAATAAATTTAGTATACTTTTTTATTTTTTCACCTATTGTTTGTATAAATCTTTTATTAATAGTACCTCCCCCTTTCCAATAGATAATATCCTACATATATCATCTATAGAAACACCCTGTTCTATTAATCTTTTAACTTCTTCTACATCATTTGATTTCCCTTCATCTTTGAAATCACTTTTTACAATACTTTCTTCGGTTTTTTCAATATTTTTATTTACATATTGTGTACCTTTTAGATTATCGATGTCTTCACTCAAATTCTTAATATCCATTTGTAGAATACCTATTGTTTCTGCAAAATCTCTTCTAAGATTTTGTATTTCAATCTCTACATCTGAAATTGTATCCTTTTTATTGCTTAGCACTTCCTTGAACTCCGCGCCCTTAACTTGGAATTCTTTTCTATTTATCCATATTAAAATTATTCCAACTACAACTATTAATATATAAATAATCATATATGTATCACCTAATCATATTTTAACTTTTTCATATTAGCTCTTAGATGAACTATAGCCCTAGTATGTAACTGACAAACTCTTGATTCTGAAACTTCTAGTATCTTACCAATTTCTTTTAATGTTAATCTTTCTTTATAATAAAGATTAAGAACTAATTGATCTTTTTCATTTAGCATATCAATAGCTTTATATAAATGAACAATTTCCTCTTTACTTTCAAGAGTTTTTTCAGGACTTGGACTTTTTTCATCTTCAATCTTTCCTATTAAAGGCATATCGTCATCTTCTGAATATATAAGTTCTTCTAGTGATACCTGTGAAAGATATCCAATATATCCTTCTACTTCTTTCACTTCATATATAGTCATCCCAAGTTCCCTTGCAATCTCAGCATCACTTGGTTCTCTCATAAATTGGTTCTGTAACTTCTCTACAGCAGCATTATATCTATTAAGCTTATCCATAGCCCCCTTAGATATAGGGCTGTTTTTTCTAAGCTCATCAATCATTGCACCTTTTACTCTTATTGAAGCATACGTAGAAAACTTCATTCCTTTTGACTCATCAAATTTATTAAATGCATCAATTAATCCTACTACTCCATATGAAACTAAATCTTCATACTCTATATGTCTACTTTTCCCGATTATTACTCTCGATGCTATATACTTCACTAATGGAAGATATTTCTCTATTACTTCTTGTTTATAGCTATCTGCTTGCATTATAGCCATAAAATCCCCCCCTAAACATTAATTTAATTTTAATTAGTGTAATTATCTTATTTCCCCTAATACCTTCACATAATAACTTTATATTTAATATTATAAATATAAATGTTACCTAAATAATTGAAGTATATTCTTAAACAAGTGATTTACTCTTTTATCTTCTTTATTCACTATATTATTATTATCAATAATCTTAGCTATAGTAGATATATTTTTTGAAACTTTACTATTGGGAAATGACACTACTATCGGAACTTGTTTTCTAACAGCCTCCGTTAACTTTTTATCTTCTTCTACAGTCCCCATAAAGTTACAATCGATAGATAAAAACTTCTTGCTTGCATTATTCAGCTTTAAGAAAGTTTTTTCTCCCTCTTTTTCATTATACACTCTGTTAACGACAATTGATACCATATTTTTAACATTAAAATATGACACAGTTTTTAATAAGGAATATCCATCCATTATTGATGTCGGTTCTGGTGTAGTTAACAAAATAAACTCATCACTAAAACCTATAAAGTTTATTACAGTTTCATTAACTCCGGCTCCTGTATCCATTATTATATAATCATAGTCTTCCAATTTTTCTAACTTACTTAATAAAATTCTTATTTCTTCCTCTTGTAATTCTCTTATCTTATTGAGGCCTGTCCCACCAGATATCAATTTTACTCCTTCTGGCCCTGTAATCATAATATCCTCTATATCCAAATTTCTATTAATACAATCAAGTATATTGTATTTTGGAACAAATCCCATAAGAATCTCATCATTTGCCATTCCTATATCAGCATCAAAAATTAGGACTTTCCTTCCCATTTTTTGAAGCATTATAGATAGATTTACAACAAAATTACTTTTACCTACTCCACCTTTA
Organism: Clostridium bornimense; assembly: GCF_018917145.1. Lineage (GTDB taxonomy): Bacteria > Bacillota > Clostridia > Clostridiales > Clostridiaceae > Clostridium_AN > Clostridium_AN bornimense_A. The sequence continues at coordinate 97,655 of NZ_JAHLOD010000001.1, forward strand.
CCTGATGTTACTGTTATTACTTTTGTAGTTTTTTCACTTTGCTTACTACCTCTTGCAAGTTCCCTTAACCTATCTGCTTGATCTCTCATATAACCTTATCTCCAACAATTAAATCAATAATAAAGTTTTTAGATACTTTTTTAATATCATCTGGAACACTTTGTCCTAACGTCATATAACTTATAGGTTTATTTCCATCTATTAACGCATCTATTAATATCTCATAATTTGATGTTTCATCCAATTTTGTTACAATAATTGAATCAAAATCTATAACACCATATCCTTGTAGAATCACTTTTATGTCCTTATTTTTTATAGTAGAACTAATTACTAAATGAATTAGTTTATTTGGAATCTTATTAATGTATGCTCTAAGTTCTGATATTTGCATAGTATTTTTTGCACTTCTACCTGTTGTATCAATAAAAATACTATCACAATCTTTTAATTCTTCTAAAGCTTCGTCCATCTCTTTTATTGAATATACAACCTTGAAAGGTATATTCATTATCTCCGAATAAGTTTTTAACTGTTCTACAGCACCTATTCTATAAGTATCAATTGTGATAAGTCCTACCTTCTTTTTTTCTAATAAAGCCTTTCTACCAGCCAATTTTGCAATTGTAGTTGTTTTTCCAACTCCAGTAGGTCCTATAAGAATTTCTATCTTTCTTTCTTTATCTTCATATTCTGGAACAATCTTCTCTAAAGATATTTTAAACTTTTCTTCTATATCATTGTCACTATCAATCTTTAATATTTCTTCTATAATTCTTTTCTTAGATTCTTTAGATATATCTAAGGAATCTATAAAAGAATCAATATCATTCTCATCTTTCGTTTCCATTCTATTACTTTGCAATTCTTTTATCATATTTTTCATTTCAATAACTTCTTTTATGATATTTTCATTAGCACTATCTGTATTCTCAATTATCTTATCCTTCTTATCAATTTGTTTTTCACTAATTAATGCTCTTTTCTGCTCTTCTTGTTTGTTATATATCAAAGCTTTTATAGAATCCATAGACTGCTTTTTTTCATTATCTTTGTTATATCTATCAAGAGCAGCAGTAACTTCTATCATCTTAGGTGTAAAGTATCCTTTTATTCCTTCTTTTCTTACTTTCCTTTGTGATACTATAATTGCATCTTTTCCTAGTTCATTTCTTATTTTAGCCATTGCTTCATTCATATTTTTAACAACATACTTTTTTACCTTCATGTTAATTCAACTACACCTCCAGTTCTAATCTCAATATTATTCGGTATTTCATTTAAAGATAATACTGTTAAATTTGGGAATACCATTTCTACTAATCTCCTAAATGCTGGTCTAATTTTTGGAGATACTAATATCACTGGAATATTATTATTGAAATATACTCTCTCTACTGTATTTCTTATACCATTTAAAATACTTTGCGTTGTTTTTGGATCTAGTGCCGGAAAAGTTCCTTGTATAGATTTTTGAAGATTATTTCCTATAAGTTCTTCGATTTCCCCATTTAGTGTAACAACAACCAAAGCATTATTTTCATCTAATAAAGGCATTGTTATTGTTCTTCCTAATGATATTCTTACGTATTCAGTTAATAACTCTATATCTTTACTAGTTCTAGATTGATCCGCTAGTGTTTCTAATATAGTAACCATATCTTTTATTGGTACCTTTTCCATTAAAAGATTTCTTAGAACTTTTTGAATCTCACCAATAGTCATAAGATCTGGTATTAATTCATCTATAACTGCTGAATATTGGTCTTTTAAAGAATCTATAAGTTCTTTTACTTCTTGTCTTCCTAAAAGTTCATATGAATGAGCTTTTATAGTCTCTGTTAAATGAGTAACCATTACTGTTGTTGGATCTACAACGGTAAGTCCTTGTATCTCTGCTTCTTCTCTACTATCTTTATTTATCCATAATGCAGGTAATCCAAATGTTGGTTCTACCGTCTTAATTCCTGGTAAATTTATTTCATTAGATGTAGGATCCATACAAAGGAACATACCAGGCATAAGCTCACCTTTTTCTATAACAGTTCCTCTAATCTTAACTACATATTCATTATTTTTTAATTGAAGATTATCTCTTATTCTTATAGGTTGTACTATAACACCCATCTCAATAGCACATTGTCTTCTTACAGAAGCAATTCTTTGAAGTAAATCTCCACCTGTAGTTTCATCTGCTAAAGGTATTAGACCATATCCTATTTCTATCTCCATAGGCTCTACCTTAACTAAATTCATAACATTTTCAGGTTCTTTTTGCTCTGTTTCAATAATCTCCATTTCTTTTTCTTCAATAACTCTTTGTTTTTCACTTTCTTCTTCTTTATATAATATATAAGCTATATATCCTGTTATTGCTGACATTGCTAAAAATACTAATGTAGGAAGTCCAGGTATTATAGCAAAAACTAATAATACAAAAGAAGCTATAGCTATTACCTTAGGGAATGTAGTCATTTGTTTAACTATAGTATCCCCAAAATTAGACTTATTGTCTGAACGAGTTACCAAAATACCTGATGCTGTAGAAATAAGTAATGCTGGTATCTGAGATACAAGTCCATCTCCCACTGTTAATTTTGTAAATAACTCTGCTGACTCACCTATACTCAACCCTTGCATTGTCATTCCTATTACAATACCTGCTATAATATTTATTGCTGTTATTATAAGCCCTGCAACAGCATCTCCCTTTACAAACTTAGAAGCACCATCCATTGACCCATAAAAATCTGCTTCCATTTGTAATTCTTCTCTTCTTTTTTTAGCTCCAGCTTCATCAATAAGTCCAGAGTTTAAATCTGCATCTATACTCATTTGCTTACCTGGCATTGCATCTAATGTAAATCTCGCTGTTACCTCTGATACTCTACCAGCACCATTAGTAATAACCATAAACTGTATAATTACAATGATTAAAAATATAATTATACCTACTACATAACTATCTCCTACTACAAAATCTCCAAAAGCCTTAATAATATTACCTGCATCACCAGAACTTAAAATAAGTCTTGTTGAAGAAATATTAAGTGCCAATCTAAATAATGTAGTAATTAATAATATAGATGGAAAAACTGAAAACTGAAGAACATTAGTTGTAAACATTGTAATAAGTAAAATAACTAATGAAAGCGCTATATTAAATGCTAATAATATATCTAGCATCCATGTTGGAAGCGGTATAATTATCATCATTACAATTAAAATTACTACAAATGCTACAATTAAATCTAAATTATTTTTTGCTGATAAAGAAAATTTCTTTTTTTCATCCATTGTCCCACCCCACTATTTTTCATTAATAACTACTGCTAGTATTTCAGCCACTGCTGCATACATCTCAACAGGTATCTCTGATTCTAATTCTACCTGACTATATATCATCCTCGCTAAAGGTTTGTTTTCTACTACAGGGACCTTATTATCCATTGCTATTTCCTTAATTTTTAGTGCTAAATTATCTGCTCCTTTTGCAACTACTTTCGGTGCACTTTCGCCACCCTCTTCATATTTAAGCGCTACAGATATATGCGTTGGGTTTGTAATTACTACCGTTGCATTTGGGACTTCTGCCATCATTCTTCTTCTTGACAATTCCCTCATTTTTTCTCTTCTTTTCGCTTTAACTTCTGGGTTACCTTCCATTTGCTTATACTCTTCTTTTACTTCTTGTTTTGTCATTCTCATATCTTTTTTATATTTCCATTTTTGATACACAAAATCACCAAGAGAAATAATCATCATAGCTATACCAATAAGTGAAAACAACTTTACTCCTACAGAAATCATTTTTGATGGAATTTTATCTATTGATAATAAAGAAATTCTCATAACATCATCTAATGTAGAAGTATAAAATTTTACTGCTATAAAACCAATAACCGTTATTAGTAAAATATTTTTAAATAAACTTACTACACTTCTCATTGAAAATATATTTTTAAATCCATTTATAGGATTCATCTTCTTAAAGTCAGGTTTTAATGGCTCTGATGTCTTTATAAAACCTGTTTGTGCTATATTTGCTGCAACACCAACAATCATTATTACAGCTGCAAACAAAATTACTATTAAGAGTCCCCTACCTATGTACGATAATATAATTGAGAAGAGAGCTGCTTCACTTAATTCTTTTATAGCTGTGGATTTAAATCCATTAGCCATGATTATTTTTAATTGTTCAATTAGAAAATCACCAAAAACTAAAAACATAAGTGTAGCTGCAAGTAATGTAAATGTTAAAGCTATATCTCTTGATTTAGCAACTTGACCTTTTTTCCTTGCATCTTGCAACTTCTTTCCCGTAGCTTCTTCTGTCTTTTCTCCAGCTGATGAAAAGATAAATATTATAGGAAAAGCTTTGTATAAACTTCTAAATGCTCCTGGTAATTGTTCAAAGGCATATTTTATCAGCTTTAATGTTACTGGAAACATTCCTATAATTAATACTAATGTTATAAGTAATTTTACTGGTGTTCCTAAAATCATAACATTTAGTTGTGGTACAGTTCTTGACACTATTCCAAGTACTATATCTGTTAATAATAGTACTAAAATTATTGGTAATGCAATTCTAAAGCCAATCTCAAAAAAATTGATAAATATTTTTAAAAATGAAGATATACTATCCTGACTTATTACATTTTTTCCAAGCGGTATAGTGTTAAAAGTATTAATTATAGCCTTCAAAATTATATGATGTCCATCAAAAACAAATACTATTGTCAATGCTAAGTACGAATATAGCTTTTCTACCAAAGCAGCATTACTTCCTGTTGTAGGATCATACATACTCATCATTGAAAGCCCTGCTTGGAAATCTATCAATGCTCCTGCAAACTTTATAGCTTCAAAACACATATAGGTAACAAAACCAAATATTAATCCTGTTAGCACTTCATTAATACATACAATAATAAAAATCATGTTATTTTCAATAAATCCCTCTATACCATCTAGAGATACTAAAGGAGTTATAACATATGAAAGTGATACTATAAAAATCACTTTTACTATATTAGGTGTAGGTTTTGGTAATAGTATTTGTGATGATACAAAAAAAGCACTAATCCTCAGCATTACCAAAACAAAACCCACTAAATAAACCATATTTATCATAATTTCACCTATTTAGTTATATTTGAGATAATAGAGAAAATTCTCTCTGTAAATCCTTCTAAAGTATGCAACATAAAACTTCCAAGTAATAACCCCACTAAAGCTACACATAATACCTTAGGTAAAAATGTTAATGTCTGTTCCTGTATTTGAGTAGTAGCTTGAAAAATACTAACAATAAGTCCTACTACTACAGCTACTATAAGAAGTGGTCCAGCGATAATAATTGCTGTAGTTATTGCATCTTTTAATATAGAAATAACCATACTTTCACTCATTTACTATCACCTCTCTAAAATCCCATTATCAATGACTTTACAATTAGATTCCATCCATCAACCATAACAAATAATAATAATTTAAATGGTAATGATATCATCATCGGTGGAATCATCATCATTCCCATAGACATTAAAATAGAACCAACCACTATATCAATAATTAAAAATGGTAAATATAAAAGGAATCCTATTGTAAATGCTGTTTTTAATTCTGAAATTATAAAAGCAGGTATAACAGCAATCATAGGTAAATCCTCATTTTTCACCTTTTCTGAAACTCCGTTTATGTCCATAAACATTTTTAAATCTTTTTGTCTCGTTTGTTTAAGCATAAACTTTTTCAAATAACCTGATCCTATATCTATCGCTTCCTCTTGCGATATTTTCTCTTCTGTATAAGGTTTAATTGCATCATTATTTATATTAGTAAAGGTAGGTGCCATAACAAAAATAGTTAAAAATAATGATAATCCTATTAATATCTGATTAGATGGAGCTTGTTGTGTTCCTAACGCATTTCTTAAAAATCCAAAAACAACAGATATTCTTGTAAAACTTGTCATTGTTAAGATAAGCGACGGTAACACAGAAAGAGCTGTTAAGAATAAAAATATCTTTATATTTTCTACATATTCTTTAGGGCTTTCACTTCCATCTACAGATATATTTACCTTTGGTACAGTTAAATTGGTAGGCTCTGCATGGGCCACTAAAGATGTAGATACTATTAAAATTAATGTAACTATAAAAGTTAGAATTAAATATTTCCTTTTCATTTCTTTTCCTCATTTTTCCCAAATTTAGATTTTAAATCACTAATAAAATCTTTAAAATTATCATATTGTGGTATTTCCTTATTTTCCTCTAACTTAATAACCTCATCTTTAGATAATTCTTTAATAACTTCAAATGATCCATTATTAGAACTGGCAACATAGTACTCTTGTCCCAATTTTATAAGATAAATGCTATTTTCTTTATTTAAAGGTACTCTTTCAATTATCTTTATATATCTACCCTTATTTAAAGTTTCTAACTTTTTTCCTCCTACTTTAATTGATATATATATCAAAATTAATATTATAGGAAGTACTAAAAATATTTGAAGTATTGCAATAAATATGTCCATGTGTCCTACCTCATATTTCTTTAAGTATAAATTATATCTCCAAGCCAAATATCTACAACTTCACCATGTTCAATTAATGGTGCTATAGCATTCTTAATTTCTTCTTTAATTTTTGCTTTTCCATCACCTTTAAAATCATTAACTGTTTTTGATGAAATGACATTAATTACTGCGTCTCTAAGAGGTCCATCTTTCTTTTTTTCTAGCTCTTCTTTTGTTTCATCTCCACCTCTATATCCCATTTGTAATGTCAATTGTACATACTTTCCTTCATCTGCTAGATTTAATTTAAAATCTCCAAGTGAATAAAATTCCACACCGCTTAAAGCATGCTTATTTACTTCCTCATTAGGCTTTTTAAATAAAAGCATATATGAAGTAAAACCTACCGAAACAATTAACAATAAACTTAATAGTATTACAACTATTTTAAGAGTTCCGCCCTTCTTTTCTTCTTTTGCCATGTTTAGTTCCCCTTCCCACTTACTTCGATTAATATATTAACTCTTCTATTCATAGATTTATTTTCTTCTGTATCATTAGGTGCTACTGGTGAAAACTCTCCCATTCCCCTATAATTTAACCTATTACCTGGTATTCCTTTATTCTTATAATACTCTAATACTGCATATGCTCTGGCTCCTGATAAAGAAAAATTATCTTTATATGTAGAATTTGATATAGGCTCATTATCTGTATGCCCTTGTATTTCTATTGTATTTGGTAATTTTTCTATTACATCATAAATCTTATCTAGTACTGATAAAGACTCTTTCTTTACATCAGCCTTCCCAGAATCAAACAAAATCTTATCTTTTAATTCTATTATTACTCCTCTATTATCTTCTTTAACTTGTGCTACATCTTGAAGATTATTTTCATCTATAACTTCTTCAACAGCACTATAAATTTTTTCATATTCGCTATTATGTCCTTGTTCCATACTAATTTCTGCTTTAGCCCCTGTGGTATCTTCAAGCCCTTCTGATAATGTATTATCAAGAACTGTTGAACCAGATTCTCCTGATAAAACAGACTTAAATGCATTAGCTAAAGCTTCAAATTTTTGTGCATTTACTGTAGACATTGAAAACATTAATATAAAAAACGTTAGAAGTAATGTAACCATATCTGCATATGTATTTAGCCACTCACTACCACCACCTGAGTCACTACTTGGTCTTTTTCTTCTAGCCATTGTCTACATCTCCACTATTATTAGCTATTAATTCTCTTTCTTTTGGTGGTAAATATGTTATTAATGTTTCTTCAATAATTCTTGGATTTACTCCTGATTGAACTGCTAAGATACCTTCAATCATAAGTTCCTTTGCCTCAATTTCTATTTCAGTCTTATGATTCAACTTATTAGCAATCGGTAAAAATAATACATTTGCAATTAATGATCCATATAATGTTGTAATAAGTGCTGTAGCCATACCTGAAGATATAGTAGATGGATCATCAAGTTTAACCAACATATTGATAAGTCCGATAAGTGTACCTATCATACCAAATCCTGGTGCAAATGTTGCTAGTTTATTAAACATACTTGAACCTATTATATGTCTATCTTCTATCTTTTGTATTTCAAGCTCTAAAATATCTTTTATATTCTCTGGTTCAACACCATCTATTACCATTTGCATTCCCTTTTTAAGAAACTTATCTTCAACATCTGCCATTGAATCCTCTAATGATAATAAACCTTCTCTTCTAGCTTTTTTTGAAAAATCACTAAACATTTCTATTATATCAACTTTTGATATAACATCTTCTTTCATCGCTAATGCAATAAATGTTGGTATTTTTTTTACTTCACTTAACGGATATGCTATAAATATCGCTGCAAATGTTCCTCCTACAGTTATTGCTAATGATCCAACATCAATAAATGATGCTAGTGTTCCTCCACTTAAAATCCCATATAGTATAAGACCTACTGCCAATATTAACCCAACTGGTGTCATTATATCTAGCTTAGTCATTATTTCGTCCCCCCCTTAAAGTAAAACCTTAAATATGTATCCTTCTTTTATAATCTATTACTTTTTCTATTACCTCATCCACAGTATCCTTAACAATAATCTTTTTTCCATTTACTAAAGTAACTAATGTTTCTGGGACCTCTTCAATCTTTTCAATAAGTTCACTGTTTAAAACTATCTCTTTACTATTAAACCCAATTAACTTAATCATATTGTCTCCTTTTTGCAGTGCACAGTTTTCAGTGCACAATGCACAGTTATGGTGGAAATTCCTACGAAATTTCTTATACTGTGCACTGTGAACTGTGCACTAACCTTGTAAATTGAAAATTAATTTATATTAAACTTCTATCTTTTAAGGTTAACTAACTCTTGTAATATTTCGTCCCCTGTTGTTATCATTTTACTACTTGCTTGGAATGCTCTACTTGCAACTATCATTTCTGTAAATTGTTCTGATAAATCTACATTAGACATTTCTAAATAACCATTTAAGGCAGAACCGAATCCTGCAGAGTTATCATTTATTTCATCACAACCTGTAGCACTTCTTACAACTGCATCTCCTGAGTTTGATGAAACAGAATATAAGTTATTTCCTTGCTTCTCTAATCCAGCTGGGTTTTTAAAAGATGCCATAGCTATTTGACCAAAAACAGTAACTCTACCGTCTTCAAGAACTCCCTTAACTACTCCGTCTTTTTCTATAGAATAGTTTCTTATCTTCTTATCTGATTCTGCATATACAACTAAGTTAAAAGAATCCTTTTTGGCAGCATTCACATCAGTTTGAACTCCAGTATAATTATCTAAACCATTGATAGTAATACCTAAGTCAGCTAATGTAGTTTCTTTTCCATCTACAGTTAATCCTGTTTTTGCAGTTTTATAACTATTAGCATCATCTATACTTACAGGAGTATTACCATTTACAGATATCATATATTTTTTACTTTCTGCATTAAATGATACAGTGATATTTAAATCACCATCATATTTATATGAACCATCTGTTGACACAGTAATTGGATTTACATCTGCAACCTTTCCTGATCCTGTATAGGACATTTCCATGTTTTTATAATTACTAGCTGAGACATGAACTGTATCTGTGATTTTTAATGGCACTAAATTATCTGAAGAAGCTACTATCCCCTTATTAGAATTTGAATTTACAAAATTACAAGTACCATTACTTGAATAATCTATACTTGATACATTACCACCTTTTTCTGATAATGGATATCCCATAACTCTATATCCATCTGAAGTTAATAAATTTCCTTCTGAATCTAATGCAAAAGAACCATCTCTAGTATAACTTACTTCTAGACCATTTCCTGCTCCCATTGTATGATATGTAGAATCTACACTAACACTAGACTCATTAGATGATGGTGTTGCACCTCTAGCTACTATAAAGAACCCCTCTCCATCTACTGCTACATCAAGACTACTTCCTGTTGTTTGTAAATTACCTTGTGCCATATTGGTTACTATTGAACCTACTTGTACCCCAAGTCCAATTTGTGATGCATTAGTACCCCCAACACTATATCCTGGTGCTGATGAACTATTTAAAGTTTGACTTAATGCATCTTTAAAATTAACCCTTTGAGACTTAAACGCTGTTGTTCCTACATTTGCTATATTATTCCCAATAACATCTAGCTTAGTTTGATTTGCCTTTAATCCCGTTATACCTGAATACATACTTTTTATCATTTTTTTCTTCCCCTCCACTAATCACTTCGATGATTTTTTACTTCTGTCATTCAGTAAAAATTAGCCTCCTTATTAGGTCCAGCTACAATAAAATCACCGAATCTACATTTGTAAATATATTTTCTTCCCCTTTCGGCATAGCTGTAATTATAGTTCTATTTTTAATAGATGCTACAAATGCTAAATCCTTATACAAAATAACCGAATCAGTTGCCCCTTTATCTTTTGCTTTATCAAAAGCATCACTTAGTTTTCCCATATCTTCATCAGATAGTGTTATATTTCTTTCAGCAAGTCTCACATTAGCATGTTTTGATATATTAATATCTTTCTTTAATTTCGAATTTAATATATCGCTAAAAGATGTTTTACTAACATCTCTATTTACAGTAGTTCTATTACTACCTATATCTAATGGATTTACTGAAACAATATTTCCATTTACAATTCTATAAGTCATTAACTTTCCTTATTGTTTTCAACTTTACTATCTTCAGTTTTTTCTCCATTAAAGGCATTAGGATCCTTGACACCTATGATATTTTTAATTCCTACTGTAGTTTCTGTAGTCTTTCCATCTTTTTCATACTGAATCTTAGCATAAATTCCATCATATCCATTAATAACTTGAATAACCTTACCTTCTAAGAAATTATCATTAGAATCCATTAAGTTTGTGATTACAGTTTGTCCAAGATATTTTTGAGAATCCACTAAAGTATCCCCATTTACAACTTCTTTTATATCACTAACTTTAAATTCGGTATCTTCATATCCTTCTAGTACCACAGTAGTTTCGCTACCACGTCTACTAACATATAATACTGTCCCTGATATTGGTGTATTATTATCATCTACATATTTTGTCATAACAAATTTACCAACCATATTAGTAGCACTCATATATGACATTGTTTCATTTAAATTCGTCATTTGTTCAAGAGATGTAAATTGTGCCAATTGAGATACATATGCAGTTGAATCTACAGGCTCTGTAGGATCTTGATTTGCTAATTGAGCTGCAAGTATCTTTACAAAAGAATTTTTATCTAAATCATTAGTCGTTGTTACTATTTTTGTACCGTTAGAGGTCTTTCCAGTATTTAATGTGTCCACTGTACCTGCTAAACTTAAATTTGCCATATTTCCCCTCCCCTATGCAAGCATATCTATATTAGAATAAGTTTCATCACTTATTTCTTCAATCACATCATCATCTACACTAATAAATGACGATCCATTACTTCTTTGGAAGTTATTCTTCTCATTACCTTCCTTATTTTTTTCGCCATACTGACTATTATTCATATAAGTTAAATCAAAACTTTCTACTTTAAATTCATCTAGTATCCTATTCATTTCTTCTATTTTTGCTGCTAATAAATTGTAGGTATCAGCATTATTAGTAGTGACATTAGCTTTCATAACACCTTTATCCATTGAAAGTGAAATTACTACTTCTCCTAAACTTCTAGGAACTACTTTAAGTACAATCTCTTTCACTGACTCATCTCTCATGTATTTCACAGACTTTATTACATCTTCAATCATATTAGTCTTATTTGTTATAAGTGGTGCTGATTCCTTTACATCTTTTAAAGGTTCAAATACCATTTTAGGAACTTGTACTAAGGTTCCTTCATTTTTCACATCGGTATTTTCTTCTATCAATGATGTAAGAAAAGTATCTTCTTTATCTAATCCTTCTTGACTTTTTTCTTCACTACTAGCTTCACTATTTTTAGCATCAAAACTTGTACTTCTGTTTTCTTCCTTTGTAGTATCAGTCACTGTAGTTTTAATTTCCAAAATCTCATTATTATCAGTATTAGATTCTTTATCTATATTAGTTTTAATAAAGTTTATAAGTTCTTTGGGAGATTCTATCTCACTACTACTTTCTTTTACTGACTCTAACAAGTTTTTAAGCGTTTTTTCATCTATAGATGAATCACTTTTTAATAATTCCATAATATCAGCCATAAAAGTTTCTTTTTTACCTTCTTTTACAACTTCATTATTACCTATTTCAGTAGAATTATAACTTGAAACAAAATCAATAAGCATAGTTTTAGTCTCTTCTGAAAAGAGTTCATTTTCATTGATTATCTTTTCATATTTACCCTCTACATTTACTTCAGTATCTAAAAGTAAAGACATTAATTCTTCTATAACTTCATCTTCTTTGTTATCAATTTCTTTATTTTCTACCTTTTCTTCTACAACTTTTTTATCTTTACTATTTTTTGTCTTTGAAGTATTTTTTATGGTAGAATCTACTTCTTTACTATCGTCATTTTTAACACTTTTACTTTTAATGTTTAGACATTCTTTAAAACTATTCTCTTTAACATTTAAGTTTTTTACTGCAGTATTTTCTACAGAATTTGTATTACTTACATTACCTGTAAAGCTCGCTATAATATTCCCTATTTTCCTCACCCCCTTTCAGTATTTCTAATAAATCCATACAAAGCAAATTCATCATTATTTTTTTGCTCTATAGCTTGTACCTCTTTAACATATTCTAAATACTTATTTTCTCTTAATTTTTCCACTGCTTGTCTATCCCTTTGTTTATCTATTAATTCTTTTCTTTTTTCTTCTACTGCTATGGTCTTATTTTTAAGATTTATTTTTTCTTCTGCTATCCTTTTATCTAGAAAATTCATATAATTATTGACTATTTTATATTCTAGAATTGAAGTGCAATTTTTATTTTGAGAAGTTTCCCTATACTTCTCCTCTAAACTTTGCAACTCTTCTTCTACTTTTAACTTCTCATCTTGAGCATTTTTAAAGCTTCTTTTACTTTCATCCTCTAAGCTTCTTCTTATTTCCAATAACTTTTCTAATCTAAAATGAAACTTTTCCATATAAACTTTCCTCCATTTAAACAGAAATACTTTTCGCTAATTTTTCCTTAATTTCTTCAAATGAATTACTCTCATCAATACCTTGCTTTAAAAATTTTAGAATTGAATCATGACATTCAATTGCCTTATCTATATTAGGATTACTTCCTTTTACATATGCGCCTATATTTATCAAGTCTTCTGAATTTTCATAAGTTGCTAAAAGATCTCGAAATCTTGATGCATTGCTTTTATGCTCTTTATCAGCTATCTCACTCATAAGTCTCGATACTGACTTTAACACTTCTATAGCTGGATAATGATTTTTAGCAGCAAGAGCTCTTGATAATACTATGTGACCATCCAGAATCCCTCTTACAGCATCTGCTATTGGTTCATTGAAGTCATCACCATCAACTAACACAGTATAAAAAGCTGTTATAGATCCTTTATCACTAGTTCCAGCTCTCTCCATAAGCTTTGGTAACATAGAAAAAACTGATGGTGTATACCCCTTAGTTGCTGGTGGTTCCCCTATAGCAAGACCTATCTCTCTTTGAGCCATTGCAAATCTTGTAACAGAGTCCATCATAAGAATTACTTTTTTCCCTTGGTCTCTAAAATATTCTGCAATTGCTGTAGCTGTAAAAGCTCCTTTAAGTCTTACTAATGCTGATTGATCAGAAGTAGCACAAACAACAATAGATCTTTTCATTCCTTCTTCACCAAGATCACGTTCTATAAAATCTCTTACTTCTCTTCCTCTTTCTCCAATAAGCGCAATTACATTTATATCGCCTTTTGCTTCTCTTGCAATCATTCCAAGAGTTGTACTTTTCCCAACACCGGACCCTGCAAATATACCTACCCTTTGACCTTCTCCCATTGTAAGCAATCCATCTATCGCCCTTACGCCTGTAGGAAGAATGGTACTAATCCTTTTTCTTCTTAATGGATCTGGTGGCATTGCTTCTAAAGGATACATAACACCTTTTTCTCCATTTTCACCATCCAGAGGATTCCCTAAACCATCTAATATCTTACCTAATAAATGTTCTCCACAATTAACAGAAAGAGGATGTCCCAGTGGTTCCACTTTACACCCTGGGGCTATCCCAATTAATTCACCTAATGGCATCAATATCACTGTATCTTCTTTAAATCCAACTACTTCACATTTAATAATATCTTTTTTGATATTGTATATAATACATACCTCACCAACAGCTGCCTTAATCCCCTCCGCTTCTACAGTAAGACCTATAACTCTAGATACTGTTCCTTGATACTTATAAGGATTAATTTTTTCTATCCTGCTTGCTATCTCTTGAAAATCAATATTAATCATCGTTATACCTCTTAATAATTCTCAATTACATTTTTTATTTCATCTAAACTACTATTTAGATTAATCTCAACTTTCCCTTTTTCACCTATAATAATACCTGTGCCATCTTCTATATATTTATCTTCCACAATGTTGATTTCTACATTATGAAGCAACTTTTCCCACTCATCTTTTCTATCCAAAAGATGTGAATAGTATTTTTCATTAACTTTAATATAAAAGACTTCACCAGTTAGTGACTCCTCTAATTGAGAATATAAAATATCATCCAGTATATTTTCATTATTAAATGCTTTAAGAAATATTTTTTCATATCCATTAACTATAAGTTTCTTTATATCATCTTTTTTACTCAATAAATATTCTTTGTATACATTATTTGCATTTAATATAATTTCATCACAACGATTCTCTGCATCATTTATAAGACTTTTGGCAACTTCTTTACCTTCTTCTATTCCTTTTTCATAACCTTCTTTATATGATTTCTGTCTTATAATACTTGCTTCATTTCTAGCTTTTTCTAAAATTTTATTTTTTTCTTCTTCAGCTTTTTCTAATATTAATCTACTTTCATTTTTTGCATTACAAAGCATTTCTTCAATAGCTTCATGAGGTTCTATTACCTCTTCATTCAATATATCTAATTCTTCTTTTGAAATTTCTAATTCATCGTTTAATAGAATCTCACCTTTTGTAATAATTTCTTTCGATTCTCCGATTGAAGTATTTCTAATAACATTAGATGATAACAGCATCTTCTCCACCTCTAGCAATTACAATTTCTCCACTTTCGTCTAATCTTCTTATAACAGCTAAAATTCTAGTTTGTGCCTTTTCAACATCAGCAATTCTAACTGGCCCTAAGAATTCTATATCCTCCTTCATTGAAGCAGCAGCTCTCTTTGATTGATTTCTGAAAATAGCTTCTGATACTTCTTCTGAAGATCCTTTTAATGCTAATGCTAACTCTTTTCCATCTACCTCTCTTAATATTCTTTGAATTGCTACATCATCAAGAGCAATAATATCTTCGAAGACAAACATTGATTCCTTAACTTTTTCAGCAATTTCTGGATCCTGTCTTTCAAGAGCCTCCATAATATTCTTTTCTGTACTTCTATCAACTTGATTTAATATATCAACAATTGATTGAAGTCCACCAATTGATGTAACTTCATTTCTTACTATAGATGATAATTTCATATTTAATGTTTTTTCTACTTCTTTTATCACTGTAGGTGACGTTGTATTCATAACAGCTATTCTATACGCTACTTCCTCTTGTACCTCTTGAGGCAATTCTGCTAATATTTGAGCTGCTTTCTCTACATTTATATGACAAAGTATCAACGCTATAGTTTGTGGATGCTCATTTGAAATAATATTTAGTAACTGTATTGAATCCGCTTTTCTAGCCAATGCAAAAGGTCTATACTGTTGGGTTTCCTCTGATACCTTATCTAAAATTTCTTTTGCTTTTTGATTTCCTAAAGCTTTACTTAAAAGATCTTTAGCATAATCAAATCCACCTTCTAGAATATAATCTTTAGCTTTATTCATTTGAATAAATTCTTCAAGTATATCTGACTTTTCTGTATTGCTTACTGTTGTAGTATTGGCAATCTCATATGTAATTCTTTGAATATCTCTTTCTGGCAATTTATTTATTATATTTGCAGAGGCTTCTGGTCCTAAAGTAATAAATAAAATTGCTGCTTTTTGAACTCCTGTTAATCCTTTTTCTTTAGCCACCATCATCACCTCTCATCACTAGAAATCCAAGATTTAATTATCTCTAATACTTGATCTGGTTTTTCCTTAGCATATTTTTTAAGTTCATCTTCTAATACCTGCTTATTATTTGGTTCATCGAAGTTTACAGGTTTATATACTTCTGTTTTGTCTATTTCATCATCAATGACTGCATCAAGAGTATTTTCTTCTTCCTCTTCTATTTCTTCGTCATCTTTCTTCTTTCTTCTTTTTAGTAGTATTATAGTCATTAATACTACTAATGCTACAGCCGCAATACTTGAATACATTATAATTTTTTCTTTCTTTTCCTTAGCTTCAGCCTTTTTCATCTCTTTTAAAGCTTCTGCTGCTAATTCTTTTGTTTCAGAATCAAATTCTTTACCCATAACTACTGTATTTTCAACATTAGATTGTCCTATAGTCTTATTTACCACTGATTGTACATCTTCTTTTTCTACTACCCCTAAACTTGGTGTATCAATAATTACAGAAGCATATACATTTTTAACTTTTCCTGGTGCCTGAACTCTATTTTCTTCTGTCTTACCTGATGTATTATAGTTAGTTATTGATTCATAACTTGTTACTGAACTATTGTTTATAACTTCATCTTCAATTTTATTTGACATATTTTCATCAACTGGTGATTGAGATACCGCTCCATCATCACTATTATCTTTATTTATTGTTATTTGTTCACTTTCCTTTGCGGGATCCTTCTCCGTTGTAACAGAATTCTGTGTATAACTATCAAAATCCATATCTACATTAACTTTTACTTTTACTTTGCTCTTACCATATACAGGTTCTAATTGCCCCTGAACTTTCTCTTCTAGATATTTTTCATATTTTGCTTTATCTTCTAATTGTTTTTCAACAGAACTATTTGAACTTGAACTAGAATTTCCACTCTCATCAAATAACCCATCTGTTAACAAATTACCATTTGTATCTGCAATAGTTATATTGTTTGTTGGTAAGTTTTTAACTGACATTGATACTAAATTAACTAAAGCTCTTACTTGGCTTTCTTCTAATGTCTTACCTGCCTTTAATTTTACAACTACTGCAGCAGTTGCATTAGTAGGATCCTTAACAAAAGTAGAGTCTTCAGGCATAACTAAATTGACCTTAACATTTTCTACTTCGTCCAAATTTTTTATAGTTCTTTCTAACTCCCCTTGAACTGCTCTTTGATATTTAACAGAGAACTCTGAATCTGTAAGTCCAAACTGACTAGACTCATCAAATATCTCAAATCCAATAGATCCATTTGATAACTCAGAAGCCAAACTTAGCTTTAAAGTTCCAACTTGATCCTCTGGTACTAAAATAGAATTGCTATTATTATCTACTTTGTACTTAACACCTTTACTATCTAATGAGTCAATTATTACCTTAGAATCATTTGCATCCAAATTAGAAAACAAAGTAGTATATTTTGTTTTCAACATATGAGTACTTAGCACGGTAATAGTTGCTATAAATACTAAAGTTAAAATTACATATGCAACTTTCTTAGTAACAGATAAAGCTTTGAATTTATCTATAAATTTTCTAAAAAAACTCTTTATCTTATCCAACTTATACACTCCTTACTATAGTTGCATTGATAATATTTCTTTATAAGCATCAACAAGTTTATTTCTAACCTCTACTGCTAATTGAAGAGATTCTTTTGCTTCCTCTGCTGAAATCATAACATTATGAATATCTTCTTCTTCACCATTAATAAAATTAATAGTTTTATTTTCTGATTCTACTATTTTATCGTTAACTGCCTGTATTTTTTCTCCTAAAACATCAGAAAAACTTACACTAGATGTATTTGTATTACTTTCTTTATTATTATTTGATGCTACACTATTTACTTTGTTTAAATACTCTGTTGGTATGTATTTATTCACTATCATTTTTTCGTATCCCCCTATTTACCGATTTCTAATGCTTTCAAATACATATTCTTTGTTGTACTTATTACTGTTGTATTTGCTTCATAAACTCTACTTGAAGCAATTAAATCCGCCATTTCATTCAATATATTCACATTAGGCATAGCTACATATCCATTTTCATCTGCATCTGGATGTGTAGGATCATACATTGTTTTTAAATCACTAGTATCATCGACAATAGCAGATACCTTTACACCATTTCCATTAAAGCTGCTCTTGTTCTTTGCCGCTTTTAAATTTTCTTCAAAAACTGCTATTTTTCTTACATAAGGACCTCCTGATTCTGTCCTCGTAGTATTTACATTTGCAACATTTGAAGCTATTGTATCCATTCTTAATCTTTCTGCCGATAATCCAGAAGAACTAATCCGTAAAGTATTAAAAACTCCTAAAGTCATATTTTCCCTCCTATAAAGTAAACTAATTTCCTCTAGCTATCTTATTCATAGCAAATCTATTATTTAACGCTGTTGTTAAAGATTCATACATCATATTATTAGCTGTTAAATTAACCATTTCTGTATCAATGTCCACATTGTTTCCATCACTTCTAGTTGATGTGCTTTTATCAGTAATAATCCTTTCATCTCCTGATTCACTACTACTTGATATATGTTTCTCACTGCTAGTCTTTAGACTAACTGATTTTATCGTATTTTGTAAAGTATCCTCAAAAGATACATATTTTCTCTTATAACCAGCTGTATTAATATTTGAAATATTATTAGCTATAACTCTATTTCTTAAAGCTGATACATTTAAATCATCTTTTAAAAGATTATACGCTACACTTGAAATATTATTAGACAATTTTACCCCTCCCTACGTTATACATTATACACTGTTTTTTTTCTCCTTTAAACAAGTTGTATCAGCGTTTGCATCTTTATATTTTTACATTTTATTGCTTTATATCAATATTCTTGAACCTTCAAAAGAATTGACTTATTTTTTAATTATTTATATAAATTTTATTATAATATATAATATTTATTTAACATATTATGTTAAACACTATTATTTTTGTCGAACGATTTATTGTTTTGTATAACGTCATCATAATTGAATTTAATAATTAAAACAAAAAAATAGTCGTAATATGCAGTAAAAAAAATCATATAAAAAGTTGGCAAGTCACTTTTTATATGATTTACATAATATATACGCTAAATATTTTTTTGAACAATATCTTTATTAAAATTATTTACTTTGCTTCTGTCAATATAATGTATAATATCAACGTATCTCAAGTCTTCTTCTTTCATATTTTCTATTACATTTTCTACAACTTGAAAATCTTCAAAAGTATCAACACAAACCCTATAATCTCTATTTAGCTCTTCTACACCTTTAACATACCCTATATTAAATAATTCTTTATTTTCATAAATAAATAATGTTACATGTTCTTTATATTTATTTATTACATTATTATATTTCTCATTAACAATATTATAAACTCTTAATAAACTCTCTTTTGTAAATACTTCAACATCAAACCCTCTAACAAAAGTATTTGGTACATCTAATCTTACATAATCATATTTATACATAATAAGTTCTGTAATTACATTATCTACAATGATAGGATCTATAAGCGGACAATCTCCAGTAATTCTTATTATAATATCTCCATTGTACTTTTCTGAACACTTAACATATCGTTCTAATACATTTTCTTCACTACCTCTAAAATAGTCTATTTTATACTCTTTGGCTACATCAACCAACTTATCATCTTGTTTTTTATCAGACGTAGCTAATATTATTTCATCTATATACCTACTTCTTTTTAATCTATTTATAGTATATCCAATAAGAGGTATCCCTTTTATTGGTTTTACAACTTTTCCAGGCAACCTTTCTGACCCCATTCTTGCCTGTATTATGCATATAATTTTCATAAATTCCTCCTAAAAAAAGAGGTATCTTATAGATTATACCTCTTAATTCTTATTAAATTCCTTGAAGTATCCTTAATACATCTTGCGGAAAATTATTTGTTTGTTGCATTATAGAAATTCCAGCAGTAACAAGTACATCATTCTTTGCTAAATTCATCATTTCTGTTGCAACATCTGCATCAACTAAAGAACTATCTGCTGCCTCTAATCTTACCGATATTTCCTGTAAATCATTATAGCAACTCTCAAATCTATTTGATACCCCTCCAAGTTTTCCTCTATGTAAGCTTAACTTATTTATAGCTTCATCTATTATAGATAATGACTTTTCCATATCATTTATATCTATATCTTGTAAATTCATATCAGAATTTTCTCCTGAAGGAAATACATCTAAATTCATATTAGTTACAGGTATTTCAATATATTCTCCTGAATTGGCTCCAGATGGTACCTTTAATGATTTTGTAATATTTCCATTAATTACATTGACATTATTCATACTGGTATTATTCACAAGATCATTAATACCTTTTTTCAACTGTTCAATTTCTTTATTAATCATCTCTTTTTCATCATCTGTCTTTGTCCCATCACCTTGAATAGTTAATTCTCTCATTCTTTGAAGGCAATTTGATACTTCATCTAGTCCACCTTCAGTTGTTTGTATTAGTGAAACACTATCCTGTGCATTTCTAGATGCCATTTGAAGGCTTCTTATTTTCATCTTTATGCTTTCAGATTTTGATAAAGCACTAGGATCATCTTTAGCTGCACTTACTTTTAATCCTGTGGAAATATTATTCATACTACTAGATTGAGCTACTAGACTTTTCTTATATGTTCGATATGTACTTAAAGACGCCATATTATGCATTAATCTCATATAATCACCCACCACTTTCAACATTTAAATAATCTATTTGATTTCATCACTTCATACTAAATTTAATATATATATTATATAGTCGATTTTTTCTCGTTTTTCTTTAGCATCATTTAGATATACTTATAAAAAAGATCTGTTGCATAATGCCACAGACCTTTTTCTATATATTATTTATTTCTTTGAACTGTTTCTAAAGAAGACTTTATACTATTTGTTCCTTCTAAAATCTCATACTCAAGAACGTCCCCTAAAAGATTATAGTCGCTATTTTCAAAAGCTTCTATAGCCAACTTTAATTTTGCATTTACATCTTCTAAATCTACTTTACTAGTTTGAAGATCTTTTGTCCCTGCTGCAACATCTATAACCCATTGTATTGCATCTAATATCTCTAATAAAAGTTTAGATCCATCTGCTATTTTATCACTTCTAAAAAGTTCTGCACCATTTGATATAGCCTTTTCTAATCTATCACAATATTCAATAGCTTTATCTACTACTTCTACTAATTCCTTGTTATCCATAATAATATCCTCCTAAGCTTCTATACTATAGTATTTAAATATCTTATCTAATGCTTTAATTACTGATATCACATCATTTTTACTCATTGATACATGTAATGGTAACGTAATTATTCTTTCATAAAATTCTTCACATACTGGGCAAATTCCTCTTTTATATCCTAATTTTCTATAGTAAGGATGAAAATAAACAGGAATATAGTGAACATTTACTCCTATATTCTCTTTAATAAGTGCACTATATATTTCTCTTCTCGTACAATTAAGTCTTTCTAAATTTAATTTTATTACATATATATGTTCAGAGTTAAACCCACCTTCTGTATCCTCTAGTAAAGTTACATACTTATTATCTTTTAAAATCTCAGAATATAATGAAGATAATTCCTTTCTCTTATCAATAAAAACATCTAACTTCTTCATTTGAGATATACCTAATGCTGCATTAATATCAGGCATTCTATAATTATATCCTAAATCAACTTGTTCATAATACCATGGATCATCTTTATTTTCCATAAGTTCAATATTTCTAGTTATTCCATGAGATCTCATTTCAATAAGTTTTCTATAAAATTCAAAATTATTAGTAGTTATTGCCCCTCCTTCACCTGTAGTAATATGTTTTACAGGATGAAAAGAAAATATCGTCATATCTGCATTATTACCAACATAACTATCTTTATACTTAGCACCTATTGCATGAGCAGCATCTTCAACAACAATTAAATTATGTTTTTTTGCAACACTCATTATTTCATCTATTTTTACTGGATTACCTCTATATGAAACCGCTATTATGGCTTTTGTCTTATCTGTTATTTTCTCTTCAATTTTGCTTACATCAATATTGCCTGTGTTTTCTTCAATATCAACAAATACCGGCGTAGCTCCCACATATAATATACAATTAGCTGAAGCAGCAAAAGTCATAGGTGTAACTAGTACTTCATCACCTTTACTTATTCCTGCCGCTAATACAGCACAATGAAGAGCTGCTGTACCACTTGTTACCGCAACAGCATATTTCGCACCTACTTTTTTTGCTAAAGATTCTTCAAAATTCTTCACATAAGGTCCTGTAGTTAAATAATCACCTTTTAATACTTCTACAACTTTAGATATATCTTCTTCATCTATATATTGCCTTCCATACTGTAAAAATGTATCTCTAACTGGAGTTCCACCATTAATAGCTAACTTTTCCCTCATTCATCTCATACCTTTCAAAAATCTATAAGTCTCTTCTATACCTTCTTCTAAGGTATACTTAGGCGACCATCCCATCAAGTTTTTAGCCTTTTCATAATTACATTTTAATTTCATAATTTCACTTTGAGGATGTATATGTTCTACATGATTTATATTAATCACATTTTTTGAAACAATAGCTGCTAATTCATTAATAGTAACATCTCTACCAGTTCCTGCATTTATTATTTCCCCATTTGTATTATTATTATAACCTGCATTTACTACAAAATCAGCACAATCTTTTACATATAGAAGGTCTCTTGTTTGTTCTCCAGTTCCATATATATTTATATCTTTTTTATCTATAAGAGCATTAACAAAAATAGCTACAACACCACCTTCTCCACCAGTTTTTTGAAAAGGTCCATATGTGTTAAATGGTCTTATAACTGTTGTAGGCAATTTATATGCATTAAAATATGACAAAACCATATTTTCTGCTGCTATCTTACTTCCTCCATAAGGTGATATTGGATTAGTTGGGTGAGCTTCATCTATTCCCTTGTCATCACATTTATCATAAACCATACAAGTACTCATAAATACAACTTTAGTATCATGAATTTCTTCATTTTCATCAATACTCCACTTTTCTCCAATCATTTTAGAATTTTTACCAAACATCTGCACTTTTGCTTTTTCTAAAATATTAAATGTTCCTACTGTATCATTATAAAAAGTAGTTCTAGGATCATCAATTGAGTCTTGTACATTTATTGATGCTGCAAGATGATAAATTATATCGTACTTTTCTTCAAACAATTCATCTAATTTCTCCAAATCCTGTATGTCGCCTTTAATAAACTTAAATCTAGGATTTTTTTCAAACTCTTCTATATTAGATAATCTTCCATTACTTAAGTTATCAAAAGCTGTAACAAAATGATTTTCTTCTAGAAGCTTTTTCACTACCCATCTTCCAATAAATCCAGCTCCACCAGTAACTAATATATTCATATGTAAAACTCCTCCATTATTTAATTAGGTTCCAACTCATAGGAGTACCTTTCTTTATATCTATCTTTGCTTCCTTTCCAATTATATCATCAATATACTTAGTTTCCATACCAAAACCAGGTCTAATACTTCTAACGTTTTCTTCTGTGAATTTTTCTCCACCCTTAATATCTTTAACTACAAAAAGAGATCTACTATGCTCTCTAGAACTTCTTTGCTTTTCTGTTAATTGGTATGTAACCTTTCCTAAAGCTTTTTCCATTTCTCTAATTCCATCTACCATAGATTTAAACTCTTCTGGTTCCATAGAAAACTTAGAATCCGGACCTCCATCTTTTCTTCTAAGAGTAAGATGCTTTTCTACTATCTTGGCACCCAATGCTACAGCTCCTAAACTTATAGTATTACTCATTGTATGATCAGACAATCCGACTACTACATCAAAAGTTTCTTTCATATTTGGTATAACCTTCAAATTTATATCTTCTAAAGGAGATGGATACGCAGAAGTACATTTTAGTAATGCAATATTGTTATTTCCAACTTTCCTACAAGCATTTACTGCTTCTTCAATATCTTTTAAAGTCGCTATGCCTGTTGATATTATTACAGGTTTACCTTTTGATGCAATGTACTCAATAAATGGTATATCATTTATTTCAAAAGATGCTATCTTATATGCTGGTACATCCATTTTTTCAAGAAAATCTACAGAAGTATAATCAAATGGTGATGAAAAACATATAAGACCTTCTTCTTCTGCAATTTTCTTTAATTTAGGTTGCCAATCCCATGGAGTATATGCTCCTTGATATAACTTATGAAGTGTAGTACCATCCCATATAGTGCCTTGTTTTATTTGAAAATACTCGTTATCGCAATCTAATGTTATGGTATCAGGAGTATATGTTTGTAACTTTATCGCATCTGCGCCCGCCCATTTTGCTGCTTTTATAATTTCTACAGCTCTATCAAAATCCTGATTATGATTAGCAGAAAGTTCTGCAATAACAAAAGTTCTATCTCCACCTATCTCTTTATTATCTATGTAAAAACTATTCATTGATACCCCTCCATACTTATTCTATAACTATTATCGTAATATAATATTTATCCTTGAAACAACTTTTTCTAATTAACAAATAAAAAGGATATTATAAGACATAAATTTTATCTTATAATATCCCCATTATTTCGCTAATAACTCTTTTATAACCGTTACCATCTATAATACTTTTACCTTTATTACTAAAAAAACATCTCTTTTCATAATCTAAACTCACGATATTCTTTTTTATATTATTAATATCAGAACTTAATATAATATTATTTTCAGATAAATATTTTCCTAGATTTACTTGATTTTCTGCTAATGTAATCCCTATAATTGGCAACCCTAACTTTAACCCTTCGTAAATAGTGCTTCCACATCCACATATAAGTATATCACTTTTTTTCATAACATCACTGATTATAGAATTCTTATGTATAACAACTTTATTACTTTCATATTTTTTTAATGATTGTTCATGGCGAAAAGCTTGTCCTATAATAATATGTATAGTAAATTCTTCATCTATTAACTGTTTTATTATTATTTCAGTTAAATTTCTATCATCACTTCCACCTAAAGTTATCATTATATTTTTCACATCACTATTTACTTCTATCGGTGTTTTCATCCTAAACTCTTCTCTAAGCAAAGTATAATCATTTCCAAGTAATAACTTAGTACCACTATTACATTTATATTTTAACTCTTTTGCATAGGCATTTTGATTTAATACTATATTTCCATAGTAAAAATCTAAAGTGCAATTATCATCAAATAAAATAACCTTATTCTGTGTTTCTAATGTTTTATAATACTCCGTATTCAAATTATATTTATCAACAATTATAATAGAATCTATTATTGTAAATATATCTTCTTCTTTTGAAATTACTTTGACTTTAAACCCTCTATTTTTTATAAACTCTATTCCATGTATGTTATTTTTATCATCTAAACATACATACGTTATCTTATATTTCTTTTTTAATTCATTTGCAAGGATCATCGTCCTCATTATGTGACCCATTCCTATTGATGATCCACCATCTGCTCTAATATAAATAACTTTTTTCTTCATCATTTTTAATCACCTGAAGTTCTACCTAAATTGTATATGATTAATTATTAATTATTTTATTTAAATCAATATAGTCGAATGAACAATTCAGAACAAAATCACTAAACTTACTTATATTTTTATTTCTTGCAATTTCTTTCCACTCGGTAAAAGAATATACATTATTACTTTTGTACTCTATATCCGTTATTATCAACTTTTTTTCAAAACTACTAGCTAATATAGTTTCAATAATATTCTTATTACTAGTTGTACATTCCAATAATATATTGTCTTTATTAATTTTTAATGTCCTTGAAATAAACTTTTCATACGCCTCATCACAAGTTTTATAATGAATAAATTGAAGTTTAATATCTTTAAGTGTTCCTACAGGATATCCTAACTTCTCATCAAATATAACTTCTAATGAATTAACATTATCCATATATTCATTAAAATTTGAAACTAGTTTCTTATAATCATTATCTTCAACTGATAACCAAATAAATGGTGAATTATATTGAATTCCTAATGTTTTATATAAATATGCCCCCCAACAATGATTGGATATAATTGTAATATCATTCCCTATAATATTACGGTTTTCTTTTATTTTTAATAAATTTAATATATTATGATATCCAAAGTAATTTATAATCTTATTTTCATCAATATTTTTTTGTAGCAATAATTTTCTTATTTCACTAGAATATTCACTACAAATAATTATATAATCATATTCTATATTCATTTCTGTTACTTGTTCTATATTCTTTACAATGTACCCATCAATATATTTCCCAACTTGATATGTATCAACTAATGCTACTATATCTATAAGTGAGCTATTAATTTCTTTAAATTTTTGATATGAACTCCCAACTCCATATAAAACAACTTTTAACATAACTATACCATCCATAAAAACTTATATTAATATATTTCAATACTTTCACTTTAATATACTTACATATATTTTTTATACAAAATATATAATAATCTACATTTATCATATAAAAGACTTTAAATAACTATATTCATTTATTCGTACTATAATGTGTTAGAATCTTTCTTAATATTCTTTCCGTTATCTTAGGCTCTTTTACATTACTTATATTATATGATGCATCCATATAACTTTTATTTAAATTTAAGGCTTTTTCAAAGTATATTACCGCTTCGTCATATTGAAGCATTAAAGATTTACAACATCCAATATTGTTTAAACTAGCTATATCTTGAGGATTCAATTCAAGGGCTTTTTTAAACTTTATTTCTGCATCTTTTATATCATTTTTTTTATACAAAATTATACCTTGGAGAAAATATTTTCTATAATCTTCAACTCTAACTTTTTGTAATACTTCATACGCATTATCCAACTTATTTAATTTCATTAACACAGTAACAAAATCTATATAGTTTTCATATTCATCTTTTTCTCTAATCATAATTTTGTCGAAAATAAATTTAATATTATATTTATTATATATAGATTGTTCATCTTTTAAAAAACCTACTATGTCTCTAGATGTGTTATTACTATGTCTTCTAATAAATACTTCTGTATTCTTATCAAAAATACATTCTCCAATCATAGATAACTTCAACCATAAATCCCAATCTTGAGAATACTTTAAATCATCATCAAAACCATTAACTTGTACTAGCTTTTCTTTATTTATTAAAACCCCTGTCGTTGATAATATAGGATTTCTTACAAAAAGATCTCCTGTAAAATTAGTACATATATCTTTATAGTAATTAATCTTATCAGAAATACTGTTTCCTTCATTATCTATTTGTACAAAACTTGGAAATATAAATGAAATATCTTTATATTGTTTTACACTAATAATCTTACTATAGTTTTTAACTAAATTTTTATCTAACATGTCATCATGATCTACAAAAAGTATCCATCTATTCTTAACTTTATTTATAGCAAAATTTCTTGCTGCTGATGGTCCTATATTTTTATCTAAAAAAAATAACTTTATACTTTTATATTTTTCCGCCATTTCAGAAACTATTTTTTTTGATTTATCTGCACTTTTATCATCAATAATAACTATTTCATCAAACTTTTCACTTTGATTTAATAAACTCTTCATTGTATCTATGATAAACTTTTCTGAATTATACATAGTAATTACTGCACTTATTTTTTCCATATTATAACCTTACCCCTAATCTCTTTTGCTACAATTCACTTTTTTACAACTTCCAAAATATTTGGCGTACATATGAAAAAATGTTCATATTCTTTAAATCCACTTCTTTCGAGGCATCTTGCAATATCAAAGTAATTGGCATAACTAAATATTAGTATAAATATATTATTTATATCTTCTTTTACTAATACATCTGGTGATAATACAAGCTTACCTTCTATCTTTGTGTTTTGAATAGATTTATTTGAATCTACTAAATAAACAATATTGTTTTTTATATAATCTGTAGAATTTATATAACAATCACCAGTTCCCCAACCAATAAGCTTTTTATCAATAATCCACTGATGATTCCACTTCTGTTGAAAATATTCACTACACTCTTCTATTGTCGCTCGTCTTATATCTCTTCTTAAAACATCACTTATCTTACCTGATGTAGTAACCCCACCACTTCTATACTTTATTAGCTTTCTATCATAAAATCCAATATTACAGCCTCTTTTTGTAAGACTTAAATATCGAGGATAATCTTCTAGATAACAATAACTCTCATCTAAGTATCCATATTTATCTATCAATTTTTTAGAAAAAGGTGTATTAGACCCTGAAATAAAAGATCCTTTACATAAACTTTCATATAAAATTTTTACATCTTTTTTCTTTAATATTTCTACTTCATTATCTCTAGGTAATGTTTTTATATACTCATTTAAATCACTATTATAAACATCTTTATATCCTGTAAAAATTAATTCTCCAGTTTCTCTAAAATAATTTACAACATCTTTTATTACGTTTTTATCATATAATACATCATCTATAGCTAAATAAAAAATATAATCTCCTTCACTTAACTTAATAGTTTTATTATAATTTTTTACTATACCCAGATTATATTCATTGATATTAATGGTGATTTTTTTTATATTATTTGACATATTAGAATATATATAATTATAGATTTCATCCCTAGGAAAATCTAAACTCCCATCGTCACTTATTACAATTTCTATATCGCTATATGTTTGACATAATATAGAGTCTATACATTCTTTATAATATTTAAAATTATTATAACAAAGTATAATTACACTTATCATCTACAAAATACCTCATAATATATTTAGCTCTTCTATTAGACTAAAATTAATAATTCTATCTTCAATATTACACTGCTCTAATTGATTGTATATATCTACAAAATACATAGATGCAATTATTATTCTATAAGATTTATATTTATCATCTGCTAAATTATCACAATTTATAATAGGAATATTATTAATCTCTTTTCCCCACAGATCAGGATTATTATCGCAGAATGCTACTACTGAAAAGCCACTTTCTTCAATATATCTTTTTACAATTCTTCCACCTTGCGATGACCCAAATATTATTATCTCTTCTTTATCTCTTAACTTCTGCTTTAAAATATTCTCTATATTTATATTAAAATTCAATTCACTTATAAACTGTAATAAAAATAAAGTCTGTATGTTTTCAAAAGATATGTTTATAAGTTTATTTTTAGGATACTTATCATTTATGTATTCTTTAGTCCTAGCTACTTCCATAAGTAAATCATTATAGTATTTTACCTTTTTTTGTTTAGTTGTGCTTTTATCATGTTGCACATAATAATAAAAAGATTCTTTAAAATTATATATACTTTTAGCACAACTAAAAGCTTTTATAATTACATAAATATCTTCATAATAACATCCTTCTTTAAAAAATATATTATTCTCTATAAAAAGTTTACGCTTAAAAATCTTATTCCAAACAGCAAAAGTATTTTTTCCTTTAATAATACTAAGTATAGCTTCTTCTGAATTTAATTGCCCAGAATCAACAATACTTATTTCTTTTATTATATTTCCATCTTCATTAACAATTTTTGTTCCACAAGTAACAATATCATAATCATTACTTATAGCTTTATAGTACATAGATGACATCATATTATAATCTATGTAATCATCTGCATCAATAAAACCTATATACTCACCTTTTGCAATTTTAATACCAAGATTTCTTGCTGCCCCTTGTCCTTTATTTTCTTGATTTATTATATAAATATTTTCAAATCTAGACTTATATCCTTCAACTATTTCTAAACTATTATCTTCTGATCCATCATTTATTATTATTACTTCTATTCCAGCTAAATCTTGCTTCATTACAGATTCCAAACACTTTTCTAAATATTTTTCACAGTTATATACAGGTACAATTAAGCTAATTTTAATACTCATTTTTTCACCTTTTATCCATTACTTAATTCTTTATATTACATCGTCTATTATTTTCTTTGATAAATAATTACCTCATAATCATATTTCCTATTATAAATTCTACTTTCTTCTATAACATATTCTTTAAATTCATCAAATTCAGAATCTTTTTCTCTTCTATTTATAAAAATTATCTTACCCATAATTTTTAATTTTTTTATAATCATTAATATGTTATCAGATTCTTCTCTACTTTCTTCATTACATTTATATACTATATAATCATATCTTCTATCAAAGGTATCACTTTCATTGAAAAAATGCCTTGATTCTATATTTATAACCTTAATCTTTGGATTTTCACCATGTAATTCACTGTTATATAAAAACTCTTTCTCACATATGCTACGAATCCACTTTTCAAAATCAACATCAATATACTTTTCGAAATATTTATAAATAAATTTATATTCCTTCTCATTTTCTATTATTAAAAAATCATCATTTGAAACTACAAAATCTATATTTTCAATATAATTCATTTCTTTCAGTTGTATCATTATATGTTTGTAATACATAGAGCATATAAAAATAAAAGGTTTGTTCTTTTTATCTTTTAACATTTTAGGAGGTATTACACTCTGTCCTCTCACTTGACTTCCCCATTTTCTCTCATCATTATCTATATACCCATTGATACAAATCTTTTTTTCTTTAAGAAATTCACTATATCGTTGTCCATATACTCCAGTTCCCCATATAAATACTTCTCTATCTTTGTCCAAACAATAATTACAATTTACTCTATTATATTCCTTGCTTCTTTCACTAATAGATTTGTATTTAGTTAAGTTCTTACTAGAAGTTCCTTCGACAACTTCCAATGTAGCTTCTAAAAACTTCCTACCATTTCGAATATCAGGCTCTAAATAACTTCCTTCTCCCCACTCATTCCATGCATTAATAAATATAATTTGTTCATCCTCAGGATATTTTTTAACTTTATCTATGCAAGAAGTCAACCATTCTTTATATAATTCACTATCTTCATTTTGTATTATCGTAGCATCTAATATCTTTCTTGCAGTTGTATCCCATGAAGGAAATATACACGGAAAAGTTCTTATTTTATTATCATACTCTTTATTAATATAATATTTTGCTACATCAACATATGAATATGTCTTAACAGTAGGAATTGCACATTCATTTGTTCGAGCAAATTCTATTTCCGGACCTGGTGTCCTATCATACACTGCATCATATCCATAATTTATAAGCTCATCACTATTAAAGCAACCCCATTCCATAGCTACTATATAAGCATCAATTAATCCATTTTTTTTAACTAATTCTCTTATTTGATTTATTCGTAGCTTTATATCACTAAAATTTCTAGGCTTATGTATTATAAATAAAGGCTTTCCATTAATTTTTATATACCTATCATCCTTAAAAAATTTCACCAACCATTGAATATGTTCTTCAGGACTATATTTATTATCATCGATTTTCATTAATACTTCACTATCTTGTCCATCCCATGTTCTACTCCAATTCTCATTAGCCCAACAAAAGCAAAATGGTTGATCTAAATCCCTACATTCTAATAATTTCATTATTGGTTCATGTAACATTAGTTCTCCATTAAACCAATAGTGATAATAGCAAAACCCATATATTCCATATTGTTTTGCTAAGTTCTGTTGCGCAAGCATACTTTCCTTTAATCTCAAATCATAAAATCCCAAATCTGATGGTATTTTAGGTTGATAATGTCCCTCATAAAGAGGTTTACCTTGTGCAACATATGACCATTCAGTAAAACCTTTTCCCCACCATAAATCATTCATTTCATTTGGAGAGTATTGTGGTAAATAAAATGTAATCGCCTTCATATTTTGCTCCTTTATTTCATCTTCTGTTAATTTAATATTGATATTAAATATAGTTCCCTATATATTTTTTAACACTTATGTTAAATACTTATTTTTTTCTTCATTATGTCATATTTCTAATATTATTAAATTTTATTCCTAAATTCATCACAGTTACCTATAACATCTATAATGTTTTTATTCTCATTGTCTAAATCGTATAATTCTTCTACTCCATCATCATATCTAACATATTTTTTATCCATAGTTGTTATAACTGTATATCCTTTTATAAATTTACTCCCCAAAGCTTCTATAAATTTTCTATCATTTAAATAAAATAATGAATGTATAGCATCTCTTTCTGATTTAACATATTCTGATTTTAACCTACTTCTCTTTTCTATATACGACTTATCAATAATACTTGAAATTAATTTTCCAAAATCTTTTTTATCAAATAAATCTTCAATAACTTCTTTATTTAAATCCTTACCATTAATTATTAATGGAGTATGTAAAACTTCATCATACCATGTAAAAGTATGTGTATACGCACTATACTCTCCTATACATTGTCCATGATCACTAGTTAAAATAGTGTATATACTATCCGATAACATATTCATATAATACCCTAATTGTGTATCTATATATTTAATAGTCTCCATGTATTGTTCTCTCATATCTATTTTTTCTTTATATATTTCATTTTGTATAACATTCATTACCTTAGCCTTTTCATAATATCCACACATATATGGAGTATGAGTTTCATTAAAATGAAATATATACATAACCTTGGAATCCATATTGCATAAATACGTTAACATTCTCCATAATTGAACAGTACAACTTTCAAAGCACTCAGTTTCTACCCTTAAATTTTTTATATTTATATTATCTGGAACTAATCTTGTCATAGATTCATTAACAATATAATATCCATTATCTAATGCACTTGATATTAGTTCACTTTCTTTATAACTTAAAACATAATTATCATTCATATATTTTTCATCATAATTAATTAATTTTCCAGCTAACATTGAATATAAAGCTGCTTTTGTATAAGTTGAATTTGCAATAGCTTTTGTATAAAATAAAGATTCATTACTTATCTTATGTAAATATTCATATTTATTGTCAAATCTTCTTATATCATTTATTTCTTTATATCTTAATGCATCACTAATTATTATTATCATATCTTCTTTATTTCTATTTTGTAGATGTATTCTAATAGTCTCAAACAAAGAATCTAATTCCTTTATAAATTCATCATATCTTTGCCCCTTATAATCATTTTCCTTGTAAATTTCTATAAAATATTTTGCGTGTATGATATCATATATATTCAAATACTTTTTGATTATAGCCTGCAATATCTTTTCTTTAATCTCTTCATCTTTTTCTTTTTCATATATATTTTTCATCAAAAATAAAAATATGCTTAAATAACTATTTTGTTGATAATCACCATCAAACTTTTCCCATATATACCATGGACAATTTTCAACATTAAATTCACTTATACTCTCATATAAATCTATATACTTATAATTTAATCTTTCTAGCTCTAATTTTATTTCTTTTTCATACTTTGGCGATGAAATTACTACAGCATCTATTTCATATTGAGATATCATATCTACAGAAACAATCTCAATATTTGATAGTTTCTTACCTTGCAGTGCAGGATTTTTATCAATCAAACATCTTACCTTTTTCTTACTGACTTCTACTATATCTAATAATTTTTCTGTATGCTCTCCAGCTCCCCATATTGCAATATTGTAATTATCATCAATACTATTCCATGTTTCTATTATATTTCTTTCAATATACTCACCAAGAATTTCATATCCATTTCCTTTAGATATCAAATCATATCTATTTAATATTTCATCATATAAAGAGCTTATATCCACTTCAATTCCTCCTATGATATACCAATATATTTCTAATTGCTATTTTATTATATAGTTATAATCTTCTTCATCATCTACTTCAGTACATATTTCATCTTTAATATATAGTGGATTTAGTTTTATATCACCTTTTTCTAACAAATTATTCAATATTTCTTCTGCATAAATTGTTACATTATTTTTTCGTACACTATCTTCTATTCCTTTTATCCATACTTCAAAAGATTCCTTATTAAATTTATATATAGGAAAGCAATTTTTAGACTTTTCAGTATATAAATTTACTGCTATCTTCATAACATTACTATTTAATATCTCACATTTAAAATCTTTACTAGATAACTGTCCATCTTTTCTAACTACTACCAAATTTTCTTTACCTTCAAGAATTCTTTTTAAAATACTTTCATGAAAAACCATATCACCATGTAATAAAATTACATCGTCTTTTATAAACTCTCTTACCTTGTATAAAGAATAAATATAATTTGTAGTTTCAAACAACTCATTAAAAACCAAATCAACATTATAATCTTTTTTATCTATATAATCTTCTAATATATCTTTTTTATATCCTGTTGTAATAAGTATGTTATCTATACCATATTTATTTAAAATCTGTATCTGTCTATCTAAAATAGTATCTACTTCATTAATCTTAACCAAACACTTTGGCTTATCTTTCGTTAACTTACCTAGTCTTGTTCCTTTTCCCGAATTTAATATAATAGCTTGCATTATTATCCCTCAATCTCTTTCATAAACATATATTTATTTTCAATAGGCGATATTGTAGGTCGTCCTAAATCTTTTCTTGATCCACTTTTTATCATAACTTCTATAAAAACTGAACCATCAAAATTATTAATATCTTTTAGAGCATTAATTAAACTTTCTTCTGTATCTACTTTTATAACTTTACTATAATTACAAGCTTTAGCTATATCACAAAAATCAATTTCATATCCTACTGTTTTTTGACCACCTACTGATTCATGACACCCATTATTTAATACAATATGTCTGAGATTATTTACTTTCATGGAATTTACAATTGATAATCCACCTAAATGCATTAATGCAGCTCCATCTCCATCTAAACAATATACGACTCTTTCTTTTTTTCTAGCTGCTATTGAAATTGCAACTTGAGAAGCATGTCCCATGGATCCTACCATTAACAAGTCCTTACTATGACATTGTTTCTTTTTTTCTCTTAACTCAAAAAGCTCTCTTGATGTCTTTCCTGTAGTTGATATAAAAATTGATTTTTTTTCACAATTACTTATTATAATGTCTATTGCATTTTCACGAGATAGTGTATAGTTACTAATTTCTATATCTTTTTTGTAGTTATATTCCTCATAACAATTCTGCTCAACTACAAACGCATAAGGGCTTTTATTTTTATTCATATACTGATATGCCTCTTTAATATACTTCTTCATATCATCACTTGTAGTGTTTGCGGTTAAAATAACATAAGGTATCTTTAAAACATTTAATAATCCTAAAGTAATTTCTCCCATAAACTTATGTTGAGGCTCATCTTTAATTCCTGGCATACCACGCCATCCAACCATAAGTAGCATAGGAATAGAGTATACTTCTTCTGCTACTAAAGATGTTATTGGATTCACAGCATTGCCCAATCCAGAATTTTGCATATAAACTACTGGTATATTACCAGTAGCTAAATAATCTCCAGTAGCTAAAGCTATAGCATTTCCTTCATTAGCTGCTATTATATTCATACTTTTACTACTTAAATAATTATTCAATTCTTTAAGTAACGAATCAGGAACTCCTGTAAAAAAATTTATAGAATATTTGCTTAATTCATTACAAAACTCATCTACTTTTATCATATTATTCTCCTCCAGGTATAAGAGTAAGAATTTCTTTTATTGGCATACATAAGTCATTTGTTTCAAAACTTCTTTCATTATCTAATATACTTTCAGCTGCTTTTACCATTGCAGGATATGCACTACGCAATAAATGATTAGCATAAACTACTATATTAACACCCATATCTTTTAATTCTTTTTCACTTATGTGATTATATGTTGTAGGTACAACTAGTAACGGCACTCTATTTTCAAATTTATTGTACTTATTACAGAACTCTTTAATTTCATCTCCTGAACTTTCTCTACTATGTATCATTATTCCATCAGAACCTGCTTCAATATATGCTTTTGCTCTTTCTAAAGCATCATCCATTCCCTTTTCTAATATTAAACTTTCAATCCTTGCAATTATCATGAAATCATCAGTAATTAATGACTTCTTAGCTAATGAAATTTTATTAGAAAACTCCTCGATGGAAGCCTGTGTTTGGGATACATCTACCCCAAATAATGAATTCTTTTTAAGTCCAACTTTATCTTCTATTACAATAGCAGATACCCCTAGTCTTTCTAATGTCTTCACTGTAAATTTTAAATGTTCTGCTTCTCCACCAGTATCTCCATCAACAATAATTGGCTTAGTAGTAACCTCCATAATATCATTTATTGTATTTGTTCTCGATGTAAAGTCTACCAATTCAATATCTGGTTTCCCTTTAGCTGTAGAGTCGCATAAACTACTAACCCACATACCACCAAATTCCTTAACTTCATTATCTCGACGTATTTTAGTCTTTTCTACTATTAACCCTGTAAGACCATTATGTGCCTCTAAAATTCTTATGAATCCTTCTTCTTTAATAATTCTCTTTAGAGCTTTTCTTCTTGTTTCTGGCATTATACCTTTGCTGATATTTTCTTCAACTCTAACATTATCTTTTATCATTAGTTTATTCCTCCAAAACTTATTTAATTTTATATATTATATTTTTTGTTTCATCATTTGTAATTTTTATAGGATTATTATCACTTCTTCCTATAACATTAGCATTTTTGCAAATTTCATCTATATCATCAACCTTAAATCCATAATAATCTAAGTTTGTCTCTATTTTACATAAGTCACATATATCTTTTATCCATATTTTTAATTCACTACTATCCATATTTCCTAACACAGTTTTTAACTTTTCTATCTCCTCAATGTGATGATAATTTAATTCATATACATGTGGTAATATTATTCCCACTGCAAGCCCATGTGGAATATCGTATTTCATAGTTAATATGTAGGAAATGGCATGTCCTAAAGTAGTTCTAGACTTACTTATACTTTTACCAGCAAACATGCTTGCAATAAGCAATTTTTCTTTATATCTAACATCTTCTGGATTCTTTATAGCTAATTCTAAATTTTTAATAATTAACTCTATGGATATAAGGGAATATATTCTTGAAATATCATTTCCTCTTTTAGCCCAATATCCTTCAACGCCATGACTTAATGCATCTAAAGCTGTTATTACTACTTGAGCCTTTGGTAACGACATTATTAAGTTAACATCCAATAATGCTATATCAGGATATAAACTTATATCATCAACAGAATATTTTTTCTTATTATTTTTATCCCATACCACTGCGAAAGGTGTAACTTCAGATCCTGTTCCTACAGTTGTTGGTATCGCTATTAATTTATATCTTTTTCTATTTTCTTTGTACTTACCTTCCAAAATGTACTTATCAAACTCATCTCTACTTAATAAATCTACATTTCTAGTTATAGAAAAGATTTTTGCTGTATCTAATACACTTCCTCCGCCAATAGCAATAATTACTTCAAATTTAAACTTTTTAATTATATTATAACCATCATAAATTTCATCAATAGATGGATTACTATTATTTACTCTATAAACAAATACATTATATTCAGCAAGCTTTTCATGTATTATAGAATAATATTTACTTTTCTCAAATGACTTCTTACCTATAACCAAAAGTACACTTTTTGTTTCAGAAAAAGTATCCTGTAATATAGTTCCTATATCCATTACTCCACCCTGTTTAATCAAAACTTTCACAGGATTATAATATTCCATTTTTTCACCTCTACTCTATTTTGTCATCTCTTCTTTAAGCATAATTTCTTTTAAAGAGTATATTACTTTATCAACATCAGAATATTTAGATTTTACTCCCATATGATCTCCGTACTCTCTAATAATCCTTATTGTATTAAATCCTACTTTTTTAGCCCCAATAAAATCTTTATTAGGATTATCTCCTACGTATATAGCTTCTTCTCCATCAATTTCAAAATGCTTAATCATCTCTTTGTAAGCTCTTGTATGTGGTTTCCAAAACTCTCTTCCAAAATCGTCTGTTACAATTATCTTATCTACCATTTCCTCTAACTTAAGAGCCTTTATTTTACTCCATTGAACAGCACTCATTCCATCTGTTATAATTCCAGTTCTTATGTTATTTTCTTTACACCACTTAAGAATTTCTATAGCATCATCATATAATTCTATTTGTGGCTTATAAAATCTATATTTATCTATCAGAGTATTTATATCTTCTTGCAAATTATATATATCTATAATTCTATTGAATATTTTACCTCTACCTTCTCTATAAAATATATCTAAAATCTTTTTATATACATCATTCTCACTTAAATTATACTTTTTCGAAAAATACAACGATACGGCTTTAAAACCGCCAAATACAAAATCGTACTCCTTATATA
The DNA here is from genome assembly GCF_018917145.1 of Clostridium bornimense. GTDB lineage: Bacteria > Bacillota > Clostridia > Clostridiales > Clostridiaceae > Clostridium_AN > Clostridium_AN bornimense_A. Next base: position 136,302 of record NZ_JAHLOD010000001.1, read on the forward strand.
AAGTATCATCCATATCAAAAATTATTGCTTTTATCATTTTATCACTGACCTATCATATCTAATTACTAACTTTTCATCAAAATCCCCTATTATTGGTTCCAACTTTTCTTTTTTCAAGATACTTTTTATCATAAAGCTATAATCAATTCCTGAATAAATGCTTGCTGTAACACCACCACCAAATCTTGGGTTTATTTCAATGAAGAATATATTCCCATCGTCGTCTTTTATACATTGTATAGTTATAGGTCCAAAAAACTTTATTTTCTTAGTTATAGCAATTACTTCTTTAATAATATCCATATCCTTCACTGTCGATGTTTTAGAAACTTCACCACTTCTTACCTCTATTCTTTTTCTTGGTATAACTGTAATTGCGCCTCCATCTATATCACAGAATAAATCTACTGTATATTCCTCTCCGTTAATAAACTTTTGAGCTATAGGATTCTCAACATATTTATAAAAAAACTTACCTTCTTCCTTATTATTGGCTTTAAAAACACCCCTACTTCCCATACCATCTCTTGGCTTTATAATAACAGGATAAATAGATTCTTCTTCTAAATCATCTTCTGTATACTTCTGAGGAGTCTTTATATTATTATCTAAAAAGAACTTGTCCGTATTTTCCTTATCATTAAATGTTCTTATCGTCTTCTCATTACTTAAAATGAGTTCCACATTATTCTCTCTTAGAATCTCTCTATTCTTATTCAAAATATCAAATTCTTTCTCAAATAAAGGTATTATTCCTTGCACCTTTTCTTTTTTGCAAATTTCCAACAAAGAACTTAAGTAATTATTACTGTCAAATTTGGGTACTATATAAAATTTATCTACAAATTCCTTCGCCGCTACATTATTATTTATATCAACGCCTATTACATACAAAGATTTCCTTAAATGCTCTACAAGCTCTACTCTTCTTCCAATAGCAGTAATCAAAATTTTCATATATATACCTCCAACTTAATATTATCTATACTTCTTCATCAAATATATATATATCCATTCATTTTCATAAAATCTAATTATATTCGTACTATAGTTAATATGGTTTATTAAATTGAGAAAAATTTCTTTTTCATAGGTAAAACTTGATATAATAACTTTATCAAAGTTATATCTATTTATATTAGATACATTAATTACCTTTCTATTCAAATATTCTTCACATTCATTTTTACTCTTACTACTATCTATAAAAATAATCTTTGCTTGTACTCTGCCCATGTATCTCTCATACGCTTTAATTAAATTTATTGTATGATTTCCTATTCCATATATACCAATTAATTTATCCTTATTATTTAAATCTAATTCTTTAAAAAGCTCTATATACTTTTCATTTAAAATATTCTCTATTTTTCTCTCTAAATATTCAAATTTTATATTCTTTCTTGTACACATTTTAATAATTTTATTAATTTGTATATATTCACTTATATAATTGCTTTCAAAAATAGAAAAATAGTATTTAAAATATTTCTTAAATTTATAACCCCAATATTCTTCGTTTATATATCCCTTAAAATTAAAAATAGCTAATGTCAAAAGTTCCATACGCATACATATATATTTTTTCATTGCTAATAAAAGTTCTTTATTACCTTCATGTTGATTCAATACTTCTTTACAATATTCAAATTTGCTTTCCAATACATATTTTAAAGAATTTATTGTTTTTTCACTAACTTCTGATGTAGTAATACTATTCTCTCTTCTTCTATATGTATATAACTTTTGCGGAATATATTTTACTCTATTAGCTTTCATGAGAATCTTTAAAAGAAGATCAACATCTTCATATACAATATCTTCATTAAATTTAAAATTATTATCTACAAATAAACTTCTTTTGTATATTTTATTCCACATATAACTACGTAAAACACTATTTCTAATAACTTGCGACGTGATTTCAATACCTGTATATATTTTGCTTGAATCTATAAATTGCTGCATATCAGTATCAATAGTTTTATTACCTTTTTCTATATTTAAATAATCTATAATTGAAGCAGAAAACCATAATATATCTAATTTATCTCTCTCACATATTTCATAACAAACTTCAATTAAATTTTTCTCTATATAATCATCAGAATCACAAAAATATAAATATTCTCCTTTAGCAAGATCAATACCTACATTTCTACTTTTAGATACACCACTATTTTTTTGATTCACTACAGTTATATTAGTATACTTACTTTGATATCTCTCTAAAATTAATCTACTATTATCAGTTGACCCATCATTTATTGCTATAATTTCACAATCATCTATTGTTTGATTCACTAGACTTTCTAAACATTCTTCTAAATAATTTTCCACATTATAAACCGGTAAAATAACTGTAACCTTCATGTATACTCTCCCAAACTAAAAATACCTTATACTTTTATAATAATTCCTTTATTAATAATCTTACTTCTTCCTTTTTTATCGGTTCAATATCATTTGAAGAATAGCACCCTATACTACACCTTTCATATTCCTTATAAATCTCATTAAAATATTCCTTACCGTAAGTTGTAGGAAAAACTACATACATATCTCCTAAATCTCTTCCATAATGAGATTCTTCCTCTGTCATAAGTTCTTCATACAGTCTTTCTCCTGGTTTTATCCCAATAATCTCTCTAGATATATCCTCTTCCTGTTTATTACTCTTTCTACAAGTTTCTTCTATTACTACTTCAACTAAATCTCTTAAATTTATTACGGGCATCTTTAATACAAAAAGTTCCCCACCTTTTCCTATTTCACAAGCCTTCATCATAAGTTTTACCGCTTCTATCGACTTCATCATAAATCTACTCATATTAGGATCTGTTACCGTTACTCTATTTTCATTAATAATCTGTTTCTTAAATAAAGGAATCACTGAGCCACGAGATCCCATAACATTTCCGAATCTCACTGCTAAAAACTTGGTTCTTACATCTCCTTTAGAATAATTTGCTGATTGTACTAATTTTTCTGCTAGCATTTTTGTAGCTCCATATGTATTGGTGGGATTAATAGCTTTATCCGATGAAGTAAAAACAACAGCCTCAATATTATGTTTTATTGCTGCTTTTATAACATTATTCATACCATCTACATTGGTTTTAATAGCTTCTGTAGGATTATATTCGCATGAGCCTACATGTTTCATAGCTGCTAAATTAAATACTATATCTATTCCATTCATAGCTCTTTCTACTCTTTCATAATCCCTTACATCACCTATCAAAAATCTAAAATTTCCATACACGTTGACTATCCCAGAATGTTGCATCTTAAACTGTTTATATTCATCTCTGCTGAATATTCTTATAACCTTTGGCTTGCATTTTATAAGTTCTTCAACAAGTTTTTTCCCGATAGTTCCTGTACCACCTATAATAAGAATTGCTTTATCCTTAAAGTAGTTCATTTATATATCTCCTTCTAATTCCTCTAATGCATTTTCTACAATTTTAATACTTTCTCTTATTATTTTCCTAAGTTCTGTATATAAAAAATTATTTCTATTATAATACTTTTCAACCCTCACAATTTCTTCTTCCTTAGAATCAATAATATAATCTTCGTTATTAGCTAATTGATATGTTATTGGATATATAACATCATTTATAAGTTCTACTTTAAAACAAGTTTCCTCTAAAACTTTATCAATTAAATTTAATTTTTTTATATCCTTGTCTATTTTTTTCCCTAGCTTCACATTATTATAGAATTCCTCTAATAACACTATGCCTTTATTGCAATTATCTATAATAATATTAAAATTACTTATATATTCTCTTAAGAACTTTTTTATTTTATCCTTTCGTTCTTTTACATTTACATCTTCAAGCTCTATATTATTATTTATCTTATTTTTTCCATACTTACATAAGACATCTTTTAATGGCATCTCTATAGTCCCTTCAATTCTTGCCCCACCTTCTGTAGCATTAATAAATACTACATCTTTATTTTCATATACAATTGTCTCCATATATCTTCTGAATCCATCTAATACAATGCTAGTTCTAACTAATCCACCATCCACTGAAGGTACATAAGAATCCCCTACATCTACTTTCATCTTACCTACATATTCGCCATTATGATAAACCTCATCAGCATGAAGTTTATCTCCTGTATATGCGCAATCTTGTCCTATAAATATTATTGGGTTACATCCCATTTTCAAAGCAAACATTGTAGAAATATGAGCTACTGATCCTCCTGATGATAAATTTCCTATATCCTTGTTTAATACTCTATTTAATTCTTCTTGTTGTGTAAATAATATTTTTTCACCTTTATGCTTTTTAAGCACCTTTTTATTAGTACCTTCATAACATACTAAAGGAGTATCAATTTTCTCAATTACATCTTCCACCAAAGTATAAGATATTTCCCCTGGATCAACTACTGTTAAAAAGCTTGGTTCTACGCCTATCTCCATAAGATGTTTTACAGTCCTTCCTCCTGGTAATATAAGAAAGTTACTGTCAACTTTTTGTAACTCATTTATATTCTTTGATAATGATGGTCCCGCTGAAACTATTATTGCTGGTACATTTTTATATTTATCTTTATAATCATTTACAAAATGTTCTGTAGCAAAAAATTTTAAACCTAACATCAAAGAATTGAACCACGTTTTCCCAAATTCTAATCTAGTATTTTTTTGCACATTTTTATCTAGTAATAATGACTTATATACTTCATAAAATTCATCAATTTCTTTTCTAAAAATAGAAGCATAGTTTGCATATACTTGCACTACCACTCCATTAATATCTCTCTCAGAAAAAAAAGCATTTAATTCTTTATAAATTTCTTTTTTGTTAAAGCGCACTATCTTAATATTATTATTTTTTAAAATATTAGTAAAATCATAATCTTTATCCATTAATTCTACAATAGATTCACAAGGCTCTACAATAAGTATATCTATATCCGAAGAATTTCTTTTAATTATTTCTCTTATATGCTCTCCTGCAGCTAATCCAAAAATAATAAGTTTTTTTGTATTTTTTTGTTCTTCTATCTTTTTTATAAAATTATCTATATCTCTTTGAACATTATATTTAGATCCTATGTATATTTTTTTATCATCTTTTTCTATTCTTAATATCTTTCTACTATCCTTACTATCTTCTAAACTTAAACTTTTAATATTACTCATAATTCCACTCCATTTTATAATCTACTACTTATTATCGTTTATAAAATAAGCAACTTAAAGGAAAACCAAACATATTATATGCTTGATTTTCCTTTAAGTATTATATATTTTCATCTGCTAATATATCTAAAATATATCTAGCTCTATGTATATATGTATGATTATTAATTATAATATTATATAATTCTTCTGTTATTTCACGTCTTTCCTTCTCATGAGTTAAATAATACTCACCTTTTTCTCCTAACTCATTTAAATTTTTAAACGTTATCTCTTTATAATGATCTGGAAATATAACTTCCATATCTTTTTTATAGTCGCTTAAAAGAAAAGATTTACTTCCAAAGCAATCAAATGGTCTATTATTTATTGAAGTTTCTAATTGTAAAGTAGATAAATTTAAGTTCATATCATAAGAATTATATACCCTACATAATTCATGTCCATATTCAACCTCTTCTTTTACATATATATTACTTTTTTTTAGTTCACATTCTCCATATATATATATATCCACATCGTCTATTATTGATGAAATAAATGTTCTATATCTAGTTCCACCTGATACATGAATCTTTGAATATATACCTCTCCAAAATTGATATGGTTTCTTATTATATAAATCCTCTACTATTCTATATTCGTCAACATTATTGTATAGATAGTCACAAATCTCTAACACAGGTATATCTATATTATCAATCTTAAGATTTATAACATCTTCTATAAATCTATCACAAGTTTCATTACCTGTTGAAAAATCATCTAATGATTTTGGCATTGATCCAACCATTGATATTGCATTTTTTTTAGTAATATCCATTGGATAAAATTTTTCCCTATCTAAAGCTAGTAAAATTTTATGTCCATTAGGTAAATTTCTTTTGTTATATATATCCAAATACACCTCATCCCAAATAAAGGAATAATAATACTCTGGAAAAGACTCCATTTCTTTTATCATATCATCGTCTAAAAATAGAAATGGATTATCATAAAACAATGATATTACCGGTATTTTGAAAATTCTAAAAGCAAAGCCTTCACTTCCCTTTAACATTGCACAAGTTCCATAGCCTATTACAAAATCTGGTTTAAAATTAGCAATATCTATAATATCTCTTGTGTCTAATCCTCCCATATTGGATTTTGTAATTACTCTACATCCTAATCTTTCAAAAGCCTTTTTATAACTTTTTAATATTTCATCTAATAATCTCATTCCGTGACTAATAATTGCAATTTTCATGATATCTAAATTCTAACTCCTTAAACATTAATTTCTACAAAACATTATTATAATACTATTACTATTATTAACAATTTACTAAAATCATTTATGATTTCACTAAATTATTAATCTCATCACTTATATATATTTAAAAAAGCTACTCTTTTTGAGTAGCTTTTAAATTTTATTATTGTAATAAACTTAAAACACCTTGTGGTGCAGAGTTAGCTTGTGCTAGCATTGATTGTGCTGCTTGTGCTAAAATATTATTTTTTGAGAAATTCATCATTTCTTTAGCCATATCTACATCTCTTATTCTTGATTCTGCTGCTTGTAAGTTTTCTGCAGTATTATCTGTTGAATTTATAGCTGATTCTAATCTATTTTGTACTGAACCAAATATTGATCTTTGTTCAGATACTGCTGTAATAGCTTTATCTATGCTAGAAATAGCTGCTTTTGCACCATTTTGTGTTGATATTTCTGCACCACTAATAGATAATCCTTTTGTACTCATATCTGCCATATTAATATCGATTGTTTGATCTGCATTTGCCCCAACTTGGAAACTTACTTTTTTAGTACCTGCTAATAAAGATTGTTTATTGAATTGAGTATCTTTTGAAATTCTATCAACTTCTTTTGATAATTGTTCAAATTCTTTATGTATAAGTGCTCTATCTTCATCAATATTTGTACCATTTGTTGATTGTACTGATAATTCTCTCATTCTTTGAAGAATGGAGTGAGTTTCGTTTAAAGCACCTTCAGCAGTTTGGATTAATGAAATACCATCTTGTGCATTTCTTGAACTTTGTTGTAAACCTCTAATTTGTCCTCTCATTTTTTCTGAAATTGAAAGACCAGCTGCATCATCTCCAGCTCTGTTTATTCTTAAACCTGAGCTTAATTTTTCAATTGACTTTCCTTGGCTTGTGTTGTTGATTCCCATTTGTCTGTTTGCGTTCATCGCATTTAAATTGTGATTAATAATCATTTGTATATTCCTCCCTGATTTTAACTTAATGGACTTCCCTGTCCTATTATTATTATCGACACAATATATTATAACTTTACAACTTTTTTATATTTTTTTATTGAAATGTTATAAAAAAATAAGCTTATGGCTTAAATACCATAAACTTATTCTTTTAAATCAAATTATTGTAATAATTGAAGAACACCTTGTGGTGCTGAATTAGCTTGTGCAAGCATTGATTGTGCTGCTTGTGCTAAGATATTAGTTTTAGAATAATTCATCATTTCTTCAGCCATATCTACGTCTCTTATTCTTGATTCTGCTGCTTGTAAGTTTTCTGCAGTATTATCTGTAGAAGTGATTGCTGATTCTAATCTATTTTGTACTGAACCAAATTCTGATCTTTGTGATGATACAGTCTTGATTGCTTCATCTAAAGCTGTTATTGCAGAATTAGCATTAGTTTTATTTTTGATATCTAAAGAACCTATTGATAATCCAGTAGAACTCATATCTGCTAATTGGATTGATATAGTTTGACCTGCATTTGCCCCTACTTGGAATGCTAATGCATCACCGCTTGCTGCATTTGATGATAATAAAGATTGCTTATTAAATTGAGTTTGGCTTGCAATTCTGTCAACTTCTTTTGATAATTGTTGGAACTCTTTATCTATAAGTTCTCTATCTTCAGATATGTTTGTATCATTAGCTGATTGTACTGATAATTCTCTCATTCTTTGAAGAATTGAGTGAGTTTCATTTAAAGCTCCTTCTGCTGTTTGGATTAATGAAATACCATCTTGAGCATTTCTTGATCCTTGTTCTAATCCTCTGATTTGTCCTCTCATTTTTTCTGAGATTGAAAGTCCTGCTGCATCATCTCCAGCTCTGTTTATTCTTAAACCTGAGCTTAACTTTTCAATTGACTTTCCTTGATTTGTGTTGTTGATTCCCATTTGTCTGTTTGCGTTCATCGCATTCATATTGTGATTAATTATCATTTTATATTCCTCCATGACTTTAAAATATTAATAGACTTCCCTGTCTATTAATATTTTCGTTACATCTTACTATAACTTTACATATTTTTATATAATTTTACTGGGTTTTTTTGTAACATTTTTCGACAACTTTTTTTCTATTTTTAATTTATACTTTATAAGAAAATGACTCAAAGCAAATTTTATCTTGCTTTGAGTCATTAATACTATTATATTATATTCTTTTATTCAACATACTAACATTAGTAGAACTAATATTACCATAAGCTCCTACTGCACTTTTATTAATAGCTGTACTTTTTATTTTTTCTTTAATTTCTTTCTGCTTTTCCCTGATAATCCTCTCTAATTGATTTTCTACATTAATCAAATCAATTTCTTGAGCATATTTCTTAAATTCATCCAAAGTATAATTAAGATTATCTATCTTCTCAATAATAACATCTTTTTCTTCTAATAAGATATTTAACTTCTCAACATCATCTTTTTCAACTGCTTCTATGGAATCAATATTTAATTGATTATATTTCTCTAATAATTCTTTAAGCATTATGATCCACTACTAAATTGTTGAGTTAACCAAGATTGTTGAGAATTTAACTTTGACATTGCCGTTTCTAATGATGCGAATTTATTATAATACTTATTTTCTGCATCTGTCAGTTTTTCTAATAATGTATCTATATTTTCTTGAATTTTAACAAGATTTTTAGATAATGTATTAGTTGAATCTCCTTCAAATCCTGCTATATCAACAAGATATCCTTTATTCCCACTAGTACTTCTAGTTGTTCTAAGAGCATCATTAAGAGCATCACTTATTCTATGGAATATACCACAATTATTCATTCTATCTTTTCTCTCATCCGCTGTTAGATCAGATGTATATACTGAAGCTTCCGCATTATTTTGTGTAAATAAACTAACTACTGCATCACCATTTTCTTCTAATGCTGCTTTTAATTTCTCTTCATCAAGTACTATTGTTGGCGCACTAGTATAATCACTTGTAAATGAAATTCCAACTTGACTCATACTAATACCTGCCCCTTCTACAGGAGTATTTACAGCAGTTCTTAATGCTGAACTTAGCTTATTTAAATATGTATCATTTCTTAATAACCCTTGCTTTGCTTTAGTTTCCCAAAGTTCTATTTCCTTTTCTGTCATTTCTTCTTTTTGTTCATCAGTTAATGGCTCATATGATGAAAGTTTCTTTTCACTGGTTAATGTATACATTTTTGTAATTAAAGAATTATACCCATCAATTACTTCCTTTATATTTTTAACAGCTTCATCTACATTTCCTTCTACAGTAAAAGTTTCTGTGTAAGGTGTCTTTTCTGGGTCCTTAACTAAATTTATTTCTATTCCATCTATAGTGAAGTTATTTTTATTTTTTTGTAATGTTTGTTGTCCATTAGGAGTTTTCATAATTATTTCTGCATCTTTACCTTCTATAGTTTTATCCATTTTACTACCATTAGCAAATAAAGCGCCTAAAAAGTTTCCATTTGTATCCTTCATGGTTATATTTGCATCAGAACCAGTATTTTTAGAAGCTATAGTAAATGATTTTGTAACTTCTGAATATGATACATTAACACCAGCTTCATTTGAAATATCTTTAGTAATTTGACTAATAGTCTTATTTGCATCTGCTCCATCAAAATCATATTCAAATTTAACATCATTGATTTCAAATGATACTTTTTTATCTGTAACTCCAATACCTTCAAGAATATCTGACATCTTAGAAGAAGTATTTCCTTTTACCTCAAATCTACTATCAAGACCTAAGGTACTTGTTGCATTTCCTGTTAGGATTACTTGTTTATCACTTTTAGATGTTACAGAAAGTTTTCCTCCATTGTTGCTAAATGAAATCTCATCATTATTTCCTAATTTACTATTCAAATCTGATACTAGAGATTCCATAATCTCATCATCACTCATACCATCAAAATTTTGTTCACTCAATTTTATATCTATTGTTTTTTGTTCGTCACCATTACCAATACTTATTTTAAATGTATCATTAACACCACTTACTATTTGTGGCGCATATTTTTTTGTACTAGTAATATTTTTAGAATAATTAGTTTCTCCAACTTTTACATCATCTTTATTAATTACTATATCGCCATCATCATTTAAGGCTACTTTTAAATTCTTTAAATTTTCATTTTCACTTAAACTACTATCATCCTTTATTGCTTTATCTAATGCACTTTGAATCTTGCTCTTAAGCTCACTAGCAGTATAATTTCCTTCTTCTAATTCAATTTCTATTGATTCTCCTGAATTTAATTGTATAGTTTCTTTATGATCTGCACCAATTGCGATCTTTTTTTCAATTTCTATTGAATTTGTATCACTATTAACAGTTGCTATATATTTGTCCTTTAATGATTCATCACTAGATATTGCTTTATTATAAGCTGATGCTACATCAGATAAATTACTATAAGCTTTGTTATCAATATTAACATTTTTTCCTTCAATACTTATAGTATTATTTGAATCAGTTATATTCACAGGTATCTTACTAGCACCACCTGTAGCAAAAGCTATCTTTTTCTCACCAGTTAGTGTCGCTTCCTTAGCAAGATTATTAACAGTAATAGAATATGTACCTTTAACAGACCCTACTCCTGGTTTAACACTTATACCTGAAGTGCTACTTAATCCAGTTGCTTTAAATGTAGATAAGTTTTTCGAACTTAACATATTACTTGAACTAGTTACATTGAAATACTTATTCTTAAAGTCATTAGCTTCTGTCATTAAATCTCTATATAGAGTTTGTTTCCATGTTACAGTTTGCAAATTTTTCTTTGCTTTATCTACTCTATTTTGTTGAACAGATACCATACTTTTTACTAATGAATCAACATCTAATCCAGTTGCTAATCCTGTTACTCTAGTCATGTTTACGCCTCCTTTATACTCTTATCATAAGCCTCATGCCATAAGTTTCTAACATCAATCACAAGTGCTAATACTTTTTCCATTTCTTCTTTAGATTTAGTCATATTAGCTTTTACCAAAGATTCAACAATAAATCCATATACATTTCTTAAATTTCTTGCCCATTCTCCTCCAGCTTCAACATCTAAAGTCACTATAAGCTCATTAAATATATTCTGTGTTTTTATAAGATTTTCGTGAGCTAATGATATATTATTTTCTTCTATTCCTTTCAATGCTAACTTCGAAAATTTTACTGCTCCATCTACTAACATTAATAATAATTGATTTTTAGATGCATAGTTTACAGAATTATTTTTATAAGCATTATATCCCCCTAAGTTTTGCATAAATATCCTCCTATTCTACAATATCAAGAAATTTCTTATCCTCTTCTTCATTGGTTCCTTTAACTGCTGTAACTATATAAGTATCCCTGTTGTTATTATTACTATTTTTATCTTTATCATCTCTCTTGTATGCTTTTATATTATAGGAATTTAATTTATGAACTTTATCTACTTTAGTTACTTGTACAATTTTTTCTCTTGTACTTCGACTAATCTTGTTCAAAACATATTCCATCAAATCACATCCTAGACCTTTTTATCCATAAAAATTCCAGCTCTTTCACACATTTTAGCAACCATATCTAGTATCTTTTCTGGTGGATATTCTACTATAACTTCATCAGTTTCCTTATCATGTATTTTTATCATTACACTACCTAGTTCATCATGAACTTTATATTCAGCATATGTATCTTTTTCATCTATGTATTTATTTAGTTCTTCTACAACTTTTTTTGCATCATTCCGACTTAAAGTTAATTCTGCCTCTGTATTGTTACCTTTATTTTCCTTATATAAAGAAACTTCATAAGTTGAACCAGATAATTCTAAGGTAACTTGTTCCCCTTGATGAATTATGTTTACATCCATATCCACCATTCCTTCCTTATTATTTCTTTAAGATACTAAGTAAATCTTTCTTGCTACTTATTGCCTTCTTATTTTCTTCTTTTACTTCTGCTACTAATTCTTTTCTAAGAATAGTAACATCATTTGGTGCTTTTATCGCAAGTTTTACTACACCGTCTTTAGAACTAACTACAGTTACTTCAATATCATCACCTATTAAAATTGTTTCTTCTTTCTTACGAGTTATAACTAGCATGAGTTACTCCTTAAAAATTTTTTCTTTTATTTTATATTTAGAATCATTAAGTATAACTTGTTTACCTCTACTATTAGCTACATTTATGATTAATGGAGCCATAAGATTTGATGTAAAATCTTCTCTATTTTTACCTAATGTAACTGTATTAACTACTAATACTTCATCTTCTTTTTTTATTTCTAATTCTTCTATAAGTTTATCATCTAACTTTATTTCATAATCTTCTTTAAATATAAAAGGATTTGTAACAATAATACCTAATTGTTCATCCTCTAAATTTTGTAGCAAATAAAATACTCCATTTTCTTCTATTTCCTCAATAACATATGTTTTATATTCTTCTAAACCTAAAAGACCATCTTGGAAAAATATGTTCTTGTTAAATATACCGTCTATACTCGCCATGAAAACCTCCATAATTATACGTAGTCAATTAACGTTGGTTGCAATACCTTTGCAGAAACTTGAAGTGATGCTTGATAAACAGACTGTAGTGTCATAAGATTTATTACTGTCTCTGCAAAGTCTATATCTTCAGTTTCAGATAATATTTCAGTCATATTATAAGTTTCATCTTCATTTTTAGACTGTGCATCCTCCATTCTATTTTGCATAGCTCCAACTTGAGATCTTGTTTTCAATACATGATTTTGAAAGTCTTGAATATCAGTAAGACATTCCCCTGTTAGCTTCTCTAAATCATCGGCATTCCCTGATGCTAAAGTTGTCATTATATTATCCATAATATCTCTTATATCTTTTGATTCACCTTTGCTATTTGTAAAAGAAAACAGATCTGTTACTGAATTTGTATATTCTAACGTAACGCCTTGTGATACTTCAACCACTAGCTTTGTATCTAATTGATCTTTAACATTAGGATCAGTAACATTAGCTATGGTAAGTTTATTAGTTCCATCTGCATCTTTTACTATTTCTACAGGCTTATCTCCTGTTCGAGTTCCACCAAAAATATATTTTCCATCAAAATTTGTATTTAAAATTTGACCCATATGCCCAATTTGCTCATTAATAGTATTTCTTATAGCTTCTCTTTCTTCAGTTGAATACGCACCATTTCCTGCTGCCATTATATTTTCATTTATGCTTTTTAAAACTTCATTTAATTGCCCAAGTGCTGTATCTGCTGTGTCTAAATAATTTATAGTAGAAGCTATATTCTTGTTATATTGTTCATTTGCTTTCAAATCTCTATTAAGTTGCATTATTCTTGAAACTTTAAGTGGATTATCTGATGCTTTATTTACCGTTTTTCCACTAGTTAACTGTTTCTGAATAGTTTGCATATTACCTAAATTGTTTTGTGTATCTCTCATAAATTGATTCACTAGCATACTATTTGTTACTCTCATTTAACTCACCCTTATCTCTTTAATCCATTTATTAATACATCTAATAATTCATCAACTGTTGATATAATTTTAGCATTAGCACCATATGCATGTTGAAATTGTATTAAATTAACCATTTCTTCATCCAATGATACTCCTGACACTTCCAATCTTTGATTTTCAAAATCACTAAGAAGTGCCGTTTGATTAGTAACAACTCTCTTAGCTTCTTGAGTTTGAACTCCTAACTTGTTTATTATATCTTTATAATAACTTTCAACTTTCATTCCTTTTTTGTCTGAAGTTATTGTTAAAACACCATATTCATTTTCTGTTAAGTTACCCACAAATTCTTCTCTTGTAGTACTGGAATTCATATTTTGTATCATCATCATGGTATCCATAATTTGTGCTATAGCAAGAGCTCTTTTCCCATCACCCACACCACTATTCTCATCTTTTCCTGCATTAATTTTCATAACATCAGCAAGAATTTCTTTATTGATGCTTATATTTCCTGCAGTTATATCCTTTTCAGCAGCTAATACCTCATCAAGATTTGTTAATTTTCCACTTGAATCATACTTAGCTACATCACTATTAACAAAGAACGGCATAGTATCCTTGTTAGCATCTGCTGAAGCACTATGTACAGCATTAACTGCTAACGCCATAGATTTTGCCACATTATTTATTTGCACTATATATTCATCCAATTGTGCTTGAACATCTTGATGTCCTTTTAACTCTCCTGAACTTGGTTTAAATATATTAAGATTTGAAAAATTTACAACTTCATTTTCAGAAATTGTTTCACATCCATTTTTTATTGCGTCTCCATCTTTATCTGCCCAAAGAACTCTTGTTTGTGATAGTTCCTTTGCTTCTTCTTCAGTCATATTAACTTTTATGGTTCTTGCATTAGTGTTACTTGTCATATCTCCATGTCTATAGTAAGTAACTTCATAAGTATAGGTACCATCAGCATTAACAGTACCTGTCTTATCTATATTTGCCACATAAGAAAAAGACTTCACTTCTTTATTAAATACTGATTTAACAAGTGTTGGATCTATAACACCATTACTATCTGCTGGTGATACATTTTCTCCATTAAAGTTCTGATTTCTATCCACACTTATATTCATCTTTTCACTTAATTGATCTAAAAGCAAATCTCTTCTATCCATTAAATCATTTGGAGATTGCCCAGCAACAGATACTTGAATTATTTCTTGATTAATAGTATCTAACTGATTTAATATTGAACTAACATCAAAAACTGTTTGTTTTATACTTTCACAAGCATCTTCTTGCATCTTAGTTAATTGATTATAATAACTATTCAATGCTCCTGTTAATGCATCAGTTTTTTGAGCTAATACAGTTCTTGCATTAGAATCAGCTGGACTATTAGAAACATCTTGCCATGCCTTAAAAAAATCAGACATAATACTAGTTAGTCCACTATCACTTGGTTCATTTAATATTCCTTCTACTTTACTAAGTGTTTCATATTTTATTTGATATTCACCTTGCTTTGAAGTTTCGTTTCTTACTTGATAATCTAAAAAGTGATTTCTTACTCTAGTAACAGACGCTACTTCTACCCCTGTTCCAAATTGACCTGGTCCTGCCATCGATGAAAAACTTGGAGCTGAAAATGGTGTTGTAGTTTGAAGTTTCGCTACTTGTCTTGAATACCCTTCTGTATTAGCATTTGATATATTGTGAGATGTAACATTTATATTTGCTTGTGTAGCATTCATTCCTGACTTTGCCGTATTTAATGTACTCATTAACCCTAACATAATTTCACCTACCTATTTAACCTTCCGTTCCCATTATATACATTTACTTCCCTATTTGGATTTATAAAACTCAACATTTTATTTGTAAACATAAGATTTTGTTTTATCAATGCATCATTAGTTCCTCTTTGCAAATCACAAAGATGTATTGTGGAATCTAACTTATAATAAATCTCTCTTCCCTCATTATCTAGCATTTCAAACATTTCTTTCTTTCCCATACCTACAAATAAATTTCTTCTCTTCTTCTCTACTTTAGCTACTTCTACTGAAGCATCTTTAATAAGCTCTGCATCTTTTTCTAATAATAATGGATCTTTCCCAAATAAATGCTTATGTTGATCTTCTAAAACCTTAAGTAAGTTTTCCACTGCATTAATTTCTTCCATCATTATAGCTTTTAGAGTTTCTTTCATTATATATCTGTTCCTTTCATAAAGTCTTTCATACTCTTAGCTAATTCTTTAGTATCAACTTTATAAGTGCCATCATTGATAGCTTTCTTAATTGCCTCTATATCCTTATTCATATATTGATTATTATCTTCGCTAATAGATCTGATTTTCTTAGCATCTTCTGATATTTCTATACGATCACCTTTTTTACTAATTTCTTTTTCTTCTATATTATTTTTAGTATTATTTTTATATAATCTATCTATATTAACTACTGTTAATCTATCTATTTTCATTTCACACATCTCCTATCATCTTGCATATTTATATTATCGAACCGATACTACTTTTATTTAGCACATTTTAAGTGTAGTTTTTATGTAGAATCACATTCTACAAAATATATTATTTCTTAAATAAAATATAATTTTTCATAATATATAAAAAAGCTGCAGTAAAGCAATCTCTTGCTTTACTGCAGCTTTTTTAGTTTCTCAAAGTTATACGTTTATTTCTACTGATACTCCATCTAAAAATTCTTTATTATCTTCCAATAAAGGATTTACAGTTCCCTCAATAAAATCAACTACTTGTGATGGTGCTCTTCCTATAAAGTTCTTAGCATCCATAACAGCATTAAGTTCATCTAAAGTAAGTCCAAAATCTTTATCACTTGCTATTTTTTCAAGTAAATTATTATTTAACCCTTCTGATTTAACTCTGAATGAAGCCTCATGAGAGTATACTCTTATCTTTTCATGTAACTCTTGTCTATCTCCTCCAGCTTTAACACCTTCCATAATTATGTTCTCTGTAGCCATAAATGGTAATTCTGCATTAATATGAGTTTCAATAACCTTTGGATATACAACAAGGTTTTCTGAAATATTTATATAAAGATTTAATACTCCATCTAAAACTAAAAATGCTTCTGCAACAGATAATCTCTTATTTGCTGAATCATCTAAAGTTCTTTCAAACCATTGTGTTCCTGCAGTTATAGCTGGATTTATACTATTTGCAATAACATGTCTTGAAAGTGCTGAAATTCTTTCACTTCTCATTGGATTTCTCTTATATGCCATTGCAGATGAACCTATTTGATTTTTTTCAAATGGTTCTTCCATCTCTTTCATATGTTGAAGTAATCTCATATCATTTGAGAACTTATATGCACTTTGAGCCACTTCGCTTAAAGTATTTAATATTATTGAATCAACTTTTCTAGTGTAAGTTTGACCAGTAACCCAGTAACTTTCACTAAAGTTCATTTTAGAACAAACTAACTTATCTAACTCTCTTACTTTTTCTTCATCACCATTAAATAAATCCATAAATGATGCTTGAGTTCCAGTTGTTCCCTTAACTCCTCTAAATCTTAACTTTTCTATAACAAAATCTATATTTTCTAAATCTAACACTAAATCTTGAATCCATAATGTAGCTCTTTTTCCTACTGTAGTTAACTGAGCTGGTTGAAGATGTGTAAATCCAAGAGTTGGCATGTCTTTATATTCCATTGCAAAATCTGATAGATTTTTTATTACTTTTAATACTTTTTTCTTAATAAGATATAGTGCTTCTCTCATTATTATAAGATCTGTATTATCTCCTACGTAACAAGAAGTAGCTCCTAAATGAATTATACCTTTAGCTTTTGGACATTGTAATCCATACGCATATACATGACTCATAACATCATGTCTAGTTTCTTTTTCTCTCTTTTTAGCATCTTCATAATTTATATTATCAACATTAGCTTTTAGCTCTGCAATTTGTTCTTCTGTTATGTTTAATCCTAGTTCTCTTTCACTTTCAGCTAAAGCTACCCAAAGCTTTCTCCATGTAGTAAACTTCTTATCATCTGAAAATATAAATGACATCTCTTTTGAAGCATATCTACTATTTAGTGGTGTACTATATAAATCTCTCATAACTACCTCCGTACATTTATATATTAGAAATTTCATCCGTTTATGATTATACCATATATTATTATTCAAAGTAACATCTTTGTTCGGAATTAATTAACTTTCATATTTATTTTTTTTATGAATATACTTAACTATATCAATTAATAAAGGAGATTTCTTATTGTTTAAATTATCTACCTATATGAAAATTGCTATTTTCTTTGTACTTATAGGCTCTATCAACTGGGGCATCATAGGCATTATAAATATTGATATCCTTGCTACAATTTTTGGTGTATACTCTTATATTTCTAGAATAATATATATTCTTATAGGTTTAAGCGGAATCTATATTTCCTACTTTATCTTAAATTACATATTTCAAAAGAAATCATGAAAAAGGAGCCGCAAGCACAAATAATTGTGCAACGGCCCCTATGTTTTGAAGATTATTCTTCGATTGATTCTATTAATTTAGCTACTGCTTCAGCTGCTGCAGCTTCATCATCTCCGCTAGCTGAAACTTTAATGTTAGCTCCGCTAGTTACTGCTAATGATAAAACTCCAATTAAGCTCTTAGCATTTGCTTTTTTACCATTGAATTCTAAGCTTACATCTGATTTAAATCCTGATGCTTCCTTTACTAATAATGTAGCTGGTCTTGCATGTAATCCTGTTGCGCTTTTTACAGTTACTTCTTTAACTACCATTTTTTCTCCCACCTTTATCATAGTATCTTTAAATATCTACTTTAGTTTATCATATTGCCTCTAGATTTTAAAGACTTTTTATAAATTTTTCGATTCTTCTTATACCTTCTTCTATATTTTCCATAGAAGTTGCATATGAAAGTCTTATATAATTATCATTTCCAAATGCTATTCCTGGTATAACCGCAACCTTTTCTTTATCTAATATAGCTTTTGAAAAGTCCATAGAACCTTTTATTACTTTACCATTATATTCTTTTCCAAATATTTTACTTATGTCTACCATTACATAAAAAGCTCCATTTGGATGTAATGTTTCTAACAAATCAATATTGTTTATTGATTCTACCATGTAATTTTTTCTTCTTTCAAATTCTTTTACCATAAGTTTTATCTCATCATCTTTACCTTCTAATGCTGCTAATGCTGCATATTGCGCTATAGCGTTTGCATTAGATGTAGTATGACTTTGTATATTCACCATTAACTTATTTATTTCTCTAGGTGCTGCTGAATATCCTATTCTCCATCCTGTCATTGCATAAGTTTTTGATACACCATTAATTACTATAGTTCTATTAAAAGCATCTTCACTTAAACTTGCAATGCTTATATGTTTTTTATTATCATATATCAATTTTTCATATATTTCATCTGATACAATAATCAAATCTTTCTTTTTTGCAAATTCAGCTATATCTCTTAACTCTTCTTCACTATAAACTGAACCTGTTGGATTATTAGGAGAATTTATTAAAATTGCTTTAGTTCTATCTGTACAATTTTCTTCTAATTCTTTTAAAGTAAACTTAAAAGAATTTTCCTTCTTAGTTTCAATAAAAACAGGTACTCCTCCATTTAACTTCACTAACTCTGGATAAGTAACCCAATATGGTATATTTATTAGGACTTCATCTCCGTCATTTAATATTGCTGCAAACACATTTGCTAATGACTGTTTAGCACCAGTAGAAACTAATATTTGATCTTCACTATATTCTAATCCATTATCTTTTTTAAATTTATTTACAATTGCCTTTTTTAATTCTGATATTCCTGATGTAGCTGTATATCTTGTATGATTATCATTTATAGCCTTTATCGCAGCCTCTTTAATATAATTTGGAGTATTAAAATCTGGTTCCCCAGCACCAAATGACACTACATCTATACCTTGTTTTTTCATTTCATTAGCCTTTGCTGTTATTTCTAATGTCAATGAGGCTGCTAATGCCTCAGCTTTTTTTGATAACTTCAATGCTATTACCCCCTCTTAATGTCTTTATTATAATAAAAGGACTTGTATTAAACAAGTCCCTTAGTAACATTTTTATCTTGGTTGAACTATAAGTTTTATTGCAGTTCTTTCTTCACCATCAATTTCAATATCTGTAAATGCAGGAATTACTACTAATTCAATTCCAGATGGTGCCATAAATCCTCTTGCTATTGCTACAGCTTTTATTGATTGATTAATTGCTCCTGCTCCTATCGCCTGTATTTCTGCCCCATTTTTCTCTCTAACGATTCCCGCTAAAGCCCCTGCTACTGAGTTTGGATTTGATTTTGCTGAAACTTTTAATACTTCCATAATTACCCTCCTAAAAATAAATTCAAAAAATAAATTCAAAATATACTATTATAAATAAACTGCGTATATATTACAATTCTACAAAAAATCTAAAATTCCTTCAAAAGATTTTTATTTAATCTCTTGAAGGAAATTTTTTTCTCATTTATTATTTTGCATATTCAATTGCTCTAGTTTCTCTTATAACATTTATCTTAATTTGACCAGGATATTCTAATTCATCTTCTATTTTCTTTACAATATCTCTAGCCATTTGAACTGATGATAAATCATCAACAACTTCTGGTTTAACCATAATTCTGACTTCTCTTCCAGCTTGAATAGCATATGACTTTTCTACACCCTCATATGAATTTGCTATTTCTTCTAAATGCTCAAGTCTCTTAATATATGCTTCTAAAGTTTCTCTTCTAGCTCCAGGTCTAGCTGCAGAAATTGCATCTGCCGCTTGAACAAGAATAGCTTCTATAGACTCTTGTTCCATATCTCCATGATGAGATCCAATAGCATTAACTATTATTGAAGATTCATGATACTTTTTAGCTAGTTCAGCTCCGATAACAGCATGTGGTCCTTCCACTTCGTGATCTACAGCCTTCCCTATATCATGCAACAGCCCAGCTCTTTTTGCTAAAGTAGGATCCATCCCTAATTCTGAAGCCATAAATCCTGCAAGATAAGCCACTTCTATAGAGTGTTTTAAAACGTTTTGACCATAAGAAGTTCTATACTTAAGTCTTCCTAAAACTTTTGTTATCTCTGGATGTAACCCATGAACTCCTGTTTCAAAAGATGCTTGTTCTCCTTCTTCTTTAATGTTGTTTTCAACCTCTTTCTTGGCTTTTTCCACCATCTCTTCAATTCTAGTTGGGTGAATTCTACCATCTAATATTAACTTTTCCAATGCAATTCTAGCTACTTCTCTCCTTATAGGATCAAATCCAGATAAAATTACCGCTTCTGGTGTATCGTCTATAATTAAATCTATACCAGTTAGCGTTTCAATAGCTCGAATATTTCTTCCTTCTCTACCAATAATTCTACCTTTCATCTCATCATTTGGAAGAGCAACTACATGAACTGTAGACTCAGCTACATGATCAGCTGCACATCTTTGAATAGCCATAGTAATAATTTCTCTTGCTCTTTTATCTGCTTCTTCCTTAGACTTTTGTTCAGCATCTTTTATAAGCATTGCTGACTCATGTTTTAATTCTTTTCTAAGTTTTCCAAGAATCTCTTCTTTTGCCTCATCACTAGTAAGACCTGATATTCTTTCTAATTCCTTTGATTGTTGTAGATATGTTTCTTCTACCTTCTCTTCTTTCTCAGCAACTTGAGATAACTTTTTCGCTAAAACATCCTCTTTTTTCTCTAAGCTTTCACTCTTTCTATCTAGAGATTCTTCCTTTTGAAGGTTTCTTCTTTCAAGTCTTTGAATTTCATTCCTTCTTTCTCTAAGTTCTCTATCTAAATCAGCTCTTAACTTATGAACTTCTTCTTTTGCACTTAAAATAGCTTCTTTTTTACTAGAATCTGCTTCTTTTAAAGCATCTTCAATAATCTTTTTTGCTTTTTCATCAGCATTGGATAACTTATCCATTGCTGTACTCTTTTTAATCTGAATGTCAATTAATATAGCGATACCAGCAATAACTATTGCTATTACTGCAAATACAACATATTTCATTTCCATTGCCGAACACCTCCTTGCTTATTTGTACAAATTTGAGAGCCGAAAAGGTGTCATATTTATTCATTTGGCAATAATACTTATATGATAAACCAGTATTTGTATTTAATTTTATATTAAATACAGTCTACTGTCAAGATTTAAGAAGTTTAACTATTAAAATATTTATTTATTTACTCAGAAAATAGGTGAATTTATACATTAAAGTAATTTCTATCATATTTCTTTATTGTATTTCGTTATATTTTGTATTTTTTTCTGTTACTTTTTATTATTTTTTCATAAATTACTTTTTTATACAATAAATTAAAGTAGAGTATTAACTCTACTTTAATTTTCAAATATATATTAAACTTTTATTATTCTTCTCCGTCGTCTTCAATAGCATTAGTTGCTAACGGTAAATTATATTTTCCTCTAATTTTGTTTTCAATCTCTAATGCTATTTCAGGATTTTCAGTTAAAAATACTTTTGAATTCTCTCTTCCTTGACCTAATCTAGTATCTCCATAAGAGAACCATGCACCACTTTTTTGTACAATTTCTTCTTTTACACCGATATCTAGTATATTACCTTCTCTTGAAATTCCTTCATTATACATAATATCAAATTCTGCTTGTTTAAATGGAGGTGCTACCTTATTCTTAACAACCTTAACTCTAGCTCTTGAACCTAAAACTTCATCACCTTGTTTTATAGTATCTATTTTTCTGATATCTAATCTAACAGAAGCATAGAATTTTAATGCTCTTCCTCCAGTAGTTGTTTCTGGATTTCCAAACATAACACCAACTTTTTCTCTTAATTGGTTAATGAATACTATTATACATTTAGATTTATTTATTGAACCTGTTAATTTTCTTAATGCTTGAGACATTAATCTAGCTTGTAGTCCTACATGAGAATCTCCCATTTCACCTTCAATTTCAGCCTTTGGTACTAATGCTGCAACAGAGTCCACTATTATAATATCAATAGCTCCAGATCTAACTAAAGCTTCTGTTATTTCTAAAGCTTGTTCTCCGGTATCTGGTTGTGAAACTATAAGACTTTCTGTATCTACTCCTAATTTTCTTGCATAAGAAGGATCTAAAGCATGTTCTGCATCAATAAATGCTGCTGCTCCTCCTGCTTTTTGTGCTTCTGCTACCATATGCAAAGCTACGGTAGTTTTACCTGATGATTCTGGTCCATATATTTCTATTATTCTTCCTTTTGGTACTCCACCGATTCCTAATGCAAGATCTAAAGAAAGACATCCTGTAGATATGCAATCTACATCTAATGTTGAATTTTCTCCTAGTGTCATTACTGAACCTTTACCAAATTGTTTTTCTATCTGAGACATCGCTACTTGTATTGCTTGTAATTTATCATTATTCATAAGCCCTTTTCAGGTCACTCTCCTTTCAAGAACATTTGTTCTATTTGATTATATATCATTTAACTATTTCAGTCAATAATATAGATAAAAGTTCCTATTTTAAGGAACCTTTATTCATATTTTATCCATTTTATTTTATTTTTAATCACATACTACCCTTGAAAACGCCAGAGTTTTTCCAGAAATACTCAACCCCTGATATTATTGTCATAATTACAGCAGCAAACATAGCTACATTACAAAATACTCCTAGAGAGCTATTTTGCACCCCTAATTGTATCAATGATGCTATAAGTGCAATCATTTGAAGTACTGTTTTTGTTTTTCCAAGTTTATTTGCAGCAATAACTATCCCTTCCGATGCAGCTACAGTTCTTAAACCTGTAACAGCAAATTCTCTAGCTATTATTATAACTGCTGCCCACGAAGACAATCCTCCTACTTGGACTAAAGCAACTAATGCAGAACTTACTAGCAATTTATCAGCTAAAGGATCCATAAATTTACCAAAGTTTGTTACTTGATTTCTACTTCTTGCTATGTATCCATCTAATTGATCTGTTATTGATGCTATAATAAAAATTCCTGTAGCTATAAAACTACCATATGGTATATTTTCACTAGCAATAAACACCATAAAGATTGGTACTAAAATTACTCTTAGCACCGTTAACTTATTAGCTAAATTCATTTCGCACAACTCCTATTAAATCATATTCTTCTGTATCAACAATCTCTACCTCATAAAATCTTCCTTTGGTTAATATTGTATCACATTTAATTAAAATTGCACCATCAATATCTGGCGCCATGGCATAATTTCTTCCTATAGCTATATTGCTTTCGATATTTTCTACTAAAACTTTATACTTCTTGCCTATTTTACTCTTATTTTTATTAAAGAAAATCTTACTTTGTAATGTCATTATTATTCTCTTTCTCTTTTCTTTAATATCCTCATCTACTTGATTATCTAATTCTGCTGCTACAGTATCTTCTTCTTTTGAATAAGTAAATACACCTAAATTATCGATTTTATATTCTTTTACAAAATCAACCAATTCATTAAAATCTTCTTCTGTTTCTCCAGGGAAACCTACTATTAAAGATGTTCTAAGAGCAATATCAGGTACTCTTCTTCTTAATTCATCAATCTTAGCTGTTATTGTTTCCTTTTTAGTTCTTCTTCTCATAGCTTTTAATATATTATTACTAATATGTTGTATAGGTATATCTAAATATTTTACAACCTTAGGATTATTAGCTATTTCATAGATTAATCCATCATATAATTCTTCTGGATAGCAATATAATACTCTTATCCATTCAATACCTTCAATTTTAGATATTTCTTGTAATAAAACATGTAATCTTTTTTCATTATAAATATCAGTTCCATATCTTGTAGTGTCTTGTGCTACTAATATTAATTCTTTTACACCTTGCATAGCTAAATCTTTAGCTTCTTTTAAAACACTTTCAATAGTTCTACTTCTATACTTTCCTCTTATCTTAGGTATAATGCAATATGTACAAGCATTATTACATCCTTCTGCTATTCTAATATAAGCGCTGGCTGTACCAGTGGTTAATATTCTCTTACCTTCATTTATACCAGTATCACTATATTCAACTTCATAGTTAAGTTCCTTATTATTTAACTTACTTTCTAAAAGTTTTAGTAAATCGCCATAACCATTTACCCCTAATATAAAGTCTAATTCCGGCATAAGTTCTAATAGCTCTTTTCCATATCTTTGAGTTAAACATCCTGTAGCTACTAACACCTTACAATTATATTTAGTTTTATATTCACTCATCTCAAGAATCGTATCAATTGATTCTTGCTTTGAAGATTCTATAAATCCACAAGTATTTACTATTATTATATCGGCTTTTTTTGGTTCATTAGTAATTTCATAATTTTCACTTAAGTTTCCTAATACTATCTCTGAATCTATTCTATTCTTATCACAACCAAGACTAACTAATCCTACTTTATACTTCTTCACTTTATTTCCTCCTAGGTCAAAACTCTTATTATATTTTAAATTACGATTATATCATTTACAAGAAATTTATTGTGTTTTATCTATATTCTTTACCAAAATAATTATTTTATCATTAATATATATATAGAACTTATTCCTATTTTTCTACTGTTCTTCTGTACCTCTTTTTAATACTGTTCTTGGTTTACTTCCATCTTTTCCTGATATTATTCCTTTTTCCTCCATAGAGTCTATCATCCTTGCAGCTCTATTATATCCTACTCTCATTCGTCTTTGTAACATTGATGCAGATGCTTGTCCTTCTTCCGTTACAATTTTTATAGCTTCTCCTAAAAGTTCATCATCTTCACTACTATCAGTAGAAGTTCCTTTTGTATGTGCACTATTTATAGCTTCAATAATTTCTTCTTTATAATCAACACTCTCTCCTTGAGACTTAATATATCCAACAACTTTTTCAACTTCTTCCTCTGTTATAAATGCGCCTTGAACTCTTATAGGTTTTGATTCACCTACTGGATAATATAACATATCACCTTTACCTAATAACTTTTCTGCTCCTGATGAGTCTAATATTGTTCTAGAATCTATTTGCGATGATACTGCAAAAGATATTCTTGATGGTATATTAGCTTTAATAACACCAGTTATTACATCTACAGATGGTCTTTGAGTTGCTATAACTAAATGCATTCCTGCTGCTCTCGCCATTTGCGCAAGTCTTGCTATATAATCCTCAACATCTCCTGGACAAACCATCATAAGATCTGCCAACTCATCAATGATTATAACTATCCATTGCATTTTATTTTCTACTTTGCCTTTTTCATATAGTTCATTATATCCCTCTATATTTCTTACACCAGTTTCAGCAAATATATTATATCTCTTTGTCATCTCATTTACTGCCCAATTTAATGCTCCAGCAGCTTTCTTAGGATTTGTAACTACCGGTATTAACAAATGCGGAATTCCATTGTATATATTTAATTCTACAACTTTTGGATCTACCATAAGAAGTTTAACATCATTAGGTGAATATTTATATAAAATAGATATTATAAGAGTATTAATACATACTGATTTTCCTGATCCAGTAGCACCAGCAATAAGTAAATGTGGCATTTTAGTAAGATCTGCTACAACACAATTTCCACTTATATCTTTTCCTAAAGCGAAAGCTAATTTACTTTTACTATTTTTAAATACATCTGAATCTAATACTTCTCTTAAAAATACTGCTGATGTTACTTGATTTGGTATCTCAATTCCCACAGCAGACTTTCCTGGTATCGGAGCTTCTATTCTTACCCCTTTTGCAGCTAGATTTAGAGCTATATCATCACTAAGATTTATTATCTTAGATACCTTTACTCCAGCACTAGGTTGTAACTCATATCTTGTTACCGAAGGACCTTTTGAAACTTCTATAACTTTAGCATTTACTCCAAAACTCTTAAGAGTCTCTTCCAATTTTGCTGCACTATCAAGCAACTCTTTTTTATCATGCTTGTTCATTTTTACAGCAGCATTTTCTTTTAAAAAATTAGTATCAGGAAGCTTGTACTCTTCTTCAAGATAATTATTTATTTTAGTTTCTAATTCAACTGTAATATCTTCTGCTGATTCTTCACTGTCCTTTGAACCCTTAGAACTTTCCTCACCTTTAGACTCCTCGAAATTTTTTATCTTTATCCTATCAGTTTTATCTATACTATTGTTATTATTTTTAACTTCTTTATCTTTAACAATTTCTTTTTCTTCTTCTACCCATTTCTCACTTCTCTCAGGCTTTTTAGAAATTATATAACCTAATACTTCTTTTATGCTTGTATCAAACATAACAAGATAAGAAATGAAATATAATAATATTAAAAGTATGTAACTACCTACCTCACCGATAAATGATCTAATTGGTGTCATTAGAGTATACGCTATCATTCCTCCATGAAAAAAAGATGTAGTACTAATAAAAGCTCTTATTCCTCCAGCTCTATAAAAACTTTCATAGCTTATATCTGCAAATAATAATAGTGTAGTTGCAAAAAACATCATAAGTCCAATAAATCTTTTTGTAAAAACAACTCTTCCTTTACTTTTAATATATGTATACCCTATAATGGATAACAAAAAAGGTAATACGAATATCCCCAGCCCAAATAAAGACCTAGTTATATTCATCGATACCCTTCCAAGGAAACCTGTAAAACTAGTATTTATGTATGTAACAAGTAAAAATATACCTACTGCTATTAGTGTAATTCCTAGTATGTCACTGTTTATCTTTTTCTGTTGCTGTTTCTTCTTTTTACTATTTTTACTCTGAACTTTTTTCTTTGACATATCATCACCCCATTTTATAATTTTACACTATAAGTGAATTACTGTGAACTACTCTCCACTTATAAAATTTAAAGCTTCGGGAGTACCAATAACCAATAACTTCTACATCAAGAATATTCTTTTTAAAGACGATTCCTTATAATGAAATATTCCATATTTTAATCATGAATTTCTCATTATATCCTATTCTATTTTTTCCACTATCGTCAAGTAGCAGCGCTTACTTTAAAGGTTAAAAAACTCCTCTACTATATCCCCGAAAATAAAATACTTAAAATTCAATAAAAAGCTTTATACTTAACTATTCTATACTCTTACTTCTGAACATTACATCATCATAATTGTTATTTACGATTATTTCTATATCAAATGTTACTAATTTAAAAAAACAGGTATATTATATACTGAAAACTTAACCATCTATAATACACCCCCATACCCATACCTTGTAAAAGTTCTCTATTTTTCCTTATCATCCTTCATATCAATTAAACTTTCTAGTTTATTTAAAGCATCATTTATTCCACCAACCTGATCTATTAATCCTAACTCTACCGCTTGTTCTCCTATAAGTATAGTTCCCATATCATTTAGTAATTCATCTGTTTGCATCATAAGTTTTTTCAAAGTATCTTTATCCATTTTTGATGTTCGTACAATAAAATCTGATATTCTTTCTTGCATTTTATTAAAATATTCAAAAGTTTGAGGTGCTCCTATTACAAGTCCATTCATTCTAACAGGATGTATAATCATAGTAGCTGAAGGAGAAATAAATGAATAGTTAGCTGCTGTTGCTAAAGGAACTCCAATTGAATGACTTCCCCCTATTACAAGAGATACTGTAGGTTTGCTTATACTTCTTATCATTTCTGCTATAGCAAGACCTGCTTCCACATCTCCTCCAACAGTATTTAATATAATAAAGACTCCTTCAATTTTATCATTAGTTTCTATAGATACTAATTGTGGTATACAATGTTCATACTTTGTACTTTTAGTTTGTGGTGGCAATACATTATGTCCTTCAACTTGACCAATAATAGTAATAAGAGCTATTCTATCTGACATTGAAGGTATTTTATCTGTACCATACTCTTTTACACTTTCTTCTGTCTTTTTTTCCTCAGCTAACTGAAGCTCTTTTTCTTTTTCATCCATAAACAAAAACCTCCTAAAGGTATTATTCCAACCTTAAGAGGTTTTATACAATTAAAATTCTTCTCTATCTAAATTAAATTCTCTATGAAGACAATTAATAGCTTTAATTAAATCACAATCTCTTACAAGACACCAAATAGTCATATGAGAATCTGCAGTCTGTAATACTTCAACTTCATTATCGGAAAGAATAGCAATTATTTTTGCCATTACTCCCGGCACTCCTCTCATTCTACTTCCAATAATAGAAATCTTAGAACAAGATGCTACTATATTATACTCAAGATTTTCATTTTCTAAAATCTCTTCAATCTTTTTCTGATCCTTCATATCTATAGTAAATATACTTCTTGAAGGAAAAATATTTATAAGATCTAATGAAATATTATTTGCAGCTATCTCGTTAAATAGCTTATCCCAATGACCACTACTATCTTCTACCGTTACTTGAATTCTATCTTTCATATGAGTTATTCCAGATATAATACCTTTTTTACTCTCATCTACTGTAGCTTTTATAACCGTTCCCTTACATTCTACAAGAGTATTCTTTATTATAAGAGGTATTCCTGCTTTCATAGCTACTTCTACAGCCCTAGGATGTATAACCTTGGCCCCTTGTTCAGCTAACTGAAACACCTCATTATATGAAATTTCATCAATTAAAGATGCTTTTTTAACAATTCTAGGATCTGCAGTCATTATACCATCAACATCTGTATATATTTCTACTTTTTCCGCTTTTAGGGCTGCCCCTATTATTGCAGCAGAAGTATCACTTCCACCTCTACCTAAAGTAGTAAAATATCCTTCCTTTGTTGCCCCTTGGAATCCAGCAATTACAGGAATCTTTCCATTTTCTAATTGTTCTAAAATAAGTTTAGTGTCTACTTCTAAAACTCTACTATCATTAAATTTGTCAGTAGTTAATAAACCTGCTTGTCCTCCTGTTAATGGAATAGCTTCTATTCCTTCTTCTAACAAATCATTACTCATTACTACTGTTGATATTATTTCACCTGTACACATTAATAAATCTGTAGCTAATTTATTTTCTTCTTTAAATCCTTCAGTTACTAATGATAATAAAGTATCTGTAGCATACGGTTCACCTTTTCTTCCCATTGCAGAAACTACTACTACCGGTGAAAATCCTTCTTTTATAGCTTCTTTGATGTTTTTTATAACACTCTTTCGTCTCTCTTTTGTGGAAACAGATGTACCACCAAACTTCTGTACAACAATTTTCATACTCATGCCATCCTCTTCTATATCGAAATTACTTTATAATTGTATAATATGATATTACACGAAATTACTATACTTTTCTATACAAAAAAATAAAAAGGCTTTCGCCCTTTTACTACTTATTATCTTCTTGATTCTTTTCATTATCTGAATCTGCAAGTGCATCTTTTCTTGAAAGATTAATTCTTCCTTGACTATCTATTTCTGTTACTTTAACTAATATTTCATCATCCACAGAAACGACATCTTCAACTTTGTTTACCCTATTAACATCTAACTTAGAAATATGTACTAAGCCTTCTTTTCCAGGTAATATTTCTACAAAAGCACCGAAAGTAGTGATCTTTATAACTTTACCTAAGTAAATTTCACCAACTTCTACATCTCTTGTTAAGTCATCAATCATCTTATAAGCTTTATTAGCTCCTTCTGCTTCTGGTGAAGTAATAAATACTTTTCCATCTTCTTTAATATCTATCTTTACACCTGTATCAGCAATAATCTTATTAATAACTTTTCCACCTGGTCCTATAACATCTCTTATCTTTTCAGGATCTATGCTCATAGTAAGAGTTCTAGGTGCATATTTTGAAAGTTCTTTACGTGGTTCAGGTATACATTCTCTAATTTTATCTAATATGAATAATCTAGCTTTTCTTGCATCAGTAATAGCTGTTCTTATTACATATGGTGATAAACCAGCAATCTTAGTATCAACTTGGATTGATGTAATACCTTTTTCAGTACCTGCAACCTTAAAGTCCATGTCTCCAAAGAAATCTTCTATACCTTGAATATCAGTTAAAACTTCTTCATCAGTTAAATCTTCATTTGTAATAAGTCCCATAGCAATACCTGCTGCTGGTCTCTTGATAGGTACTCCAGCATCTAATAATGCTAATGTACTACCACAAACTGAAGCTTGAGAAGTTGATCCATTTGAACTTAATACTTCTGAAACTAGTCTTATAGTATATGGGAATTCTTCTTCACTAGGTATTAATGGTGCTAATGCTTTTTCTGCTAAAGCTCCATGACCTATTTCTCTTCTTCCTGGTCCTCTAAGTGGTCTAACTTCACCAACTGAGTATGCTGGGAAATTATAATGATGCATATATCTCTTAGATTCTTCTTCTCCAAGTCCATCAATAACTTGAACATCTCCAATAGCACCTAATGTTGCTACTGTCATAACTTGAGTTAATCCTCTATTAAATAAACCAGTTCCGTGTGTTCTAGGTAATAATCCAACTTCACAAGAAATTTTTCTTATTTCATCAAACGCTCTTCCGTCTGGTCTTCTTTTATCTACAAGCATCATGTGACGTACTATTTTCTTTTGAGTGTTATAAATAACTTCACCAATATCCGCTATATTATCTGGATATTTTTCGTTAAACTCTTCAGCTATTTTAGCTTTAATTTCTTCTAGCTTAGCATTTCTTTCATCTCTATCTGTTATGTACATAGCTTCTTTAAGCATATCAAAAGAAAAATCTACTACTTCTTTTTCAAGATCTTCATCAACTTTATAAAGTTTAGGAACATCTTTTTCTTTTCCAAACTTTTGCATAGCTTCTTCTTGGAAATCTATTATTTTTTGTGCTTCTTTAAATCCATAATCAATAGCGCTGATCATAGTTTCTTCATCAATTTCATTACCACCAGCTTCTATCATCATAACTCTTTCTCTAGTAGCACATACTGTTAAGTCAAGAATACTTTCTTTTCTTTCTTCAGCCTTAGGATTTAAAATGAATTTTCCATCTATTAACCCTACTGATACTGTACCTACTGGTGTAGTAAAAGGTATGCTTGATAAGCATAGTGTAAGAGAAGCAGCATTCATTGCTAATATATTAGGTGCATTATCTTGTTCTACTGATAAAACCGTACATACTACTTGAACATCATTTCTATATCCTTTTGGAAATAATGGTCTTATAGGTCTATCAATAGCTCTAGCATTTAAAATAGATCTTTCTGAAGGTCTTCCTTCTCTTTTTATAAATCCACCTGGTATCTTACCTACTGAATAGAATCTTTCTTCATACTCTATAGATAATGGAAAAAAGTCAATCCCGTCTCTTGGTTCCTCTGATGCATTAGCATTTACCATAATCACAGTGTCACCGTAACTAACCATTGTTGCAGCATTAGAAAGCATACCAATTTTTCCAAATTCAACTTTCATTTTTCTTCCTGCGATTTCAGTTTCTAATATGTGATTCATATTTACCCTCCTTCCAAAGGAACAATTTAGTATTTTTTGATATTTTTTAAAATAATAGAGCGGATTTCACCGCTCTTATTATAATTACTTTCTTAAGTTTAAAGCTTTAATGATAGCTCTGTATCTTTCGATATCAACTTCCATTAAGTAGTTTAATAAACCTCTTCTTTGACCAACCATCTTTAAAAGACCTCTTCTTGAGTGGTGATCTTTTTTATGAGTTTTTAAATGATCATTTAAGTGGTTTATTCTTTCAGTTAATAAAGCTATTTGAACTTCTGGACATCCAGTGTCTCCTTCATGTTTTCCGTAAGCTTTTATTATCTCTTCTTTTCTTGCTTTATCCATTGTATAAAACACCTCCAAAATTTATCCCCTTACTCTGAAGGACAACGTCGGTTACTCGTATACCTTCGAATAGGTTCGTATTAATTATAGCAGAATAAAATATAGTTGTAAATTATATTTATCAGTATATTACTTCTTTATCTGCAAATTTATAGTCTAATTTTAATCTTTCTTTTAATTCATCTATAGAGTCAAATTTCTTTTCACTTCTTATTCTTTTAATAAAGTATAATTTTATCTTTTCGCCATATATTTCTTTATCAAAACCAAGAATATGTGTCTCCACAGTTAGATTATTACCATTTACCGTAGGATTATACCCTATATTAGTTATACCTTTGTAAATTTCTTTACCTACTTTTACCTTTGTAAAATATACTCCACCTTTAGGAATAATTTTTTCTTCATTTATGGTTATATTAGCAGTAGGAAATCCTATAGTTCTACCTATTTTCCTACCTTCAACAACAACACCTTCAATAGAATATGGTCTATCTAAGTAATTAATGATCTCTTCCACTTCTCCATTATCTAATTTATTTCTTATTAATGTAGATGATATCACTTCATTGTTATATGTAACTCCATCTATTACTATAACCTCAAAGCCATATTTACTACCTAACTGTTTTAATAAATTAGTGTCTCCAGTATTTTTATATCCAAATCTATTATTAAAACCTACAACAATACCTTTCATATTATAATGTTCTACTAATTTCTTAATAAAATCTTCCGGCATAATCTTCATATAATCTTTATCAAAAGTTGCAAAATTTACTATGTCTATTCCTAATTCCTCCAACATAGAAATCTTACTCTCTACCGTCATAATTTTTTTAGTATTACTTTTTTCTTTAATTATATCTCTAGGATGATTTTTAAAAGTATATACCATAGAAGTCATATTACACTTATCACTAAGTTCGTTTAATGTATTAATAATTTTTTTATGACCTTTATGTATACCATCAAAACTACCTAAAGCTATAAATGTAGGTTCTTTAAGATACTGAGAAAAGTTATCATACATAACTTTCATACTATAACCCCCTTTAGAGAAAAAGCTTCTCTATTTTAAACCCTATTGAATCCTTTATTCCTAACCCTATAAATGAATCTTCTACATAAACTCTATATAATATTCCCTCTTTTACATTTCCAATTAATTTTGGATTACCTATTTTCACTCCATTAACAAGAAGTTTTTCAGCTTCTTTGTTAAATCTTTTCTCAGGGTATTTTTTAAGGGAATCTTCTATTGATATAATTTTATCTTCTATTGATTTTTCGATTTCTTCAAGAGTATATGCATTGGAAATATTAAAAGCTTCTCCACTTTCAACCCTTTCCAAGCTAGTCATTATAGCTCCTGTTTTTAATCCTTCACCTATATCATCAATTAAAGTCCTAATATATGTTCCTTTTGAACATTTAACTTTAAATCTAACGTAAGGTATTTCAATACTTTCTATATCAATATCATATATAGTAATAGTTCTACCTTCTCTATGAACTTCTTTTCCTTCTCTTGCTAATTCATAAAGTCTTTTACCATTTACTTTAAGAGCAGAATACATTGGTGGAACTTGAACGATTTCTCCTATAAACTTTTTAAATTCGCTTCTTATATCATCTTCGCTACAATTTACAGGTCTCTCAGATAAAATCTTTCCTTCAATATCTAAAGTATCACTTTTTAATCCTAATTTCATTTCTGCTCTATAGACTTTATAATCACCCATTATATAGTCTACTAATTTAGTACCTTTACCAATACAAACAGGAAGTACCCCTGTTGCCATTGGATCTAATGTTCCAG
This sequence comes from Clostridium bornimense, assembly GCF_018917145.1. Taxonomy (GTDB): domain Bacteria; phylum Bacillota; class Clostridia; order Clostridiales; family Clostridiaceae; genus Clostridium_AN; species Clostridium_AN bornimense_A. The sequence goes on from NZ_JAHLOD010000001.1 coordinate 170,858, forward strand.
TATGCCCTACCTTACCAGTTGCCGCTATTTTTTTTATTTTTCTTACTACATCAAAAGAAGTCATTCCTGACTCCTTATATACATTTATTACACCATTTATCATATTTTTAACTCTTCTTCTATAATTTTTAGTAACAGTTCTTCAGATTCATCAATAGACTTCATTATTCTTGCCCCTGATGCTCTTACGTGTCCACCACCACCAAAATTTTCTGCAACTTTTCTAACATCAACTATATTCTTAGATCTAAGAGATACTTTTGTACCCTCTTCACCTTCTTTCAGAAGAATCATTACATCTACTGATCCTATCTTCATTCCAATATTAACAATATCAGATGTATCTTTATCTTCAATACCAAAGTCTTCAAAATCTTTATCTCTGATTTTTATTACTCCAACTTTTCCATCTAAAGTTAGCTTCAATGATTCTATAGCTCTTCCCATAAACTTAACTCTATTAAATTCTTTGTTATCAAATATTTGTCTATGAATTTCTGAAAAATCTATACCTGTATCTAATAATTTTCCAGCTATATTATGAGTTCGACTTGTTGTATTGGAATGTCTGAAAGAACCGGTATCAGTAAGGATTGATGTATACATACATTTTGCCATATCTTTAGTTACTTCTATATTCATAGCTTCAAGAATTATAAATACTATTTCTCCCATACTAGAAGCCTTAGTATCTACATAATTTAAATCACCATACAAATCATTTGACATATGATGATCTATATTAATTAAAGTGTAATCTCTTTCACTTAATTCTGAATTTGTATTTACTCTTTCTAGATTACCACAATCTAAAACTATAAAAATATCAGTACCTTCTTTAACAACATCGCAACTGTTAATTATTTCATTAGAATATGGTAAAAATTTAAATGTCTTCGGCATATCTTCTTTGCATACTATATATACTTCTTTTCCAAGAGTTCTTAACCCTTGTAAAAAAGCCAGTGATGACCCTAATGAGTCACCATCTGGAGATGTATGAAAGCTCAAAGCAATTTTTGAGCTTTCATTTATTTTTTCTATAATTTTATTCATGGTTTTCCTTCTCCTTTATTTTTGAAAGTAACGAATCAATATGCAATGCTCTATTAATTGAGTTATCTAATTCAAAAATAAGTTCTGGAGTATTTCTAAGGTTTACTGCTGAGCTAACTTCTTTTCTAATAAATCCAGCAGATTTCTTTATAACCTTTAATGCTTCTATAGTTTCTTCTTCTGATCCAAAGATAGAAACAAATACCTTTGCATACTTAAGATCCTTAGTTACTTCTACCGCTGTGACAGAAATCATTAAATTCTTAAGTCTTGGATCCCACATCTTATTCATAATTATGTTAGAGATTTCTTTTTTCATCTCTTCATTAATTCTTCCGCCTCTATATTTTGCCATATTTTATCCCTCCTATAGTGAAGAAGGTTTTATTTCTTCCATTGTATAGGCTTCAATAATATCTCCTTCTTTTATATCATTGAACTTATCAATAGTTAAACCACACTCATAATTTTGAGCAACTTCTTTAGCATCATCTTTGAATCTCTTAAGTGATGATAAAGCTCCGTCAAAGATTACTATTCCATCTCTTACTACTCTTACAGATTCATTTCTAACTACTTTACCACTAGTTACATAACATCCTGCAACAGTACCAACAGAAGATATCTTATAAGTCTGTCTAACTTCTGCTGTTCCAAGAACAACTTCCTTATATTCTGGTTCTAACATACCAATCATAGCTGATTTTACATCTTCAATAGCATCGTAGATAATTCTATATGTTTCCATATCTACTTTTTCTTTTTCAGCCATTGCTACAGCATTATTATCTGGTCTTACATTAAATCCTATTATTATAGCATTTGATGCTGCTGCTAAAGTTACATCAGTTTCAGTTATAGCTCCAACTGCACCATGAATAACTCTTACTTTAACTGCATCTGTAGATAATTTTTCTAATGATTGAGTAAGTGCTTGAACTGATCCTTGTACATCAGCTTTAACAATAATTGATAATTCCTTAACTTTACCTTCTTGAATTTGGCTATATAAATCTTCAAGAGATACCTTATTTGTATTTAAGTAAGCACTCTTAGCTGCTTCTTTTCTTTCTTCAGCAATATTTCTAGCTGTTTTTTCATCTTTAACAACTTCAAATTTGTCTCCTGATACTGGTACTTCTGAAAGACCTAAAACTTCAACTGGTACTGATGGACCTGCTTCTTTTACGTTTTTACCCTTATGGTCAAACATAGCTCTGATTCTACCATAAGTATTTCCAACTAAAATAGAATCCCCAACATGTAATGTACCATTTTGTACAAGTAATGATGCAACAGCTCCTCTTCCTTTATCTAACTTAGCTTCTATTACTGTACCTTTAGCATCTCTATTAGGATTTGCCTTAGCTTCTAACATTTCTGAAGTTAAAAGAATCATTTCAAGTAAATCATCTAAACCTTGTCTTGTCTTAGCTGAAACTGGTACTGATGCAACATCTCCACCCCAATCTTCTACTAAAACGCCTTCTTCTGCTAACTCTTGTTTTACTCTATCTATATTAGCACCTGGTTTATCAATTTTATTGATAGCTACAACAATTGGCACCTCTGCAGCTTTACAGTGATTTATAGCTTCTTTTGTTTGTGGCATTATACCGTCATCTGCAGCAACAACAAGTACTACGATATCTGTAACTTGTGCTCCTCTCGCTCTCATAGCTGTAAATGCTTCGTGTCCTGGAGTATCAAGGAAAGTAACCATTTCACCATTTACTTCTGCCATGTATGCACCAATGTGTTGAGTTATTCCACCAGCTTCTCCTTCTGTTACTTTAGCGCTTCTTATAGCATCTAAAAGAGAAGTTTTACCATGGTCAACGTGACCCATTACTGTAACTACTGGAGGTCTCTTAACAAGATTAGCTTCATCTTCGTCTTCCATAGTTTCTTTTTCTATTGCTTTTTCTTCTTTTCTAACTACTAAAACTGTTAATCTATCTGCTAACTTTTCTGCTAACTTTTCTACAGTGGCAATATCTATTTCTGCGTTTATAGCAGCCATAACCCCCATAAACATAAGTTCTTTAATTACTTCAATAGATGGCATTTTTAATAATTCTGATAATTCTTTTACTGTAATAGTATCTTCCATTTCTATTACAACTTCACCACTACTATTTTCTTGTTCTGTTAACTTAGCTTCTTCTTTGTTTTTATTCTTATTTCTGTTCTTCTTAACTTTTATAGAATCGTTTAGCATTTCTTCATATTCATCAACTAAACTTTCTTTTTTACCTTTTTTCTTGCTTTTTTCTTCTTCAATTAAATCTTTTATAAGTTCAGCTTCTTCATCTTCGATAGCACTCATATGATTTTTAACTTCTATACCAAATTCACTCGCTAATAGCTCTATTAATTCTTTACTTTGAACGTTTAATTCTTTTGCTAATTCATATATTCTTACTTTTGACAATAAGATACACCTCCATTAATTACTTTCTTCTATATTTAGTTCTAAAAGTCTATCGCCTATCTTCTTGTCTAAGATACCTATAATATTTATTTCTTCTCTTCCCAAAATAGCTCCTAGTTCTTCTTTGCTATAATTTTCGATAATAGGCACTTTAAATTTTTCACAATATACCTTGAACTTTTTCTTTGTATTATCTGATGATTCTTTAGACATAATTACTAAAGATAACTTCTTTAATTTGATAAATTCTTCTGTTTTATTATATCCTTCACATACATTTCCTGATCTTTTTGCTATGCCAAGAAATTGTATAAACTTATTTTGCATCGATTATCTCCTTCTTTAATGCCTCATATATATCATCTGTAAATTTCGTTTCTAAATTTCTTTCCAATCTTTTAGACTTAATAGCCTTCTCAAGACAATCCGCATCATTGCATATATATGCACCTCTGCCTGGTTTTTTCCCTACTAAATCTATAGAAACTTCACCCTCTTTATTTCTTACTACTCTAATAAGTTCTTTTTTAGGTTTCATTTCCATACAACCAGTGCACATTCTTTTAGGTATTTTTTTAACTTTCATAAAAATCCACCTACTTTTATTCTTCTACTTTTTTGCTTTTTATATCTATCTTCCAACCAGTTAACTTAGCAGCAAGTCTTACATTTTGACCTTCTTTACCAATTGCTAATGATAATTGACTTTCATCAACAACAACTACTGCTTCTTTGTTTTCTTCATCTGTTATATTTACTTCTAACACATTTGCAGGAGATAATGCATTTGATATATATTCTTCTGGTAGCTTACTCCATTTGATTATATCTATCTTTTCATTTTTTAATTCATTAACAATATTTTGTACTCTAGTTCCTTTAGGACCAACACAAGCACCCATTGCATCTACATCTTCATCGTTAGAATATACAGCAATCTTTGTTCTAGAACCTGGTTCTCTAGCTATAGATTTAATTTCAACTGTTCCATCATATATTTCTGGAACTTCTAATTCAAATAATCTTTTAACTAAATCTTTATGAGTTCTTGATACAACTACTTGTGCACCTTTAGTAGTATTCTTAACTTCTACAACATATAATTTTATTTGTTCGTTGAACTTATAATCTTCACCTGGAATTTGTTCATTTGGTCCTAAAACAGTTTCTATCTTATCTAAGTTTAATAATATAGTATTCTTATCTTTTCTAAGTACTGTTCCTGTTATTAGGTCATGTTCTTTTTGAATATAATAGTTATATATGTTAGCTCTTTCAGCTTCTTTTATTCTTTGAATAACCACTTGTCTAGCTGATTGTGCAGCTACTCTACCAAAATCTTTTGGAGTAACTTCAATATTAACTACTTCTCCAACTTCATATCTTGGATCTATTTTCTTTGCATCCTCAAGAGAAATCTCTAAAACATCATTTTCTACAGTATCAACTATATTTTTTCTTGCATAGATATGATTTTCTCCAGTTTCTCTGTTTATTTCTATAACAACATTTTGGTTTCCTTCACCATTTTTAGATGAATAATTTTTCTTATATGCTGCAATTAATGCATCCTCTAAAGTAGTAAATATAAAATCTTCACTTATCTCTTTACTTTTAGCAATTTCTTTTAATGCCTCAATAAACTCTGCATTCATTTTTTTACCTCCTTAATTCTCCCCATTAAAAACTAAAATTATTTAGATTAACTATTTTTATTTTTTCTCTTGGAATCTCTAAATCTTCACCATCTAAATTTAAAATAATATTATTTATATCAAAAGATTTTAATATTCCTGTTAATTTCTTTTTACCTTTAAATACACTTTTAGTTTTTATATCAACTTGTTCACCTGTATATTTTTCTAAATGTTCATCGGTAAATAGCGTTCTAAAAATTCCTGGAGATGAAACCTCAAGAAAATATTTATCTTCTATAGGATCATTTTCATCCACTAATTCACTTATTCTACGACTTACCATTTCGCAGTCACTAAGTCCTACACCACCATCTTCTTTATCTATGTAGATTCTTAAATAATTGTCTCCTGCTTCTTTTACATATTCAACATGATATAAAATATATCCTTTTCCTTCTACTATTGGTCTAACTAAATCAGTAATTTTTTGTACTAATACATCTCCGTTCATATTATCCCTCCTTACTATATAGCATTTACAAAAACCCTATAAATATTTAACAAACAAACAAAAGAGCGGGATCACCCACTCTTTATGTCATAACTTATATTCGTTTTTATTATTTCTATAGTAACACATATAGAAATAAATATCAAGTCTTTTACTATTTATAGACTAAATAGTGATAATTGGTTAGTATCTGGAAGCCCTTCTAAACATCCATGTTCATCTAAAGTTTCAATAACTGTCTTTGATACTTTAGCTCTAGTTCTTAAATCTTCTTTAGAAATAAACTCTCCATCTTTTGCTGCTTCAAATATACTTTTTGCAGCATTTTCGCCTACACCATTTAATGCACTTATAGGCATTCTTATACTATCATCTTCTATAATAAACTTATTTGCATCAGATTTATATATATCCACTTTTAAGAATTTTATACCCCTCTTATACATTTCATAACATATTTCAAGAGTTGTAAGTAATCCTTTATCTTTAACAGAAAGCTCTGCTGAATTATTAAACTCATCTATTTTAGCCTTTATCGTCATTTCACCTTTTATTATTAGATTACCATCAAAATCATCGCCTCTTACTGTAAAATAAGTAGCATAATATGCTCTAGGATAATATACTTTAAAATAAGCAATTCTAACAGCCATCATACAATAAGCCACAGCATGACCTTTAGGGAACATATACTTTATTCTTTTACAAGATTCAATATACCAATCCGGAACATTCTTTTCTCTCATTAATTCTTCATTTTCTTCTGATAGACCTTTTCCTTTTCTTACTTTCTCCATTATGTTGAAAGCTTCCTTCGGTGGTAGTCCTTGATATATTAGATACACCATAATATCATCTCTTGTAGCAATGCAATCTTTTAGTGTTGTATATCCTTCTTTTATAAAATACTGAGCATTATTAAGCCATACATCTGTACCATGAGATAACCCTGATATTCTTACAATATCAGCAAATGTCTGTGGCTGAGTATCTACAAGCATTTGTCTAACGAACTTAGTACCAAACTCAGGCAATCCATAACTTCCTACTTCACACTCCAATTCTTCTCTAGTTAAACCTAACGCTTCTGGTGATGTGAAAAGGCTCATAACTTTAGGATCTCCAAGTGGAATAGACTTTGGATCCACACCAGTTAAATCTTGTAACATTCTAAGTACCGTAGGATCATCATGTCCAAGTATATCTAATTTTAACAGTCTTCCACTTATAGAATGATAATCAAAGTGAGTTGTTACAATATCTGAAGTTGGATCATCTGCAGGTCTTTGTACTGGAGTAAAATTATAAATTTCATTATCTGCCGGTACAACCATTATTCCTCCAGGATGTTGTCCCGTTGTTCTCTTAACTCCTGTACATCCTTGTGATAATCTTTCAATTTCTGCTGATGAAACAATAATTTCTTTTTCATCTAAATACTTTTTAACAAAACCATATGCAGTCTTATCTGCTATAGTACCAATTGTACCAGCTTTAAATGTATGACCTTCACCAAATAGTACCTCACAATATTTATGAATATCACCTTGGTTATCACCAGAGAAGTTAAGGTCAATATCTGGTTCCTTATCACCTTCAAAACCTAAGAAAGTTTCGAATGGTATATCATGTCCATCCTTACTAAGCATCGTTCCACATTTTGGACATTCCTTATCTGGCAAATCTGCTCCAGATGCTACAGACCCATCATCAAAAAAATGAGAATATTTACACTTAGGACACACATAATGAGGTGGCAATCCATTAACCTCTGTAATCCCCGACATTGTAGCTACAAAAGAAGATCCAACAGATCCTCTAGATCCAACTAAATATCCATCTGAATACGACTTTGCTACTAGTTTCTGTGCTATAAGATATAAAACTGCATATCCATTATTTATAATAGAATTTAATTCTTTATCTAATCTCTTTTGAACAATGTCTGGCAAGTCATCTCCATATATAGAATGAACCTTATTTAATGTCATTTCTCTAAGTTCCTCTTCTGCTCCATCTATTTTAGGAGGAAAAGTTTCATCAGGAATTGGTTTAATCATCTCAACCATATCAGCTATATTATTAGGATTCTTTACAACTACTTCATAAGCTTCTTCTCTCCCTAAATAACTAAATTCATCTAACATTTCATTAGTAGTCTTCAAATATAATGGCGGCTGATTTTCAGCATCAGAGAAACCTTTACCAGCCATAAGTATTTTTCTAAACACACTATCTTCTGGATCAAGAAAATGCACATCCCCTGTTGCTACTACAGGTTTATTGTACTTTTTGCCTAATCGGTATATTCTTTTATTAATTTCTCTTAACTCATCAAAGTCTTTCACTATACCTTTTTCAATCATAAATTGATTATTACCTACTGGTTGTATCTCTAAATAATCATAAAAAGATATAATCTTCTCCATTTCTTCATCACTTCTACCAAGCATAATCTCCTTATAAACTTCACCAGCTTCACAAGCAGATCCAATTAAGAGTCCTTCCCTTAAAGAAGCAATTTCCGACTTTGGCATTCTTGGTGTTCTAAAAAAGTATTCTAAATTTGATTTAGATATAAGCTTATATAAGTTTTTACAACCTAACTGATTTATAGCAAAAATTATTATATGATGACTAGGTAACTTTTTCACATCAGTATTACTTATATATTTATTATTTAAATCACTCAATAAACTTATGTTATCTTCTTTTAACACCTTAAATGAATGTAATAATATTTCTGCTGTAGCTTCTGCATCATCTACAGCTCTATGATGATTTTCAAGAGAAATCCCAAGATGTTTACAAATAACATTCAATTTGTACCTTTTTAAATCTGGATATAAAAACTTACTTAATGGTATAGTATCCATTATGCCGTTATCAAACTCTATACCTAAGTCTTTATAATTTTTCTTTATAAAAGAGGTATCAAAAGGAGCATTATGTGCTACCAAAATAGCCCCTTTTGTAAACTCTCTAAAGTTTTTTAAGACTATATCCACGGTATCAGCATCTTTTACCATATCATCAGTTATCCCTGTAAGTTCAATTATCTTTGCAGGAATGTTTACCTCAGGATTAACAAAATGTGAAAATCTATCTACTATATTACCATCTTTAACTTTAACAGCTCCGATTTCTATTATCTTATCATTAATAGATGAAAAACCTGTAGTTTCTATATCAAACACTACAAATTCACTATCTATAGTTTTATCTTCAGGATTTATTACAATAGGCTCTCCATCATTTACTACATAGCCTTCTACGCCATATATCATCTTGATATTATTTTTTCTGGCAGCATCCATAGCTTCTGGAAATCCTTGAACTACACCATGATCTGTTAGTGCAATAGCTTTATGTCCCCACTTCGCTGCTCTCTCAACAAGTCTACTTATCGAAGTAATGCCATCCATCGCACTCATTGTACTATGAAGATGTAATTCAACTCTCTTTTCTGTTGCTGTATCCATTCTCTCTACTTTTTTTGAAAGATTTATATCTCTACATGAAATAGTAACCTCTCTTGCAAAAGAATCATATGCAGCTTCACCTCTTAATATAAGATGCATACCTTTCTTTATATTTTCTAATAGCTCATCTGCAGTATCCCCTTTTGGAAATACTTTTACTATAATTGATGATGTATAATCTGTTACAAATAAAGAGATTATCTTCCTTCCTGCTTTAGTTTCAAAAACATCAATTTTAAATAAATCTCCTTTTATTGTTACATAACCAGAGCCCATATTTATATCTGCAATTTTAGTTATTTCTTCTACAACAATCTTTTTACCATATAACGTATTTTCATCTTTAGGTTCACTCTTTCGTCCTTTTTGCATATATGGATTTGAAGGTCTTTCCTTACTTTGATTATTATCTTTGCTCTTAGCTTCTTTCTTAACTTCTCCTGAGGATTTTATAACTTTAGATATAATCTCTCTACTTTCTTCTTCTCTATCTTTTATATACGTCTCCATTGCCTTTTCATCAAAGCTAAAAGAAAAATTAGTAGTAACTCCAAATAGTTCTTTAGCTTTTTCTTTTAAAAATAAATCCATTCTATTGTCATGTAAATATTGAAAAATGAACTTACTATCAACAATAAGCTTAACGTCTTCGTTATTAATTACCTTTTCACAAGAACTTAAAGCTCTATATAAAACCTTCTTTTTTTCTAAAGTTAAATGTATAAAATCACTCCAGTAGTTATTTGTTAACTCTTCTAATGTTATATTACTAAGATCTTTAGAATATAACACATCACAATCATCAAATATACCAATATTACTTAAAACTATCTTTTTTACAGCATATACTACAGTATCATCTATATCATTTTCACCTTTTAGTAATACTCTTAGTCGCTGGCTCTTTTTTAGATATTGAAACTTCGTTACCTTAATTTTTAATGCTTTTAAAATTTTATCTTCATCTATTGCTAAATTGATTTTTTCAACCAGCCTATCCATACACTTCCTCCGTTTGTAAATCTATAAAGCCTCTATCTCCTTCATTAGTTCATCTACTAATTCTTCTTCTTTGCATTTCTTTACTATTACACCTTTTCTAAAGATTATTCCTTCTCCTTTACCGCCAGCAATACCAATATCAGCTTCTCTTGCTTCTCCAGGTCCATTTACTACACAACCCATTACCGCAACTTTAATATCCTTATTTATTGCTGCTAATTTTTTCTCCACAGTATTAGCAATTCCTATTAAATCTATTTCTGTTCTTCCGCATGTTGGACATGATATAAATTCAAGTCCACCTTTTCTTATTTCAAGAGCCTTCAATACTTCAATAGCTACTTTAACCTCTTCTGTAGGATCTCCTGTTAAAGATACTCTTAAAGTATCACCAATACCTTCACTTAATAAGGCTCCTAATCCTACTGATGATTTTATAGTACCTCTAAAAGGTGTTCCTGCCTCCGTTACACCTAAATGTACAGGATAATTACTTTTTTCTGAAAATAATCTATAAGATTCTATCATCATTTTTACATTTGCAGATTTTATAGAAACAACTATATCATCAAAATTCACATTTTCTAACATATCTATACTTTTTAAAGCACTTTCAACTAAAGCCTCAGCTTTTACTGATCCATATTTATTTAATATATCTTTTTCTAAAGATCCAGAATTGACACCAATTCTTATCGGTATATTTTTAGCTTTAGCAGCTTTCGCTACTTCTTCTAACTTCCACTTAGCACCGATATTTCCCGGATTAACTCTAAGTTTTGCAACACCATTTTCTATAGCCTTTAATGCTAGTCTATAATCAAAATGAATATCTGCAACTATAGGAATATCAATATTAGACGTTATAGTTTTTAATGCATCAGCTGCCTCCATATCTGGAACTGCACATCTAACTATATCTACTCCTGCTGCCCTTAAAGCTCTTATTTGCTCTAAAGTTTTTTCTGCATCTCTAGTATCAGTATTTGTCATAGATTGTATTGAAATAGGCGCATCTCCCCCTATATATAAATTCCCCACTTTAACTTTCTTAGTAATTCTTCTTTCCATTTTATTCACCTTTATATTAATTATTTTTATTTTAAAATCAATCGTATATAAAATTATATATTTTATTTAATACAAATTCAAATTGTAATATAGTCACAATTCATATTTTAAACGACGACTGTCGCATTAATAAATGAAAATTTGTAAGCGATAATTTCTTTTATCATGGCACAGGTAAGAAGGCACAGGGCTCAACTATAATCTAAATAAGAAACATAGTCTAACTTATAACATTTAACTCAACACTTATATTCTAAGAAATTCCGCAGGAATTTCCTCCATCACTGTACACTGATTAAATATACTAGAAAAAGCTGCCACATTCTTTCTGATCTGACTCCTGTCAAGTAGACAATCAAAATAAATAAAAGATATATGATTATGCGACTACGTTGTTAGTCGCATTTATCATGATGCTCTTTTTTTCTTTGCTTCTAACTCTGCTTTATAAGCAAGTATTCTCTTATTTTCTGGTATCGGATATTG
>NZ_JAHLOD010000002.1 GCF_018917145.1 Clostridium bornimense
AGAGTCAGGTGCTCTACCAGCTGAGCTAATGACACATATGGTGCGTCTTTAGGGATTCGAACCCCAGGCCCACGCCTTAGAAGGGCGTTGCTCTATCCAGCTGAGCTAAAGACGCATATCTATTCTACTATAAACTACGCATTACTTCGTCAACTGCGTCGCTCATTTCGTTCGAATACATGAAGTATTTCTCACTCATTCGCTTCTTGTTTTCTAGTACTGCTTGTTTCTAGCGAATACCTCTATTCTACTATAAACTATTTGTTTTAGTGAATATCAAGTTTGTTACATCTTAAAGATGTTATGGAGCGGGCAGCGGGAATCGAACCCGCACTATCAGCTTGGAAGGCTGAAGCACTACCACTATGCAATGCCCGCATAATATTTCAAAGCTCTATCGCTATTCATTGGGCTATTTCCCATAAACTTCGCATTACTTCGTCAATTTCTTCCTTCGGTCGTTCATATACTATAGTATTATTCACTCCCTCAGTCATCATTTCCTCGTACTGCTCGTTTCTTGAAAATAGATATTCTCCAAATTTCATTTTTTAAATGGTCGGGGTGACAGGTCTCGAACCTGCGACCTCATGGTCCCAAACCACGCACTCTACCATCTGAGCCACACCCCGATAACTGGTACTCTACCAGTTAGTGTAATAACACACATATGGTGCGTCTTTAGGGATTCGAACCCCAGGCCCACGCCTTAGAAGGGCGTTGCTCTATCCAGCTGAGCTAAAGACGCATATTCTTATTCTACTATAAACTACGCATTACTTCGTCAGCCGCGTCGCTCATTTCGTTCGAATACATGAAGTATTTCTCACTCATTCACTTCTTGTTTCCTAGTACTGCTTGTTTCTAGCGAATATCTTTATTCTACTATAAACTACGCATTACTTCGTCAACTGCGTCGCTCATTTCGTTCGAATACATGAAGTATTTCTCACTCATTCGCTTCTTGTTTCCTAGTACTGCTTGTTTCTAGCGAATATCTTTATTCTACTATAAGCTTCGCATTACTTCGTCAACTGCGTCACTCACTTCGCTCGAATACATGAAGTATTTCTCACTTGTTCGTTTCTTGTTTCCTCGTACTACTCGCTTCTAGCGAATACCTTTCTATTATACTTTAAGCTTCATATTACTTCTAGCAAATATTCTTATTTTACTATAAGCTTTATTTCACTTTTAGTCAATACTCAATTTATGTTATTCACTGTTACTTAATTTGTTTTGTGTTTTCCTCACAGCACGTTTTGTATTTTACTAAATACTTTCGAGCTTGTCAACACCTTTTTTTAAATTCTTTCGAGGAATTTTCTTCCTCCTAATTCTTCTAAAAGATGTTTTGGAGCGGGCAGCGGGAATCGAACCCGCACTATCAGCTTGGAAGGCTGAAGCACTACCACTATGCAATGCCCGCATGTGTGTTGATAACATATTACTATTGCTAAGCTACATTCTGTACTAACCACTTCGTAATATATTATAAATGGTCGGGGTGACAGGTCTCGAACCTGCGACCTCATGGTCCCAAACCACGCACTCTACCATCTGAGCCACACCCCGGTTTTTGACGCTTTCTTTCGGCGACAAAAATTATTCTACACTAAAGCTATAATATAGTCAACACTTTTTTTTATTTTTTTATAAATTAATCTATTAACATTATACTCGGAGTTATCTTGTCCCCTTCTATATCAATAGTTGCAAGGGAATTTTGCCCCTTACGTGGTAATGATACAGAACCAGGATTAACAATCCATATTCCTTCCTCAAATATTATATTTGATATATGAGTATGTCCATATAATACTATATCAACCTTTAATTCCAATCCCCTGTATAGGAGTCTTTGTACTCCTTCTTTAACACCATAAAAATGTCCATGAGTAATAAAAATTCTCTTACCACAAAGTTCTATTATCTTTTCATTTTCTGCTGAAGATGAAAAATCACAATTTCCTCTAACATTTTCTATTGGTATATCTAAGTTTCTTTTGTAAATCTCCACATCTTTGGTATTGTCTCCTAAATGTAAAACAATATCAGGATTTATAGTTTTTATATATTCTAAAGACTTGTATATACAATAGTTATCTCCATGAGTATCGCTTAATACTACTATTTTCATACTTTTTCTCCTATATATCTATATATTGTTTAATTTTTCTCTTAGTTTTTTTAACGCTTCACCTCTGTGACTAACGCTATTTTTTTCCTCTTCTGTGGTTTGTCCAAAGGTTTTATTGAATGGAGGATAGAAAAATAACGGATCATATCCAAATCCACTATCTCCTTTTTCTTCCTCTAATATATATCCTCTCACTTCACCTTCTACTCTAATATCTACACCTTGTCCTAATAAAACTAACGCACACTTAAATGCAGCCCCCCTATTCTCCATAGATACAGATGACAATTCTTTAAGTAATTTCTCGTTATTTTTTTTATCATTTCCATGTTCTCCAGCATACCTTGCTGAATAAACTCCTGGAGCGCCATTAAGATAATCTACAGCTAGTCCAGAATCATCTGCTAAAACTAATATATTTTCTTTATTTCCTATAAAATCTAATATAGCTTTTGCTTTTATATAAGAATTCTCAATAAATGTTGTTCCATTTTCTTCTGGATCTATTTCGATTCCCTCTTCTTTTAGAGATACAACATTGTACTCTTTTAATATCTCTTTTATTTCCTGTATCTTATGCTTATTATTACTTGCAACAATTATTTTTTTCACAACTTATCCTCCTATAAAAATGATATTTTCCCAAATTCATATTAATTATATAAATATCATATAAATAAATGAATTACTATTTAGGTGGTGACTATTTTGAAATATATAGGTCCATTTTTAAGAATGAACTCTCTTAATCAATCAAAAGTTAATAATCAATTATTTTATTTTGCAAAAGAATCTTTAAAACAAGTTGTTTTATATTCCAAATGCGGAATAACTTTGAAAGGTTCTTCACTAGAAAAAACTCTTCCTAACAATGATATTAACATAGTCAAAAATATTTCTCCACTATTATGCATATATAAAAAAGCTGATTCCAAAATATCTTTAAAAAATAAGAATTTTACCTTTTCATCTCATTCCTTAAAGAAAGAGGTAGAAATACATTCTAATGGTTATATGATACTGTCTATATTAAACCTATATAAATATTATAAAAACTTTACTACAAATTACTCTAAAGAATATTGTTCATTATTTAAAGGAATTGTTAAATCACAACTAGATTTTTGTGTATCACATCTTAGAAATACTCAAGGATTTTTCGTCGATAAAAAAGATCTTTCTGATAATATATTAAGTGAAGTAAAATTTTTAGATAAGTCACAAAAAATATCATTTTGTGATCAAGCACTAATGATGAATTGTTTCTATTTATATTCCTTAATTGATGATACAGAATCTAGTGATGCATATAAAACTTTTTCTCTAGATATCTTGAATGCATTCATACTAAATAGAGATAATTTATATTCTATGAATAATGATGAATATGTAGAATTTTTGTTTCAATTATGTATTTTTTACGAATCATCAAAAAACGTAGAAGCAATGTCTCTTATACTTGATTTAGAAGACTATTATACTGAAAACACCTGTGGATCTCACAAAACCTCCTTCACAACAGAATTATTAATGTCATTATGCAATAAGTTGATGTATGATTTATTTAATATCGATAAATTCAGAGAAAAAGAAGAAATAATAAAAGAAACTCTTATAAGGTATTTTGATGATGAAACTTATCTTATTTTCAGAGATGATTCTGAAGACAAAGTATATTCTGAAGATATTATTCTTTATATAATAAATCTATTAGAAAGAGATATAGAAGATTCTTCTGATATAATATCAAAAGTTTATAAAACTGCTCTATGCGACAATGGTCTTATTTTATCTTTTATAGATGCACCAGAAATGGATAATGAGGAGAGATATAGAAATCAAACTCTTAAATCAGAAGACTTATTAGAAGAAAATAATTTTTCTCCTTCTCATGATTCATCTTATATAACTAAAGGGTATGCCCCTATATTTTTGAAGCGTTTAGAGCTTAACCGAAAGAAAAATAAAATTAAACTATCTAAAGACAACTTTTACTCTAGTAGAAACATGTTTATATTTTACTTGATATTAAGATATATGACTCCAATTTTAGATAATAATGATTAATAATTAGTAAAGTTTTCTTTATATTATTAGTTGATATGATATAATATATTTTATAAATTACAAAGGAGAATAAAGTTTATGTTAACTGCATTGTTTTACATTTTAATAGCAATTTCACTTTTAACATTTTGTATAATATCAATTTGGAGTTTTGTACTTTTTAATAGATTTTATAATCAAATTAAATACAAAAATTATCTTTTAGAGAAATTAAATCAAAACATTTCATCACTAGCTAAAAATAATAAAGAAGATTAAAAAAAGCTGTTACACAAAGTGTGGCAGCTTTTTTAGAAGTATACTTTATTACTTAAAATTTATTATATAAAGTAGTTTATATCAAAAAAACAACACTTAAGTATAACAGTTTTATATATGAACTAAACATATCTATAAATACAAAGGGACATTCGATTAGAAACTTTTCTAACGCTGTCCCTTTATTTATATATTTAGTTAACATTCAAAAATACAAACACCAACGATATAAACGCTACAATAATGCACCCAATTGATTCACCTGGCACCTTATTTTTATTTTTAAAATCATATAATGATACACTTGCAACTATCATTGTTATAGATAACATTATTTGAAATACCCTATACCCTATTTGATATTTCATATTTATATAATCATAACTTAATAACATTGTAGCTATAAGTGTACATATTGTAATAAAAACTAATATCCACGATAAAATATCTATAGTTTTATGAATCTTTTTTTGCCTAGCAGTATAACTTAACTTTTCGTCCCTATTCTCATCCAAGATTTTCCCTTCCTCCTGCTTATTTTATCATCTCCAAGAATTCTTCTTCAGTTAAAATCTTAATTCCTAAAGCAACAGCTTTATCATATTTTGAGCCCGCTTTTTCTCCAGCTAAAACATAATCTGTTTTCTTAGATACAGAAGATGCAACCTTTGCTCCCAATTCTTCTAATTTCTCTTTAATTGTAGTTCTAGTAAAGTTCTCTAATGATCCTGTTACTACCACAGATTTTCCTGTAAATACACTTTCTTCAGTAGTACTTTCTTCATATATAGGTGATACTCCAGCCTCTAACAGATCGTTAATAGATTTCTTTATATTTTCATCACTAAAGAATTCTAATATTGACTGAGCTACAATATCCCCAATATCTTCTACTAAAATAAGTTCCTCTGCTGTAGCATTCATTATGTTATTTAATGACTTAAATCTCTTACATAAATCCTTTGATGTCTTAAGACCTACATTAGGTATTCCTAATGCATATATAAATGCATATAATGGTGCCTTTTTACTTCCTTCTATAGCATTTAATAAATTATCTGCTTTTTTATCTCCAAATTTATCTAAAGTTAATAACTCTTCTTTCTTTATAGAATACAAATCACTTAATGCTTTTATATCTAACTTTTCAAATAAAGCTTCTGCTGTTTTTTCACTAAATCCAGGTATATTCATTGCTTCTCTGCTACCATAATGAACTATACTCTTTACCAATTGTGGCTTACATGATAATGAATTTTCACAAAAATAGTGTGCTCCTTCTAAAACAATATCACTACCGCAATATGGACATTTTTCTGGTGGTGTAATTTCTTTAGCATCTTCACCTTCTTCTGCTACCCCCATAATTTCAGGAATAACATCATTAGATCTTCTAACAAAAACCCTTGACCCTATTTTTACACCTTTTCTCATAATATCATCCATATTGTTTAATGTTGCACGTTTCACTGTAACACCTGCTAATTCTACCGGTGCTAATATCGCCGTTGGCGCAACTCTTCCACTTCTTCCTACATTCCATTCTACATCTAGAACTTCTGTAGTAGCCTCTTCAGCTTCAAACTTTAAAGCTATTGCCCATTTAGGGAATTTTACTGTATATCCAAAAACTTCTCTAGTTTTTATATCATCAATAGCTATTACGATTCCATCAATATCATAATTTAGATCACTTCTTATGTCATTTATATATTTACCTTGATCTATGACTTCTTCGATAGTATTACACTTAGCAATATAATCATCCACTGGAAAACCTTTTTTCTTAATAAAATCCATCATTTCCATATAAGTTTTAAATGGTGTTCCTTCATTATATCCAATATCGTAGAAAAACGCTGACAGATTTCTTCTAGCTGTTTCTCTCAAATTTAAATTTCTTAACGCACCAGCAGCACCATTTCTAAGATTTTTTAATGGTACATCGGCATCTTTATTATAGTTTTCAAAAGCCTCTTTAGTCATAATAGCTTCACCATGAATTTCAAAAACATCACTACTATCAATCTTAAGAGGAATTGATTTTATTGTTTTAACATTTCCAGTAACTTCTTCACCAACTTCACCAGTACCTCTTGTTGCAGCTACTGATAATATCCCATTATTATCATATGTTAAATTTACTGTTAAGCCATCAAATTTTTTAGTAACAATATAAGATAACTCTGGTAACTTATCCTCATGAGTACTATTGTACTCACTTATAAGCTTTCTATTTCTTTTATCCCATTCAATAAGTTCTTCTGATGTTTGTGCTTTATCTAAGCTCCATAGTTTTCCTTTATGAGTATACTTCGTAAATCCAGGAAGTACCCCATCACCTACTCTAAGTGTAGGTGAATAAGGTAATACTATACCACTAGACTTCTCCAATTCCCTAAGTTCATCATAAAGCTTATCATATTCTTTATCTGATATAGTTGGATTATCTAAAACATAATAATTATGTGAATGTTTATTTAATGTCTCTACTAATTCTGATATTCTCTCTTTAATATCCATACTAACCTTCCTTTTACGCTAATTGAAGTGGTGCTATATCTAGTCTTAAAACTTTTACTCCATTTGACATAAATGCAATAGTCGCATATGTTCCCTCTTCTTTTTTAGATAAAGAAACTATTGTTCCTTCCCCAAACTTTTGATGCTTAACTTTAAGCCCTATAGCAGCTGTATTTGGATCTAACACAGTTTTTTCACCACTATTTACTTTCGGTTTACTATTTGCTATTCCAAATGATCCATTACTTCTAGTGTTAAATCCAGAAAATCCATTGAATTTACTATTTCCAGACTGAAAAGTACCTTTCTTCTTCTCAACACCTATATACTCTTTTAAATCTTTATTAATCTCTGATATAAAATCTGATGGAGCATAAGATACAGTCTTACCATATACCATTCTGTAATCAGCATGAGTCATATATAGCATTTCCTTAGCTCTTGTTATACCAACATAACATAATCTTCTTGATTCCTCCATCTCTGTTTGAGAATCAAAAGAAGCAGTACCAGGGAATATACCATTCTCCATTCCTACCATATAAACTACAGGAAATTCAAGTCCCTTAGCAGAATGAACCGTCATAAGAACTACTGCATCTGCATCCTCATCATAATTATCTACATCACTATTTAATGTATTTAACTCTAAAAATGCCGCTAAAGATTTATCTTCATTATTTTTCTCAAATTCAACAGCTGCAGAAACTAACTCCTTAAGATTTTCTATTCTACTTATATCCTCAGGCGCCTTAGACTTCTTAAGTTCTTCAACATATCCTGTTTCTTTTATTACTTCATCAATAAGTTCTGATACCTTAATTTCATCTTTTTTTCTCATAAGTAAACTCATAAGAGCAGCGAACTTATTTATTGACGTTGTTGCTCTTGGTGTAAGAGTTGGTATTGTCTCACAATCTAGAACAGCACTGAATAAAGGTAATTCTGTATACTCAGCATATTCCTTAAGCTTATTTACAGTTGTATCACCTATATTTCTCTTTGGAACATTTATAATTCTCTCTAATGCTACAGAATCCAATGAATTATTAATAACTTTTAAATAACTCATTATATCCTTTATTTCTTTTCTATCATAGAATTTTAATCCACCAATTAATCTATATGGAATCCCTCTTGATAAGAACTTTTCTTCAAATAAACGAGATTGCGCATTAGTTCTATAAAGAATAGCAAAATCATTATATTTTTTATTCTTATCTTTCATAATAGTATTCATTTCGTTACATACAAACTCCGCTTCATCTTTATCAGAATGAGCTCTATAAATTTTTATTTTTTCACCAGACTCATTATTAGTTCTAAGAGTCTTTAAATGTTTATGTGGATTATTTTCAATAACTGAGTTAGCTGCATTTAATATATTTGCTTTTGAACGATAATTTTCTTCTAGTTTTATTATCTTTGCATCTTCATAATCCTTTTCAAAATCAAGAATATTTTTGATATCTGCACCTCTCCAACCATATATAGATTGGTCATCATCTCCAACTACAAATAAGTTTTTATGCATGCTTGCTAATAACTTTGTAAGTAAATATTGTGAACCGTTAGTATCTTGATACTCATCCACCATTATGTATTTAAATTTTCTTTGATAAAAGCCAAGAACATCTTCATTTTTCTTAAATAACTCTACTGTTTTGTATATAAGATCATCAAAATCTAAAGCATTATTTTCTTTTAATTTTCTTTGATATAATTCATATACATCAGCAATCTTATTTTCCCTAAAATTCTTTTCATTTTCTAACTTATATTGTCTAGCTGAAATAAAAGCATCTTTACAACTACCTATCTTAGATGCTATTTCTCTATCAGTTATATCTTTGTCATTTATATTTAATTCTTTCATACATTGTTTAATTAATGTTTTAGAATCATAACTATCATAAATAGTAAAATTTTTATTATATCCTAATTTATCTATCTCTCTTCTTAAAATTCTCACACAAGTTGAATGGAAAGTAGAAATCCACATAGATCCAACTTCAACCTCATCACCTATAAGAGCTTTTACTCTCTCCCTCATTTCCTGCGCCGCTTTATTAGTAAAAGTAATTGCTAATATATTAGAAGGATATATATCATAATTTTGAATCATGTTTGCAATTCTATATGTTAAAACTCTAGTTTTTCCTGATCCTGCTCCAGCTAAAACTAAAACAGGTCCGTTAATAGTCTCAACAGCCTCATATTGTTTTTCATTAAGTAACTTCTTCAAATCCATTTATGCTTTCCTAGTGTAACTCTAGGTTCCTCCCTTCATTCTTTTGATCTTTCTAACACTCTTTTATATCCATCACTACCATAATTTAAACATCTATTCACTCTACTTATAGTTGCTGTACTAGCACCTGTCTCCTGAGCAATCTCTTGATAAGTCTTTTTTTCATATAACATTTTTGCTACATGTAGTCTTTGCTCTGCAGATTTTATCTCTGTTATGGTGAATATATCTTCAAAAAATCTATAACAATCTTCTCTATCTTTAAGTGTCAAAATCATATCACATAGAAAATCCATCTCTTTGCTTTCTAAAATTGAATGATACTCTTCCACTATTCTTCCCCCTTAACCTTTCGTTATAATTAAAATTATATTTTAGTTGACCTCATTAATCAATGTTTTTAATTTTACACGTTAAAAAGATAAAGCATAAAAGTCACCTATCTTGCGACCTTTATGCTTTATAAAATAGCAAAAGACAGCTCTTGGGGTTGAGCTGTCTTTAAAATAATAAATAAAAAGGGGGCTATTCATTCTTTTTATTTATCTTGCAATATAGATTATATTCTATAACTTGATAAATTTCAATGTTTTTTGAAAATTTTTCTGTCACTATCTTATTTTTTTAATGGAAATATTTCATTTTATTATAAATTTAAAGTTTTCCTACTTATAAACTTTAAATTTATAACTTTTCACCTCTTAGAATCTTCAATTCGTCTTCTGTTAATTCTCTATATTCTCCCTCTTCCAATTCTTCATCTAAATGTAGCCCACCAAACTCTATTCTTCTTAGATAAACCACCTTTTTCCCCCTTGCTTCAAACATTCTCTTTACTTGATGGAATTTACCTTCTACTATAGTAACCTTTACTTCTGAACCATCTTCAGTAGCTTTTAAAATTTCAAGCTTTGCAGGTAAACACTTATATCCATCATCTTGTAATGTTATACCTCTTTCAAAAGCTGCAACATCTTTCTCATTAACAGGTTTATCTATTTCAGCATAATAAACCTTATCAACTTTATACTTTGGAGATATTAATCTATGATTTAAATCTCCATCATTAGTAAGTAACAATAATCCCACAGTATCCTTATCTAATCTTCCTACTGGAAATGGTGCAAAAACTGCATCTTCATCATAAAGTAAATCTACTACAGTTTCATCAAACTTATCATAAGTTGCAGAAACTACACCATCTGGTTTATTCATCATAAGATATATATATTTTCTGTATCTTACTTCTTCACCATCAACTGTTATAACTGAAACTTCAGGATCTAATTTCATATCTGAACTTTTGGCAACAACGCCATCAACTTCTACAACTTTTGATTTTACTAATGCTTTTACTTCTTTTCTAGTTCCATAACCTAAGTTAGCTAGAACTTTATCTAATCTTTCTATAGCCATCATTTATCTCCTTCTAATATAATCAGGGCACAGAAAAATTATAACCTTTTGAAGTTTCCTATGCAATAAACATAGTACTATTAAGTTTAAGTTATATTCATGGTTACTTAATAAAATTTCTGTAGCTTGCCCAAAATCAACACTTAAATATAACAGCTTTATATATCAAAAAACAACTACATATTCTCCAGTTCATTCAACATTTATCCAAACCTAAATATTCTATTATTTTATAGCAAAAAAGAATCCCGTATAAAAACGGAATTCTTTTTTTATTATACATATTTATTATACATCTCTTCATAAGCACTTACTTTTTTTACGTAATCTTGTGTTTCAGAAGGTAACCTATCAAAATCTTGTTCCCCTGTAATATTTCTATTTGCTAATGTTCCTGATCCTGCATTATAAGCTGCAAGTGCCATTTTCTTATCTTGATAAACATCTAATAAATTGCTTAGCATCTTAGTACCACCATCAATATTTTGCTCAACATCATAAGGATCTGTTATTCCAAGCCCAGCAAAATTGAACGGCATAATTTGCATTATTCCTGTTGCTCCAGCACTTGATACCGCATTACTATTAAAATTAGATTCTTGTTTTATAACAGCCATTATAAAGCTTGGATCCATATTATATTTCTTACAAGCCTTATCTATAGCTGTAGCTACTTTTTCATCTACCCCGTCATATATACTATTAGAAGTTTCTGAATTACTACTAGATGTTAATGATGAACTTCCAACATTACTATATGATGATGTTGTTGTATTTGTATTAAATAATCCATCAAAAGAAAAATTTGATGACTTCATTGCACTAGCAAATGATTGCATAACTATAGAATATGCATCAGAATCCTTAAACATTTGTTGTATCATTGATAACATTAATTGCATTTTAAATGCACTTTCTGTAGTTTCCTCACTACTATTGCTACTACTCAAATTACTTAACTTATCCAGTTGCGTCTTTTGTAATTCTGTACTATAGGAATTAAGTATTGAACTTATATCCATATTTACTTCACCTCGAATTCAATTATCCTGTAATCCTCATATGCTTTAACCTCATTAGCACTTCTACATAGTACCATAAGTCTATATTGTCCCCTCTTAAATGGAATAAAAGTATAGTAACTCTTTCTACAATATTCCTGTACTAACTTCCATTCTCCACCTTCATCAATATAAAATTGATAATTAACAGATCTACCACCTTCACAACTTGCATTAAATGTTATTGGACAGTTAACTCTTTTTTCTTCTACATCACACTGTACCTCTACATTATACACCGGTGAAACATCTCTTACTTTAAAATAAACACTTTTTTTGCTTTCAAAGCGTTCATTACTATTTTCATTTTTACTATATACATCTATATTATATAACCCTCCACACTTTGGAGTTATAGAAAATTTCTTATTTGAAGTATAATCTGATTCCTCTACTAAAAATCCATTTATTCTTATATCATATTTTATAACAGCTTCTTTAGCATTAAAAACAATAGTTTCAAAAATAATTTTATCTCCTGGTGTAGGCGTTTCATTACAATAACTTATAATTTTGTCTATCTTACATGGAACAAATAAATATGCATTAAAATAGCAAAAATCATGAGCATCATATTCATTATCTGAAAACTTATTTCTAACCATTATCTCAACAGAATATTTTCCTACTTTTTCTGGTGAATATCTAAAAATTGTATCACTTCTATATGGTGTTTCAAGAATAACTTCGTTATCACAAGACACTCTATATGCAAATAAATTTCCTTTATTATTATCAGACATAACCTTGTATTGTATATAGTTTCCTACTTTTACTTCATGACCACCTGTTTTAAGTATATCTAAGATCTTAGCTTCTCTTCTTTCATATTCTTCAATGACAAATTCCATTTCATTAGAATCTTCATATTCTCCTGAATATGATTGATCTTTAACATATGCTCTTATCATATATGTACCTATTTCTGTAGGTTTCCAACAATATGTATCATCTTTTATAAAGCCTGTTTCATATTCATATCCATCTTCTCTTGAAATCTTATAATTATATCTAAGAGATTTTCCACCTTCACATATAACTCTAAAGTTTATATCTGATTCCACTGACTTAGGTGAAATAACATCTGCTATAAAACTTTCCATTCTCACTGTTTTATAATTTTTAACTTCATAATTTATTAGTGCCCTATCATCATATTCATTTCCTGAATACATATCTTTTACAGCAACTAATAACTTATATTTACCTGCTTTACTTTCCTTAAATGATATTACATTCTTAGATGAAAATTCTTGAACAACTTCAATATTATTTTTTTCATCTATTTTTATACACTTATATAAAACATTCTTTTTATCTGAATATTGAATATCTACATCAACAATAAGTTCTTCATCTACTATTAAATCTTTTGTTATAAACATAAGATTTTGTATTTTTACTGCTTCTCTTCTCCAAACATAGAATTCTATTGATTCTTCCGAATCATACATACTAATAGAACCCTTATTTTTTACTTGTACAACTATTTTAATATCACCAACATCTTTAGGTATTAAATTAAAATAATTTTCACTTGAATAATCTTTAAGTAAAGTTTCTTCTCCATCTTTTACTTTTAAAAATCTATATAATACTTCTTCTCCAGTACAATCTACAGTTATAGCCAATGGTTCATCAATTATAACTTTATCTCTATTTAAAGATATACCTTTTATTCTTACTATTTTATTAAGATCTTTTGTTATATACTCAGCACGGCAACAATAATCAAAACTTTTTGATGAAGATGGCGACTTAGCATAAACCATTATTGTATATTCTCCACTCTCTGTAGGAGACCATATACAGCAACTCTCTTTTCCATATTCCTTTATTGTTGTCCACTTTCCTCCATGACCACAAAGGAATTTATATAATAGCTCCTCATCTTCATTACTTTTTACAATAATATTTACTGGACTATTTTCATAATCAACATTGTCCTTTTCTAAAATTATTTCTATTTTATTCATATTCCACTTCATCCTTACTGACATATTATTATTAATATTATAGTATATGGAAAAATTTACTACAAGATAATTTCATATTTTTTTAACTTTCTCCGTATAATATGATAAAATATAATAAAAAGTAAAAATTATACATTGGAGGTTATTTTTTCTAGTATGACTTTTAAATTTTATTCTCTAAAAAAATTAGAAATATCCTACTTCGAAGAAAATATAGATATTTCTAATATATATTTTATCAATAATAAAATAAAACTAAAAATAATCAATATTACATATGAAGAAAATCGTGTATTAATATATTTTGAAAATGAAATAAATATAAAATATCCCCTTTATCTAAATACTAATAATATAAATATCGATGTTCCATACTATTCACTTTACACAACTGAGGATTTTAATAAAAAATATTATTATCCTGGCACCTTAGGTGTACACTACGAACCCACTTATTCTGAATTCACTTTTTGGTCTCCATCAGCATTGAAAGTATCATTAAAAATTTATAAAGAAACATCTGATAACATACCTATAATATTATCATCTAATGAATTAGAAGAAAATAATAATATTTGGTATATAAAATATTATGGGGATTTAAAAGGTTATCTATATACTTATGAAGTAACTCATATAGATAGATGTAATGAAATAGTTGATCCTTATGCAAAAGCAGTTTCTGTTAATGGACATTATGGAGCAATCATTGATTTAAAGGATTCTGACCCTAAAGATTTTTCCGAGGATTCTGTAATCAAAGGGCATTATAATCCTACTGACGCCATAATATATGAAATTAGTGTTCGAGATATGACTACCTATCCAAAAACTGATATTATCAACAAAGGTAAATACTTAGGTTTATGCCAAGAAAAAGACTCTAACGGATACAGATTAGATTGTGGTATATCTCATATAATAGATTTAGGTGTAACCCATGTACAACTAATGCCGATATTTGATTTTTCATTTTCAAGTGTTGATGAATTAATGCCAAGAAAAAAATACAATTGGGGATATGATCCACAAAACTACAACGTTCCCGAAGGAAGTTATGCTACTGATCCTAAAAATCCTATTTGCAGGATAAAAGAATTAAAAACACTTATCCAAACATTACACAGCAATAATTTATATGTAATTATGGATGTTGTTTTCAATCATATTTTCAATTATGAAACCTCCAACTTAGAACTATCTTTTCCTGGGTATTATTTTAGAAGATATGATAATGGCTTTATTTGTAACGGCTCGGGGTGTGGAAATGATTTTGCTACAGAAAGACCCATGGTAAGAAAATTTATAATTGATTCCTTAAAATATTGGGTTAGTGAATATCATATTGATGGATTTAGATTTGACTTAATGGGACTAATTGATATAACTACGATGAATGAAGTATATACCACTTTAAAAGAATTAAATGAAAATGTATTTATTTATGGCGAGGGTTGGAATCTATCCACCAATCTACCTGACAATGAAAAGACTATTCTAAAAAATAATTATAAAACGCCATCTATTAGTTACTTTAATGATTTTTTTAGAGATACTTTTAGAGGTAGTGTTTTTTTTAGTGACGATATCGGTTTTATCGCTGGAAAGAATCATATAGATTATTTAGCTATAAAAGCTCTAACGGGATCTGATCATATTTTTTCTTCACCTTGCCAAAATATAAATTACTTATGTTGCCATGATAATCATACTCTATGGGATAAACTTTCTTTATCCGCTAAATTTGTTGATGAAGAAACACGAATAGATATGTTTAAATTAGGAATAGGAACATTATTGTTATCTCAAGGTATACCATTTTTTCAGAGTGGTCTTGAATTTCTAAGAACTAAAGATTCATTTGAAAACACTTATAATTCTCCTGATTATATAAATTGGATAGATTGGGACAGAAAATATAAATACTATAATATATATCTATACACTAGGAATTTAATTAGACTTAGACGTAATCATAGAGCTTTTAGATTTTCTTCATATGAAAATTTACGAAATCATATGTACATCTTAGAAAATCTTCCTCACAACGTCATAGGTTATAAAATCTACAATAATGGCAATGGTGACTCTTGGTCTGAAGTAATGGTGATTTTTAATAGTAATGATGCAACAATAAGAATTCCTATATCATCTGGTCCTTGGATTCTAGTAGCCAATACTCATTTTGTTGATGAAAAATCTACTAAAGCTATAAATAATGTAATTGAAGTAGATAAATTTTCTTTTGTTGTACTTCATAAATAGTATTTATAAAATTGGAATATATAGTATTAATTTGTGATATATCTAGCTATTATACTTAAGTGTTGTTTTTATAATTTCTAACGTACAATAAATACAACAGGGTTGTGCATTATACAATGCACAACCCCTAGATTAAATTATAATCTCTTTAATAATTCTTCTCTCATATCTTCATAACCTGGTTTACCAAGTAATGCAAACATGTTTTTCTTATAAGCTTCAACACCTGGTTGATCAAATGGATTAACTCCTAATAAGTAACCACTGATACCACAAGCTTTTTCGAAGAAGTATACCATGTATCCGAAATAGTATGCTGATAATTCTGGTACTGTAACAATCATGTTTGGTACTCCACCATCATTATGAGCTAAAACAGTTCCTTGAGAAGCCATTTTATTTACATAATCCATTTCTTTTCCTGCTAAGAAGTTTAATCCATCTAAATCTTCTTTGTCTCTATCTATTAAAACAGAATGTCTTGGCTTTTCTACAGAAATTAATGTTTCAAATAATCCTCTAAGTCCTTCTTGGATATATTGTCCCATTGAGTGAAGGTCAGTAGAGAAATCTGCTGCTGCTGGGAATATACCCTTGTTGTCTTTTCCTTCACTTTCTCCGAATAATTGTTTCCACCATTCACCGAAGTAGTGAAGAGATGGTTCGTAGTTAACTACCATTTCAATGTTCTTACCTTTTCTGTATAAAGCATTTCTAGCTGCTGCATACTTATAGGCATCATTTTCCTTAATGCAAGGGTTTGCATATGCATCTTGTGCATCTTTAGCACCCTTCATCATTTCATCTATATCAATACCAACTGCTGCTATTGGAAGTAATCCAACTGCTGTTAATACTGAGAATCTTCCACCAACATCATCAGGTACTACAAAAGTTTCATAACCTTCGTTATCACTTAAAGTTTTTAATGCACCCTTTGCTTTATCTGTAGTAGCAAAAATTCTTTCTTTTGCTCCATCCTTACCATATTTCTTTTCTAATAATTCTTTGAATATTCTAAATGCAATTGCAGGTTCTGTAGTTGTTCCAGATTTTGAAATTACATTTACACATATATCTTTTCCTTCAACTAAATCTAAAAGATCAGCCATATATGTAGATGAAATATTGTTACCTACAAAATAAACTTCTGGTAAATTTCTTTTTTCTTTGCTTAAACTATTGTGGAAAGTATGAGAAAGCATTTCAATAGCAGCTCTTGCTCCTAAATATGATCCACCAATTCCAATTACGATAAGAACATCACAAGTGTCTTGAATTTTTTTAGCTGCAGTTTTAATTCTAGCAAATTCATCCTTATCATAGTTTGTTGGTAGGTCAACCCATCCTAAGAAGTCACTTCCTAAACCACTTTTTTCATGTAACATTTTATGAGCAACATCAACCATAGGTTGCATACTCAATACTTCTTCCTCTTTTAAATATGGAAGAGTTTTGCTTAAGTCTAATTTTAAAGACATATACTTTTCACTCCTAACTTAACTCTGTATAAGAAAATTGTATTCCAATTGTTTCAATTTATCAAGAGTATTATCGGTTATATATAATTTTATTATACGTTTTGATCCATTTTGTTGAATTTTATTGAAATATATTCCACACAAAGTTAATACTTTTCATTATATACATTATATTGTTTGTCTAATATCTACTAACAACACTTAAATATAACAGTTATATATATGTGCTATATTAACTATCTATCACCATAAAAAGAGGACTACAAACTAAAACTAGTCCATAATCCTCGTATTTATAATCTACTTATCATAAACTGGTGTAGAATAATGTTCGTATCCTTCTAATTTTCCTAGTGTAATTTTATCAAATAAAGCTTTAATCTTCTTATAAACTTCACCATTAATTCCACCTGGAACTTCTCTTTCATCAATCTTATAAATTGGTGTAATTTCCATTGCAGTTCCTGAGAAGAATGCTTCATCACAAGCATATAATTCTGTTCTCTTAACACTTCTTTCAACTACTTCCATACCAAGAACATCTCTAGCTAATTCCATAACAGTTTCTCTTGTAATTCCCTCTAGAATATTATCACTTGGTGGTGGAGTTATAAGTTTTCCTTTTCTTACGATGAATATATTTTCTCCTGGTCCTTCACAAACTGAACCTGTATCAGTTAAGAATATAGCCTCATCATATCCGTTCATCTTAACATCTAAAGAAGCTAATGCTGAATTTAAGTACGCTGCTGTAGCCTTAGTTCTTGGAGGTAACATATTATCAGAAAGTCTTGTCCAAGAAGTAACTTTTACACTTAATTCATCTTTTCCAGTATAACTTCCAAGTGGTGAACAATATATAAGAATTCTATTGTCATCATCTAATAATGTAGGTCCTATGTTTGTTGATCCTTTATACGCAATTGGTCTTATATAAGTTGTTGTTTTAAAATTGTTTTTCTTTAACAATTCTATTGTAGCATTAACTAAATCATCAACTGTATATGGTAATTTAATATATAATGCTCTGCAAGATTGTAAAAGTCTTTCATAGTGTTCTCTTACCCTAAAAAGACTCAATTGTTGTTCTTTTTCGTCCCAATAAGCTCTTATCCCCTCAAAGCAAGCTAATCCATAATTAAAAGCCTTACTTCTAATGTCGATACTTACCTTTTCTTCTTCAATAATATCTCCATTGTAAAATACATATGATTGTTCCATAAATGATGCCCCCTATGCGTTTTACCTTAATATACTACTATTAAAATCATTAGTCAATATTTGCTAATAAAAAATAGCCAGAAAATATTCTGGCTATAAAAATTAAGCTATGCTTTCATTTCTGAAAATTGCTACCATCTTTTTGATTGAAGCTTCAAACTCTTCTTGTGAAGAATTGTTAAATATTATTAATTCTTTAATATTTGTTGGTGGGTTGTAATTTTGTGTTGCCACATATTCATCCCAGTGCTCAAGCTTCCAAGTATCTCTGTCTGAATTTCTTTCAATCATTCTTTGGTGACATACTTCAACATCAGTATGTACCCAAACAACTGCTAATTCAGCACCTTTTTCAGCTAATTTTTCTCTTAAATTTTTAAGATACTCTTCATCTCTAATTTCTCTAGTAAATGGAGCATTAATTAAAACAGTATCGTTATAATCTAATGCTTCTAATGCTAGATCAACAATAGCCTCATATTCTGGATTTCTGATATTTTCTTCAAAGAAATCTGAACTTCTATTATACTCTTGATTAGCAACTTCAAAAATTTTCTTTGATAAAACTATTAGAGTATCCTTGTCCAAATAAACGCAATTAGTTAAAGCTTTTGCTAATTGTTTAGAAACATAAGTTTTTCCACAAGCTGGTGGTGATGTAACAAGAATTAACTTTTTCATAACACTTCTCCTTTACAGGTTTATATTTAAATGTCGAACTTACTCTTTATATTCGCTTTTATAATTTTAAAAGAGTATTTAAGACTTGTCAATGTTTGAAAATGTTTTCTTATTAATATTTATTTCCACCTAGGAGTAAATTTGAACATTTAAACTTAAATATTTTTCTCTCTAATATTACTTTTATCGCTAATATTATTTGATTTTTTTAATTTAAAATTCTATTGTTATAATGGAAAAATGCCACGATATAACCTATCGTGACATCTTTTACAAATTAACTATATTAACGTCTTCAATATGACTTAATAATTCAACTTCTCTTTTTTGACATGTAAAAATTATTATTTGTCTTTTTTTACTTTCTTCATATAAAAATTCTAATATATTTTTTAATCTCTTATCATCATACATAGAAAAAGCTTCATCAAGAAGAAACATCATATTATCTTTTTCTATAGTTTTTAGTATAGAATATCTTAGTGCAAAATATAAAGAATCATTAGTTCCTTTAGATAAGAAATCCTTATCTCTTAAGACACCTTCTTCATCTTCAACAAGAACATCCATATTTTCTGAAACCATTAAATTACTATACTTTCCTTCTGTAACTCTATTTATTATATTTTTTACCTCTTCCTTAACCTTAGGTAAAAAAGTTTCGTTAATTATTTTGTGGCTTTCCTCAATCTTTTCTAGTGCCAATTTTAATGCCTTTTCTTTTTTTCTTTCTTTTTTCAAAGTTAAAGTAATATTTTCAAGTTTTTCTTCTTTCTTTAGTATATCTGGATACTTTTCAAAATCTTTTGAGATAGCTGTATCTAATCCCGCTATTTCACGTTCCATAGTCATTAACGCTTGATCTTTTTCACTTTGTCTTTGAACCTTTACTTCTGCTTCCTTTTCTCTCTCTTTAGCTTCTAAAACTTTTACAGCACTTAATGAGTCTCTATACTCCATAATATTTGACTCAAGCTCTTCTATATCTCTTACAGATACGCTATTAAATACATCCTGTAAATACTCTACATGTTTTTCTCTTTCTTTAGCAAGCTTTCTTTTCTTTTCATGCCTTTGTAGCTTACTATTATTTGATGCTAATAAACTATAAAAAATAACCATTAACACTCCAAAAATAGCTGTTAATATAAAATATCCAAGCGAATAGTATAATGCAGCTATTGCTGTTCCTAATACCACCAAAAATGAAACAAATGTTAATAAAAAATATACCTTAACTGTTTTGCTATATTTATTTATTAACTTCATTGTATCCCTATATTTATCTAATTCCTTTACTCTAGAATCTTTAAATTTAACCTCATCTAAATTTATATATTTAAATTTTTCTCGCTCTTTTATTAATTCTTTTTCAAGTTGTAAACTTTCTTTGATTTCATTTAATTCACTCTCAATACTTTGTATTTTTCTTGATGTAAATTCTGTATTTTTAATTCTGTCTCTTTCTTTTTTATAATTATTTAAATTTTTAATATTTTCTATATTATTTTTTGCAATTCTATCATATGCCTTTAATTCTTCTAACAAATTCTGCTTTTCTTCTTCTAAAGCTTTAATAGTTTCTTTATTTTTTTTCATGGCTTTCTTGATAATCTTTATTGTTTTTCCATAATCAATTTCTTCACTACCGGTATCTTTCAAATTGTTTATCTTTTCTTTTGCAACTTCCCCACCATACTGAGTTAAATATCCTGTAGACATATAACTTTCTTCATCAATAGGAATAATTTTTTGTGAAACTTTTTTGCCATCTAACTCACTATATATATTAACTTTATCTTGCCTTTTACTATCTTTAAATTCCCTTTCAATTATATATTTATTATCATCTATAGAAATTTTCATAGTACCTAAAGCTCTTCCGTCTTTAAAAGAAAAATACTTTTTTCTTTCATTATCTTTTATAGATGCTTTTTGAGAATTCATTCCAAATAACATTACTTTAATAAATGCAAGTATAGTAGATTTTCCTTTTTCATTCTCTCCATAGACTACATTTAATCCTTTTGAAAATTCTATAGTCTTATTATTAAACTTCCCAAATGATATAAGATTTATCTTATCAATATTTATCAAATTATATCATCCCCTTCTAATGCCATTAATCCATATTTTAGTGCTTCCCTACTCTCCTCATCGTCGCACTTCAACATCTCACTAATAAATACTCCTTTTAGAGATTTTTCTTTTTTTATATTTTCATAATCTATTTTTTCCTTTGTATTATCATTAATTTCAATATAAAAGAATCTATCTTTCAACTTTTCTTTAATAACATTTTCTCTAACAACAATATCTTCTAATTCCCCTATAAGATTCACTCTAATCATATCGTTGCTATTTTCTTCTATACTACTGCATATCTCTTCACAAATCTCTTCTGTAGTAGATTTATCTGTTATATCAACATCAATATCTATGTATTTTCTCTTACTTAATGATAAAAATTCTTCTTTTACAGATGTTTCTTCTATCTCTAAAAGTACTGCACCCTTTTCTCCTGTTTCATTAAAACTTCTACCTTCTAAAGCCCCACTATAGCTATAATATGTTTCTCCACTTTTTAATAATCCAGAATATTTATGTTTATGTCCAATCGCAATATAAGTCATCTTACTTTCTTCTATATCCTTATCTGTAATAGGATTATATAAAGATTCCCCACCTGATATTACATCTCCATGAATAACAGCAATATTTATCTTTCCTTCTTTTCCATGTACATTATGTATTAAGCATTCATCTATATGTTCTTCATTAAACGCAGCACCATATATCACTACATTCTTGCTAGGAATTTCAATAGCCTCCATTTTACCTTTAAATATATAAACATTTTCTGGCCATTCCATAAGCTTATAAAATGATTCTTCATTATACGGATCATGATTTCCTGGAGAGATAAAAACTTTTATAGGACTTACAGATTTTAATACATTAGCTATATACACCAATGTCTCTTTAAATACTCTTTTATTATCAAAAAGATCTCCCGTAATTAATATAAAATCCACATTTTCTTCTTTTCCCTTTAATACTGCCTTCTTAAATGTTTCCCTTATATCTTCTTTCCTAATAGAACTAATTTCTGCACCTAACCCCTTAAAGGGAGTATCAAAATGCACATCACCTAATTGCAATACCTTAATCATTTCCTACTGCCGCCCTTCATCTTATTATCTTTATATTATATTTATTCTTTTTTAATTACAATATATTTTTTATTAAAATATTTTTTTACTTTTATTGTCAAGATTTGGGATGGTGTGATGTGTTTTTCCCATATATAAATCTATTCTACTTAAGTGTTGTTTTTTGAACTCAACAAACATTTAATTTATATGCCAGGTATTATATGTATATCTCAAAAAAAGTTTTTTATCTTTGTTTATATCTCATTTTTTTGTCAATAATCTAGATAACTAAGGAGGCGTATCTATGTTTCATTTATCATCACTTATGACTAAAAACTGCAAGTATTTTCAACTATATGAACAACTAAACATTTTATCACTTAAAAATCGCCATAATATTAATAAAGTTTGTCCATATTGTAATGCTAAAAATATCCTGAAACATGGAAAAGTTAAAAGTAGCAATTCACAAAGATTCCGTTGTCAAAATTGCCTTAAAACTTTTACTGAAACCTTTGGATCTCCATTCTATAGAAGTAGGAAACATCCTACTATTTGGCGAGATTATCTCACTAATATGTGGCAAGATCTTTCTATTTCTCGTTGCTCACTAAATTCAAATATTGCCCATAAGACTTCATTTTTGTGGCGTCATAAAATTTTAACCTATATAAATAATTTTCTTTCTTTGATACAACCTCGCGAAAATGTTAGTATGCTTATAAAAACATATAAAGCAAATTCTAAAGATAAATTAAGAATTACTGATTCTAATAAACATTATTTTTCACTAGCTTTTACTAATAAAAAATATATTTCAATACATTCCTTAGGCAAAGGTCCTTTTAATATAAATAAAATACCGGATTCGTTTAAAAATTTAATAAAAAATGTTACTTCATTAAGTTTGTCTAATGAAAATCATTTATTACAATATGCAAAAAAAGTAGTGTCTAAAGTAAAGGCTGGTTGTGATCGATTTCTTGGAATTTACAATGTAGATATCGGTTTATGGTTTCTTCACTTTTTTGGAGTTTCTCTTAAATATTATACAAATTACCTTCATTGGTTTGCTGCGAAATATTATATTTCATCCTTTTCATTAAAAATAAATTGGATTAATGATAATATCTTGTACCAATAAAAAAACGAACTTATTACCTTCAAAAAATAACAAGTTCGTTAAAAACCCCCAAAGGGTCCTATAAGTAAAAATCAACACTTAAATATAACAGCTAGATATATCCGATTTTAAAACATATATAACCATTTCACCTTTTCATCATAACCCGACAATTTCCCACTATGGAAGTACTGCTAAATCCCCTAAACCAGTATCTTCTGGAATGCCAAACATTATATTCATATTTTGAATACCTTGTCCTGCTGCGCCCTTTACAAGGTTATCTATAACAGAAATTATTATAAGCTTATTTGTACGTTCATCTTTTCTTACTGATATATATGCCATGTTTGTATTTTTGCTCCACTTAGTTTGTGGAACTTCTTCTACAACTTCTACGAATTTAGCATCTTTATAAAAATCTTTATATAAATCAAATATTTCTTCTTCTTTTATATCTGAAGTTAAATCTACATATGCAGTTATAAGTATTCCTCTTGTCATTGGCACCAATTGAGGTACAAAAGTTAATTTTACATCGCTTTTAGATTTTGTATTTAATACTTGTTCAATTTCTGGTGTATGTCTATGACAACCAACCTTATACGCCTTAAAATTCTCATTTATTTCAGAAAAAATATTATCAACAGATGCTCCTCTTCCAGCACCGCTAGTACCACTCTTACCATCTACAACAATAGTCTTAGTATCACATAATCCTGCATTGATTATTGGTAATAATCCTAGAGAAGATGCAGTGGCATAACATCCTGGATTAGCAAGTACCCTTGCTTCTTTTATTTTATCCTTATTTATTTCAGGAAGACCATATACTGCTTCTTTTAAATATTCTAAAGATGTATGCTTTACCCCATACCACTTTTCATATTCCAATGGATCATATAACCTATAGTCTCCACCCATTTCTATAACCTTAACATTATATTTCATTGCTTCTTCAACAACCTTGAAACTTATACCATGAGGTAATGCTAAGAAAACAACATCTACATCCTTTAGTTTATCTATGCATTGTTCAAACGTAGATAAAATCAATTCACTATTACAGCCTCTAAATATTTCTTTATACATCTTTCCTGCATAATTATTAGAATGACCGAATATTACTTCAGCCTCTTTGTGATTCTTCAACAATGTCATAAGTGAAAGACCAACATAGCCTGTAGCTCCAAATATTCCAACACGTATCATTATAAATTCACCCCTTAAGTCCCTTCATAAAAAATTTAAAACTAATATAATAATTATGCACCAATATGTATAGGAAATCAATAAGCTTATTGCATAATTTTATTAATAATGTATAATTATACTTATTAATAAAATTAGGGGCGAGGAATAATTTATGAATGATTTTTACACTCTCGATGATGTTAAAGATAAAGTTATCGTTATAAAATATGGCGGAAGTATTATGCGTAATGAAAGATGTAAAAAATCATTTCTACAAGACCTTAAGTTACTTCATGAACACGGTGCTCGTATAGTTATTGTCCACGGTGGTGGACCAATGATTTCGGCCTGGCTTGATAGACTTAATATGGGGACAGAATTCATTCAAGGGCTTAGAGTTACTGACGAAGACACTATGGAAGTTGTTGAAATGATTTTATCTGGTAATGTAAATAAAAACTTAGCGTCTGAAATTTACTTATCAGGACTACCAGCCGTTGGAATAAGCGGAAAAGATAGCGGTTTAATACTTGCAAGAAAAAAATATCTAATAGATGAAAATGGTGATCCGCTAGATATTGGTTATGTTGGTGACGTAGAAGAAGTACAATCTGAACTACTACTAAATTTACTTGATTGTGGCAGAATTCCTGTAATATCACCAGTTGGGGCTGATGAATATGGATATACTTATAACATTAATGCCGACTATGTTGCTGCATTTATATCCGGAGCATTAAAAGCTGATCATTTCATTATATTAACTGATGTAGACGGTGTTTATAAAGATTTTAATGATAAATCTTCTTTAATTTCTACTATTAATGTTAAAGAAATTTCTAATTTAATAAAAACAAAAGTAATTCAAGGTGGTATGGTTCCAAAGTTACAATGCTGCATGAAAGCTATCAATATGGGAAGCAAATGCATTCATCTTATAAATGGTACATCAGACACATCATTTATAGATAATTTATTATCTGGTAATGGAACAATTATTACTGGTTATGAAAAGGAGGATTCAAAATGTCAAAAGGTAATTTAATGAATTCATACAAAAGATACCCTGTTACCTTTGTAAAAGGCGAAGGCATCTATCTTTATGATGAAAATAATGAAAAATATATAGATTTTGTATCAGGAGTTGCCGTAAATGCACTTGGACACTGCTCTCCTGTAGTAAAGAAAGCAATACAAGAACAAAGCGAAAAAGTTATGCATATATCTAATTACTATTATTGCAATGAAGCTATTGATTTATCTGAACTACTATGTAAAGATACTTGCTTTGATAGCGTGTTTTTCACTAATTCCGGTACCGAATCTATTGAAGGTGCTATGAAGATATGTAGAAAGCACGGTAATTCTCAAAATACTAATAAAAATAAAATAATTTCAATGAAAAATTCATTCCACGGACGTTCTTTAGGCGCATTATCTATAACAGGAAGAGAAGTTTATAAAACTCCATTTTATCCAATGATACCAGGAGTTATTGAAGCTGAATTTAATAACTTAGAATCTCTAGAAAATGCTTTTAATGATGATGTATGTGGAGTATTTATAGAACCTGTCCAAGGTGAAGGTGGTATTAATGTTGCAACTACTGAATTCTTAAAAAAAGCACGTGAATTATGTGATAAATACAATGCA
Source organism: Clostridium bornimense (assembly GCF_018917145.1). Taxonomy (GTDB): domain Bacteria; phylum Bacillota; class Clostridia; order Clostridiales; family Clostridiaceae; genus Clostridium_AN; species Clostridium_AN bornimense_A. Next base: position 26,466 of record NZ_JAHLOD010000002.1, read on the forward strand.
TTTCTTGTTTTTGATGAAATACAATGTGGTGCTGGTAGAATCGGAACTTATTTCTGCAAGGATACCTTCGGAGTTACACCAGATGTAGTATGTATGGCTAAAGGTCTTGGTGGCGGTTTTCCTATCGGTGCTATCGTAACTACAGGCGCTGCCTCAAAAGTTATTACCTACGGAAATCACGGAACTACTTATGGCGGAAACCCTTTAGCATGTGCTGTTTCAAAAGCAGTTACCTCTACTATCAAAAACGAAGAATTCCTTAAAGAAGTTAAAGAAAAAGGAGCTTACCTAAAAGAAAAATTATCATCATTAGCAGAGCAATATGACTTTATTACTAAAGTAAAAGGACTAGGACTTTTAGTTGGAATTGAAGTGTCTATTGCACCTTCATTAATAACTAACGAAGCTTTTAAAAATAAAGTTCTTCTAATAACTGCTGGAGAAAATGTTATTAGATTTTTGCCACCTCTAAATGTAACTAAAAAAGAAATTGATTTATTTATAGAGAAATTTGCTGAGGTACTTAAAAATGTGCAACTTAACCTTAACAAATAAATTAAATGAAAAACTTATTGATATTAGAAAAGAGCTTAATAAAAATGCTGAACTTTCTTTCAATGAGTTTAAAACACAAAAAATTCTTTCACGAATACTAAGTGAATATAATATAGACCACAAATTTATCGGTGGAACAGGAATTGTTGCTACTATTGGGGATATATCAAATGATTCTAAAGTTATAGCTGTACGAGCTGATATGGACGCTCTACCTGTCAACGGTGCATCACATCTTTGTGGACATGACTATCATATGACTGTTGCATTAGGTACAGCTTTACTTCTTAAAGAAACAAATTTTCAGCATCCAGTAAAATTTCTTTTTCAACCAGGAGAAGAATGCGGCGGCGGTGCTGTTAAGCTTATAGAAGAAGGTGCTCTAAAAGGCCCTGACGTAGATACAATAATAGGCTTTCATGTTTGGCCTAATGTACCTGTAGGCTCTATTGAAATCACTGCAGAAGCCTCTATGGCTTCAGTAGATGACTTCTTCATAGACTTCAAAGGAGTTGGAGGACACGCTGCCACTCCTGAACGTTGTATTAATCCTATATATGCCTCAATAGATTTTATTGAGAAAATAGAGAAATTTAAAAAATCACTACAAGGAAAATATGTGCTAACTATCGGTGGCATTGGTGGCGGCGAAAGAGCTAATATAATCTCTGAGAACTCCAGAGTTTTTGGTACATTTAGAACCTTTGACAATGAAATAAGAAATAAGATTAAAAACTTTATTGAAACTACCATAAGCGAAGTTTCTAAAATTCATAATGTAGATGGTAAAATCACTTATGATTATCCTTATCCTCCATTAATACCTAATAAAATTGCAACAGAAAAATTTAAAAACTTTGCAATAAAACTTTTAGGTGAAGATAAGGTATCTCATGCAATACCTACTTATGCAGCAGAAGACTTTTCTTATTTCTGTGATGAATCATTAGGGGTCAAAGGTGTCCACTTTAGACTAGGAATAGAAGAAGATACAAAAGGTACTTATCCTCTTCACAGTCCTAATTTTTCTGCATCAGATAAATGTATTAAGACTGGTGTAAATTTACTAGCTTCCTACCTAACAAGTTTTTATAAATAAAAAAAGGATTTGCGAATTTCGCAAATCCTTTTTCACTATTTTATAGCTGTTTCTAATATATCTAATAACATTTCAAAGTTTTTCATTGTATCTTCTATTGGCTTAGGTGTGCTTATATCAACACCACCTTTTCTTAAAATTTCTAATGGATAATCACTTCCACCAGCCTTTAAGAAACCTTTATATTTTTCAAGCGCCTCTTCTCCACCTTGAAGAATATTATTAGCAAAAGAGTTAGCACAAGAATATCCTGTGGCATATTGATAAACATAGAAATCAGTATAGAAATGAGGTATTCTAGCCCACTCCATAGCTATCTCTTCATCTACAACAATATCTTCTCCAAAATATTTTCTATTTAAGTCTAACCATATTTTACATAACCCATCAGCATTTAAAGGTGTTCCTTCATTTAACGTATTATGTGTTATCTTCTCAAATTCTGCAAACATTGTTTGTCTAAATACAGTAGTTCTTATACCCTCTATCATAGTATTTACAAGATATAATCTCTTATTTTCATCCTTCTCATTATCAATCATATATTTTATGAAAAGAATCTCATTTGTAGTAGAAGCTACTTCAGCACAGAATAAAGTATAATCACTATAAATATAATCTTGATTCTTTCTTGAATAATATGAATGTAATGAATGTCCCATTTCATGAGCTAATGTAGACACATCATTAATATCATAATTATAATTCAAAAGTACATATGGATCTGTATCATAACTACCCCAAGAATAAGCACCTTGACGTTTTCCTTCATTATCATACTTATCAACCCAACGATTCTTTATTCCTTCTTTAAAAATACTTAAATATTCTTCACCTAATGGTGCTAATGCCTTTTCTACTAACTTAACTCCATCATCAAACTCTATATGTTCCTTAGGTGTATCTATAAGTGGAACATATAAATCATACATATGAATTTCATCTAATCCTAGTAATCTTTTCTTTATGTCTACATATCTATGAAGTAGATGTAAGTTTTTATTCACTGTATCGATAGTATTATCATATACCTTAACATCAATATTATTAGGCTTAAGTGATGCTTCTAATGGAGAACTAAAATGTCTAAGTTTTGCACTTATATTAAAGTTATTTATTGAAGCTGTAAGTGTAGTGGCAAGAGTATTTTTAAACTGCTTATATGTGTTAAATAAAGTTTCAAAAGCCTCTTTTCTTACTGCTCTATCTTTACTTTTTATAAAGTTAGAATATCTAGCTTCATTAAAATCTACTTCTTCTCCATTTTCATCTTTTACTTTAGGGAATGTCATATCTGCATTAGTTAATAATGAAAATGCTTCTTCTGGTGCACTTAATGATTCTGATAATGTTGCTAAAATTCTTTCTTCACTCTCAGATAAAGTATGAGGCTTCATTTTTAATATATCTTCTAACTCAAACTTGTATTTTTGAAGTTCTGGTACCTTCATGCATTCTTCTAAGTAATTATCATCCATAGATAATAATTCTGGTACAAAGAAAGATGTAAGACTACTTATCTCCGGTAAAAATATTTCAACTTGCTTTTTCATGTTGATATACTTACCATTATTCATATCTTCATGATTTTTCATATTAGAATATACATATAACTTTTCTGCAAGTCTACTTACCTTTTCATCTAATTTTAAATATTCTAATAAGTTATTAGGATCCTTTAATGTTCCCTTAAAATCACCAAGTCCTGTATAAATCTCTTTTAAATACTTAAAATCCTCTTGAAACTCATCTTCATTTTTATATATTTTCTCTAAATTCCAAGTATCTTCTACAGGTACTTCTTCTCTTTTTAAAAGAGTCTTTGATTTCTCCATCTATTCTTCCCCCTTATAATCATTTTCTCTCCCCACGATGTCTGCAAATACTTTTGTCATAGTTATATTTATTTTCTTAGATACGTCTTGAAGCTTATCATTTATATAATCATAATCATCCTCAAAAGGAATTATTACTTCAAAAGTAGGATTATACTCTTCCTCTATATCATTTATTGTATATCCAGCTTCAGTAAAGCTTTCTCTATCAAACAAATCAAAAATCCCTGTGAATTCCCAATCTTCAACATCAGAATTTGTGTCAAATACTATATGTATGTTGTCTCTATCTGTATAAAATTTAGTTATGTATTCTGCGCCTTCTTCAGCATTAAAAGAATCATATTCCTTCAAGAACTTTCCTTCACTATCTCTTTCTATTAATACTAAACTTGAAAATTCCATATACTCACTTCCTTAATCTATTCTTTTATATAAACTATCTCACAAAATTATGAAAATAACAATACCATTAATATTTTTAACGATATACTATAGAATTAATCAATATACAACAAAAAAAAGATGCTTAAAAATATAATACTTTTAAAACAATACTATATTTTCATAACATCTTTTATGTATTCTTTTCTTTTTTTCTACAGCTTTCACATATAGCTTTAAAATCCAAGTGATGTTCAACTAATGTATATCCTGTTGTCTTTTTTATAATTTCTTCCACAGTATTCATAGGGCAATCTATTTCCACTTCTTTATCACATATTTCACAAGATATTTTGTGTTTATGTTTGTGATGATTAAATGAATATGTATTTCTATCGTCACCTAAACTAAATTTGTCCACTAATCCCTTTGTATAAAATGAGTCTAGTGTTCTATAAACTGTAGATAGATCTATTTCAAATCCAGACTTTTTTAATAAATCATAAATTTCATCTACTTGATATGATCCTTCATTTTCTACTAATAACTTTAAAATAGCTACTCTACTTTTTGTAACTTTCATATTATTATTTCTTATTAATTCTTTAATATCCATAATTATCACCTAAGACAATTATACCACAAAGGTCTACATAAACATCATTTTTATTCCCATTAACATTAAGATTATTCCACCAATGAATTCTGCATACTTCTCAATAACTTTTATTTCTCTTAAAAATCTTCCAACTATAAATGCAATTATCGAATTTATGAAACTTACTACACCTATTATTATTGAAGCTAAAAATACAAATCTGTTATCTCCACTAGATCCTAATGCACTTAAACCAACTACTAAAGCATCTATCGATACAGATACTCCTAAAATAATAAACATCTTCGCTTTTATAACTATGTTTTCTGTAGGTTGATCTTCCTTAAATCCTTCTATAAACATAACAAGTCCAACTATGGAAATAACTGCTCCACCTAATATCTTTGGAAATCCCCCAAGGAAACTTAATATGTACACACCAAAAATGCCTCCTATAAAAGACATTAAATATTGAAAAAATCCGAATGATAACGACATTAGAACTTTTTGATTATTATTTATTCCCTTTGCAATTCCTAAAGATAATGCCACTCCAAAAGCATCTATCGACAATGCAATTGCTATTATTAATACAGATAAAAAACTCATTATACCCCCACCCTATTTTTAAGTTACTACTATTTATACAGTTGTTATTGTATAAATATAACTATTGTGGTCTATTTTGTTTGATGGTAGGTGGGTATAGTTTTTTCTCATATATATAACTGTTATACTTAAGTGTTGTTTTTTGAAAAATAATCTTCCAACAACACTTAAGTATAATAGTTTCATATATCCGCTAACAAATACATTTGATCAAACATGTATTGCAAAAATCACCAACTATTATATATAAAATCGAGCTTTGCAAAATAACATTTGCAAAGCTCTTACTTTTCTTAATTATCTAAACTTTTCATATCTTTATTTAATTTAAATATACAGCAACCTAGGGATCCAATAACCCCTATAAAGATATATATTAATGCAATACCTGCACCTTTTCCGCTACCAACAATATTGATTAAAAATGATATCTTATAAACATTAGGTTCAAAAACCTTATCTGCTAATACTCCACCTAATAGATATCCTATAGGTATCGATATATATTGTAATGTATTTCTTGCTGAAAAAACTACTCCTTGCATTTCTATAGGAACTTTATTTCGCATAATAAACTCTACGTTAGCTGTTAAAAATGGTACTACAACATTTCCTAAAAATACAGCAATTGTCCAAATATAACAATTACGTCCGATTCCAAGTAATGTGTTACATATAGCGAATGAAAACATCATTATATTTAAAATAACAGAAACTTTCTTTTTACTTTCCTTCTTAATAGTTACTAATATGCTCCCAACCACTCCTGCTATTCCTATAGTAGCAGTTACTATACCTAGCTGAAATTTATTATTTCCATTTCTAGATAGTATCATTGGTTGAAGATTACAATTATAGATTGAAGCTATAAGATTTACGAATGCCATAAATAATATAAGTGATAATATTCCTTTATCATTCACTATATACTTTATGCCAATCTTACATTGCTGTAGTATATTTGTATTATCCCCTGTATTATATATTTTTTTAGGTATTTTAACTAAGAAAATTAAAGTTAATACTGCAAAAATAAATGTCGCAAGATCAATAAAAATAATTAATTTTAATCCAGCAAAAGCATATATAGTAGTTGATAAAATAGGATAAAAAATAGTTATGCATGAATTACTTAAAGATCTTATTCCACTTACTTTTATATAATTCTCTTTAGAAATAATAAGTGATATTGCTACTTCTGATGCAGGATTTTGAAAAGCATCAACTACACCTAAAATAAAATTTATTATATAGATATACTCTATTTTTAAACTATTAGTGATTAATAATATTAATACTATTAAAGAAAAAAATGCTGCTATACTATCAGATATAATCATTATATTTTTCTTGTCCCATTTATCACTAATACTACCTGCTAAAAAACTAAGTAATATTGATGGCATCAATGTACATATTGTTAATAATGCTATTGATAATACAGATCCACTATTATCATATGTCCATAAAATTAATCCATAGCTTGTTATTTTACTTCCTAACTGTGAAACAAATTGTCCACATTGTAATAAATAAAAATTTTTTAATTGAGTTTTTATATTCATCTAGCCTTACTCCTTTTCAATTAACAATATTACTTGAAAATTGCAAAGCCAAATAACTTTGATAGATATATTACTCCATGCAATCTCTATCTTATCTGACTTTGCATGGAGCTAAAACAATGCATAATCTCATATCCTCATTACCCCTTTCTTCAAAATACCTCTATATATTTCTTATTCCAACTTTAGATAATTCTCTAAAAAAGTCATTGTTATTTCTAGTATAATCATCAAAATAAATAACTTTCATACCCATTTTTTTAGGTACAATGAGATTCTTCTCATTATTATCTATAAATACACACTCATCAGCTTCAACCTGTAACTTGTTTATGGTTTGTGTAAATATTTCATAGTCTTTTTTGCCTGAACCAACTTCTGCCGAAACAGCAATAACATCAAAAACTGCATTTAGTTTGTGGTAATTTACAATACTATATATTCTATCTTTTTTATTATCAGTAACCATGGCTATTTTATATCCTTGTTCTTTTAGGCTATAAACTAATTTCATCATCTCAGTATCTATTGGCGTATTAATAAAAGATTCTTCTAAAATCTTATACGGTATGTCTTGTCCCAAGTTTTCACATAATCTACTCCAAATATCTTTATGACTTATCTCTCCATATAATAACTTTTCATTATACTTGTAGTACTCCTTCTGAAATAAATCTTTATTGATATTTGCATTCTTAGATATGTAACTACAAATTGAATATGATCCAGTAGCCTCAGTAGTTAACACACCATCAAAATCAAACAGTACTGCCTTAACCATAATTATCACCTCACGACAGTTATTTATTAAACTTTTTTCCGACATTGAGTTCTCTAAGTTATTACAATTGCTTCCTTATATAGCTGTTATACTTAAGTGTTGTTTTTTGAAAAAATTACTCTACCAACACTTAAGTATAATAGTTTCATATATCCACAACTAAAACATATATTGCACACTTTTCCCATTTATAACCACATAATAAACGCTGTTTTATCATTGCAATTATATCCTACTTTCTTATAAAAATTTAAAGTACTTTCTCTTTTAGAACCAGTCAAAAGCATAATTTTGTAACAATTTTCTTTAATAGCTATGTCCTTAGCATAATTTAGTACGGCTGTTCCATAACCTTTTTTTCTATACTCCTTACTTGTAACTACATTTTCTATAAAAGCATAAGGCCTTTGGTTATGTGTTAAATTGGGAATAATATTTACTGTACAAGTAGATACAATTTTATTATTCTCTTTAGCTACCACTATATGATAGTTCTTATTACTTACTATACTTTCCCATATAGAATTAAGCGACTCGTCCATATTGGGAATAGTATTGTCTCCCAATTCTGTATATAGCTCTAATAAACTACATAATTCTGATTCATTTATTTCTGTAATCATATTTTCACCCCACTCATAACTAATTCATCTAGAAGAGTATCCATATTTCTAGTATCATCATCAAAATAAATAACTTTCATCCCCATTTTTTTAGGTGCAATAAGATTTTTCTCACTATTATCTATAAATACACATTCACTAGCTTCAACTTGTAACTTTTTTATAGTTTGCATAAATATTTCGTATTCTTTTTTACCTGAACCAATTTCTGAAGAAACCACTATAGTATCAAAAAGTTCATTTAATTTATAATAATTTGCAACACTATCTACTCTATCCTTTTTATTATCAGTAACCATAGCTATTTTATATCCCTCTTCTTTCAGGCTATACACCACGCTCATCATATTAATGTCTATTGGTGTATTAATAAAAGAATCCTCTAAAATTTCAAAAGGGATATCTTTCCCTAGGTTTTCACATAATCTACTCCAGATATCTTTATGATTTATCTTTCCATATAATAATTTTTCATTGTATTTATAATATTCTTTTTGAAATAATTCCTTATCAATATTGGCATTCTTAGATATATAATTACAAATTGAATACGATCCAGTAGCATCTGTAGTTAACACCCCATCAAAATCAAATAATACTGCCTTCACCATAATTATCACTTCCTGACAGTTATTTATTAATATTTTAACAAATAACCAATTATTTTCTAATAATAAATTCTATAAAACATACAAGTTATTTCATATATATAGCTGTTATACTTAAGTGTTGTTATTTGAAAAATATTGCTCCAACAACACTTAAGTATAATAGATTCATATATACGCTACAAATACATTTTCTCCAACCTGTATAGCAAAATTATAAAACTCAAATATTCCTTGTCCATGTTTATATTAACTATTCATCAAGTATTCTTCTTTTAATATAGAATAAACAGCCATATCACATATTCCTGAATTATTCTTTCCTGCTTTTCTATTTATTCCTTCAAATTTTAATCCACATTTTTTCATAACTGCTCCTGATGCTGGATTATTTGTATCATGTTTCGCAGCGATACGTTTCACATCAACTTCTTCAAATAGAAATTTAATTATTGATGAAAATGCTTCTGTTACAATTCCCTTATTCCAATATTCTTTACCAATACAGTATCCTATTTCTACTGCTTCAACATTTTCATCTATTGATACTACTGAAATTGCCCCAATTGCTTGTCCATCTTCTTTTAATTCAATACACCAATTATAATAACCATTATTACTATATTCTTCTAGCCATAAACCTATAACATATTTTGATGTGTCCAAATTTTCATGAGTAGGCCAAGTCAAATATTTAGTAACATTACTATCACTAGCCCAATTATTAAATAAATCACTAGCATCTTCATCTTTAAATCTTCTTAAAATTAATCTTTCTGTTTCAAGAATTTTTGTTCCCAAATGATTCATATTACTCCCCCCTTTTTAATCTTGGCACCATTACAAACGCTTGAAATAAATTATTCAAACAAAATTTCCCTATTAGTGCTCTCCATATTATCCTCCAACCTTTTATAAGATGTTTTTTGACATAATTATCAGTTCCTCACTAGTCTTAAATCCATTCTTCTCATAGAATCCTTCTGTTCTTATTCCATGACATGTAATAAGAAATATTTTTTTAATATCCTTATTAAACAATTTATATGTAAAATCATTTAATATCTTTCTTCCATACCCCTTACCTTGACACTTAGCATTAACATAAAACTCAAGTATTTCAAAATGTTTTCCATCATAAAACATTTCTTCACGTCCCATGATACAACCAACAAGAGTATTATCCTCATAATATGCATTACCTATAAACCCTGGCATATCTATTATATCTCTAAGTCTTTTTATCGCTGTTTCATAAGTCCACTTATCATACCAAGGTTCACCATTAAAAACCTCTATAAATAGATTTGTAATTTCATTTAAATTATTTTTTGTAATCTCCTTAAACATTGTGCCTCCTACATAATTTCAATAACTTCCCGTATTTTTTCTTCGCTAATTACAGTGGCATACTTACCACCTTCAAATTCCATTACTGATCCAATTCCTTTTTGAAATACAAATCTTATATTGCCATTTCTAACTTTCTTATCTGTATATAATTTTTTCACTAACTCTTCTTTGTTAATATAACTTGGAATTTTAATAGGTAGTCCACATTTTTCTAGTAAGTTTATCACTCTATCTTTTTCTTCTAAAGTTACATAACCCAATTTTTCTCCTAAAATAACTTCCGCAACTATCCCTATAGAAAGTGCTTCTCCATGCAATAATTTATAATTACTTACTGTTTCTATTGCTCTTCCAACAGTATGTCCAAGGTTTAATATTTCTCTCAAATTATTTTCCTTTTCATCTTTCATAACAACTTCATATTTAATTCTACAATTACTTTCTGCCACATGTGTACAAATCGCTTTATCAGAATCAAATATTTTTTCTATATTATCTTCTATAAACTTAAAAAATTCTTTATCTGCAATGCAAGCGTGCTTTATAGTTTCGCATAATCCACTACTTAATTGACGTCTTGGTAAGGTTGTCCAAGTATTGATATCTATATATACCTTCTTAGGTTGATATATTAATCCTATTAAATTAGTAGCTAATTCTGTATCAACTGCAGTTTTACCCCCTACTGATGCATCTGCTGCTCCAAGTAATGTTGTAGAATAATTAATAAAAGGAATCCCCCTTCCATATGTACCTGCAACAAATCCAGCTAAATCCGTAACTACTCCACCACCAATAGCAATTATGCAACAATCTCTTCTATACCCCTTTTCTAACATTGCATCTTCGATAACTTCTTTTGTTTTTCTTGTCTTACTTTTTTCACCAGCTTCAAAAACGAATAAATCACATTTATAATTTCTTGCTTTTAAAAGGGATACGATATTTTTTGCATATAACTTTTCCACAATACTATCTGTAATAATTGCAAAATTTCTTATTTCACCAACAAGTCCAATCTCTATATCTTCTACTAATTTATCTTCTAACTTATATCCTATCTCAATATCGTAAGAATCATCTACTACCTTCTTTAATGCCACATGAAAATTCATAATATTTTCCCCCTTTGTATACAAAAATCCCCACCAAAGATTTTTGTTAATTTATGTATTTAAATCTATTTTATCATTTTTCCATTTATGTCACAAAATAATAATAAACACAGTATTATAAAGTATATATTTTTTTAAGAAAGGAAAAGGCACTAATGACTTACAATAATAGATGCAACGAAAAAAAATCATACGCTGAAGCCTATGTAATACCTCAATGTTACGGTAACTTACTTGATGAAACTGCAGCCTTATTTTACGGTACAATCTTTAAAGACCTTGTTAGACCATATAGAAAATCTAAAAAGATGAAAAAAGATTGTAATATGTAGGAGGTAGATAATATGCATAATAGAAGTAAATTATTAAACAATATAAAAAAATATCAATTTTATGCTGTTGAACTAAACCTTTATCTCGATAATTTTCCAGATAACAAAAAAGCACAAGATGACTATAGATGCATATCTGAAACCTTAAATCTTTTAGTTAAAGAATACGAATGTAAATATGGTCCTCTTTCTAACTTTGGCAATACAACTACAGTAGATCACCAAATGTGGATTGCTAGTCCATGGCCTTGGGAAAATTGTAAAGAGGAGGATAAGTAACTATGTGGATTTATAAGAAAACTTTAGAATATCCAATTAATATAAAATGTAAAGACCTTAAAATGGCTAAATATCTTATTTCTCAATATGGTGGACCTGATGGTGAACTTAGTGCTTCTCTTAGATATTTAAATCAACGTTATACAATGCCTACTGGAAAATCTAAAGGTCTGTTAAATGATATAGGTACAGAAGAGTTAGCTCACGTTGAAATGATTGCTACCATGATATATCAACTTATTAATGATGCATCTATAGAAGAATTAAAAGCAGCGGGACTTGCTACTCAATATGTTGACCATGGTAAAGCTTTATTTTACACAGATGCTCAAGGAAATCCTTGGACTGCAACTTATATCCAAGCAAAAGGTGATGTTATAGCTGATCTTCATGAAGATATGGCTGCTGAACAAAAAGCTAGAGCCACTTATGAACATCTAATTAATTTAACTGATGACAATGACGTTAAAGATGTTCTTAAATTCCTACGTCAAAGAGAAGTCGTTCACTTCCAAAGATTTGGTGAAGCACTAGTTGACGTACAAGATGCAATGAAATGTAAATAAAATTTTCTTGTTTTATTTGCTTTAATACAAAAATACCTACTAAAGCTTCTTTGTCTTTCTCTAGTAGGTATTTTGTTATTTATAGTAACTTTTCTAATTTTCTAACCAATTCTTCAATGGCAGGTACATAATCTTTAACTATTCTTTCTGCTACTTCACTAGCTAAATTTTCATTATAAATATGTGAAGTACAATTTCTATCTTCCAATAAACTTATCCATGTTTCTTCACTAGAAATTAAATTATTCACATAAGCTTTTTTAAAAATAGTTCTTGGAAATGAATTATCTAAAGTAACACCTAGATATTTCATAAATTCTCTTAAAGTTTTATGAGTTAATTCATAAGTAAACTCAAATCTTTGTATAAGACTATCTCTTATAATTTCATTACTTCCATCATAAAGTTCTGAGACTTCTTTAAGCTTATTATAAGCTTTTACTAAATTCATGTATTTAAATTCAACACTTCTCATATAAAACTACTCCATCATTTTTTACTTGTTCTATAAAAAATTCATCTTTTACTAAATTCATATCTGAAAAATCAAATTCTAATAATGTTCTAATATTAAGTTCTACATCTTCTATAAAACTATATATTGATTTATTGGCATAAACAGCAAGATCAATATCACTCTTTGTTGAATTATCCCCTCTAGCTCTGGAGCCAAACAAAATTACCTTCTCAATTTCATGATGTTCTTTCGAAATCTCTATTATCTTACTAATAATATCTTCCTTTAAATCCAAAAGAATATTCTCCTTTATATAAATGTTATTTATTATTATAACCCAAATCTTTTTCTTAATAAATAATATGTATAACGAAATAAACTTAATATCTTCTACTTTCCTACTATAATTAGCCCTAAGAAATTTTTAGTTCAATATCTCCACCTATAATAATTGCCTTAGAATTACTACCATGACCAATATCTTCTGTCTTAACTATAGGTAGTTCTTTATTATTAACTATATCCACTACTAATTGTTCTATGGTAGGTTTAGCTTGTTTTTCTTCCATTTCAGTAAAAGTTCCAAGAATTATTCCCTTTACTTCATTAAATGCTCCCATTTGCTTTAGTTGATTCAAATAAGTTGTCATAAGTGCTACTTCTCCACCTAAGCTTTCTAGTAGTAATACCTTTCCCTTAAAAGATGGCATATATGGTGTTCCTGCTAATTTTAAAAAGCAACGTATATTACCACCGATAACAGTTCCACTTAGAAAATCTCCTTGTAAAAATTTATAGTTAATATTTAATAAGTCATTTTTATCTTCTAATATTGTCTTACGAAAATTCTCGATTTGTTCCTCACCATGATCATATATTAAATTTCTAATTTGATATAAAAATGATGGTATTTCTGTTTTTGAATATATAACATTAATAATAGTAGTTAAATCACTATATCCAAAGAATGGCTTTGGATTTTTTTTAATTATTTCGAAATCTAAATATTCTAATACCTCGTTAGCAACATTACCACCAGATATATCAAAAATTGCTTTAATACTATCATCTAAATAAAACTTCATAAGAGCATCAGCTCTTTCTTTTCCACTACCACTAAAAACAGAATATTTTTCATAAATATAATCACTACATATAGGCTGTAGTCCTATTGATTCTAATACTTCTAGTAATTTATCTATCTTTGGTCTAGCTGTCTTTAATTGTGCATTTGAACAACCAACTATTGCAACTTTATCTTTAATGTTTAACATATACATTCACTCTACTCTCTTAAAATTATTTTATATTATTATATCATCAAAAATTACTGGTACCTTTTCTTTAAAAATTTCTAAAATCATAAATGCTACTTGTCTCATTTGTGGATGAGCAGCATTACTTGTTCTTAACTTAAAAAAATGTCTCCATTCTCTTAAATTCATAGTAATAATAATTTCTGTTTTAAGTGAATTAGGTAATATTGATCTTGCTTCTTCTGGAGTTGCTCCTATCTTTAACAATTCTAAATATTGCTTTTCAATATTTTTCATTGTATTTATCCATATATCTTTTTTATCTTTATCTTCATCACCTGTCCAAAAACATGGATTAATAAATGTCAGTTCATTATCAAATTTATCTTTTCCATAATTACAATACCTAGTACTTTCTTGAGCATAACTAGCCACTCTATGCCTTACTATTTCATGAGTTACTCCTCTATCACATACTACTCTTACTGACAAACTTACATGTTCAATTACAGACTCATGGCCTCTTTTCATTAAACTTTCTACAAATCTTTTTGCTGATTCTTCTGTTATTCTATCCTCACTTTTATAACAAACACGACCTACTTTTTCTATTGTTTTTAATATATCTTCTCCATTAATTTCTGATTCTAACTCTACATATGGCTCAATTATTTTCACTGAATTTTCCCCCTATAATAAATCAATTAACTCATATAAATTTTTTATCTCATAAGTTACCTTAACATCTTTATCATTAGTAATATTATATCTATTAAACCAACAAGTCTCTATTCCTGCATTATTTCCACCTTTTATATCAGAAGATAATGAATCTCCCACTATAAGTACAGAATTCTTATCATTTACTTCTAATTTCTCAAAAACATATTCAAAAAATTCTTTTTTTGGCTTTTGATATCCTATATCACTGGAAATAAATATATAATAAAAAAGACTTACTAGAGTTCATTTCTGACTTTCTAGTAGGGCTAAAAAAATATTTTTATATTTTTTCAACAGCCATCTCATAAATTCCCCAGTTTTCATCTTTATATCTAAATACATCTTTGCAGTATTTTTCATCAACAAATCCTACTGACTTATAGCAATGATGTGCAACTTCATTATTATCAAAGACTCCTAATGTCACTCTCTTCATTTTTAAAATTTCAAAGGCATATTTCACTGCTAGTGACATCATTTCTCTTCCATATCCTTCTCCTCGTTTTTCTTTATCTATAATAACAAATCCTATATGTACACTATTATCCTCATAGTCTGCAAGACGCATTAAAAAATGTCCTACTGGCTTACCAGCCGCATCTATAGCCGTCATTATAAAACCATTATTTTCTTTCTCATAATTATGATAGTATTCTTCCAATTGTTCTTTTGTAAGTGGATATGTGAACTTATCAGCACACCACTTAGAAAAAGTTACTTCATCATCTATCCAGTTTAAAAGATATTCTCCATCACTTAATTTATATGGTCTTAATCTAATCAATAAATACACCTCATCTTACCCTATTACTTCTTTTATTTAAACAAATTTTGCACCTTTTTCTTTTAACTCTTTATTTAACTCATCCACATTTTCTTTAAATATCGTACCAACACATTGATTATTGATAACAACTTTAAACCCATTTCTAATTGCACCTAATGCTGTATTTGCTACACATCCACCACCATCAACGCCTATAATTTCCACTTCTCTTATATTATCCTGTCTTAATCTTTCCAGCAAAGCTTTATTAGTAAAAGCATCACTTTTATATTTCTTAAATATTAAATCTGATACTACATTTATTTCTTCTGCTATTTCTGCCTCTTTTGTACCTTCATATACTTTAAATGGTGCAAATATATTAATTAAGTTTTTCTTCATTATATTAATAATATAAAATACACTATCTTCTGGATATGAATCTATTAGTTTATTTGCATTGAAAATTAACTCTTCGTGATTATAGTTGAACATTTTGTTATGATTTTTTCCTACAAATACATTTTGCATATCTATTACTAATAACGCCTTTCCCATTTTATTTCCTCCTAAAATCATTATGTCCGCCCATGGAAATATTTTTCTTTAATTATACCACTGACGTTTGTAACTTTTTGTAATATTTTATCTAAAATAAAAAAAGCATATTCTACTAATTTAAATAGAATATGCTTATAATTTTATTATGAAATATTACTTTGAATATATTTTGGAACTTCATCAGGTAGGATATGCAATATTGTAGCTATTTCTTCATTTAATAATTTTTCTGCAGATTTAAATAGTCTTTCATCTTCTTGTGTTATTTTCTTACCTTCTAATTTCTTTTCTTCTCTCTTTAAGAAAATAGTTTTAATTAAAGTGCTCCATTGCTTATAATCACCAGAACGAACCATAGATTTAAATTTATAATTTCTCTCTCTTTCATCATCTATCCAAACTTCTTTTTCTAAAGGCATCTCCTCTATTAAATTATCAATGTCTTCTTTTGAAATTATATTTCTCATAAAAACCTTTTTATTGGCTACTGGTATTTTTATAATTGTTTCCGTCGTCGCATATACAGGTTCTAACACATAATAATCTTCTTCATTATTAAAATACTTCTCTTTAATAATATCTGTTACTTTGCAAACCCCCGTAACACCATACATAATATAATCTCCTATTTTAAACATCCTCTAAGACCTCCTTATTAAAAATTTAAAATAAAAAAAGTAGCTTTGACAACTGGACTTACGTTATCAAAACTACACGCTGTATATATTTATTATACTACTATAAACTTTCAAAATGTAAGCTAAAATTTTTTACCTTTACCAATATTGAATTACTTAAATACTTCCATATTTTCACCCCAAGTTATTAACACTCTTTTTAATATATATATCTGTTATACTTAAGTGTTGTTATAGTAGGTCATATGAATAAAATCCATTTTTAAGATGAATATTAGCATTATAAATTTGCTATTATATTATCAACTGTATCTATTTCTGCAAATCTATCTTTAAAAATTTTGAAATTATAATAATTATATAATTCTTCTCCTGACATAAACTCATTATCAAAAGTTGTATTAGTCATTTCAGGAATGATTATCTTATATCCATATTCAAATGCTACTTTACAGCTTGTATCAAAACAATATTCTGTTTGCATACCTACCATTACTAATTCGTCTATACCTTTACTTTCTAAATAATCTTTAAGTACTGTTTCTTTAAATGCAGAATTATATCTTTTGCTTATTATCTTCTCTCCGTCTATTGGTTCTATCTCACTAAATATTTTCCATCCTTCTGAACCACGTTTAAATTCTCCATCATCTTCTTCATGCTGTACATAAATTACTTCAATATTTTTTTCTCTGCATGCTTCTAGTAATGTTTTTATATTTTTTGTTATAGTTTTAATTCTAAATGGCTTTTCTTCTACTAAAGAATTTTGAAAATCAATAATTAAAAGTGCTTTTTTCATTTTTTATCTCCTCAATGTATATAATGTAAATATTATACACATGCTTACATTATATGTCCACTTAGTTTTCCTACTGAAGACAAAATAAAATAATAGCCTGTTGCACTTGAAGTAAATATTTTTTAAATTCATACCCTACAAAATACTCACTATTTATAACATCATCAGATACTTCTTCCCCTCTATAAAATGGTGGACATGGATTTAAAATAGCATCTTTATTTGCCTTGTTCATTACAGATCTAGTGACTTTATAATTTTTAAAATCACCTAAATAATCTTTTCTTATTGAATCTGTTAATATAATGTCTTTTCCTACTATAGCCTCATCTATATTATGATAAACATTTATTCCTTCTATCTCATATCCTCTAGGGCAACATTGCTCTAAAGATATACCAAAAACCTTTTGTGCTTCCTTCCATGCTAATCCTATATTCCCCCTGTGTCCTACAAATAAATATTTATCATTCAAATAATCTTTTCTTATTTTCGATAAAGAATATATATCTGTTAATATCTCACAAGGATGATTAACGTCACTCATAGCATTGATTATTGGAGCCTTTGAATATTTAGCTAATTCTTCTTTCATTTCATCAGCAATATTAAAAATTTTTTCTATATCGTCTTTTGAATAATCCGTTAACCTAATTAAATTTTTCATACCTTCTCTCCTTTATATTTATCACCAAATTCCTCTCTTGCCGCTTTTGTATATTTCATAATAAATTCAGTTTTAGCTTCCGTATATCCATCTCTATTATGTTCATATTTATCTTTTAAAAACATCTTTAACCTTCCATACTCATCAGCTACTTCTTTGTTTAATCTTAAATAATCTCTAAAATATAACTCGTTCCAGTCATTAAAATATCTAAGATGAAGGTGAAAAACTTTTTCTGCAAATCCATACTTAGTATATCCTTTATTAAATACCATTGTTGGTTCTGGATCATTACTAAACGACATTAGTATCCATCCACTATTTGATAATTTCTCCTTTAACGCCTCTACTTCACAATCATTATTAACTTCTAATAAAATATCTACTGTTGGCTTAGCAATTAATCCCTTAACTGACGTACTTCCAATATGATTAATTCTCGCAATATTATTTTTACCTACAATATGAACTAAACATTCTTTCTCTTCTAAATACCAGCTACTATACTCTGGATTATGTTCTTTCAATATTATCGGAAATAACTGCCACAACTCCTCTAAAGACATTTCTGATAACTCTTTAGCCAACTTTCATCCCCCCAAAAATCACTTACTAATTATTTGTATCATCCCAGGTCCTTGATGATCATTAGGTCTTTCAATAAATCCAAACTTCTTATAAAATTCTTCTTTTCCCTTTGCTGCCATTAATCCTATCGTAGTTTTTGTATCTGATAAGCTATTATTATATATGTAATCCATTAACTTTTTACAATAATTCTTCCTATACCTTTACCTTGATATTCTGGTATAACAACCATATCTTGTAAGTACCAATAGATTGCACCATCTCCAACTATACGCCCCATTCCAACTAACTTATTGCCATCTATAGCAACAACATCATACAAATCATTTTTTAATGATTTTTCAATCTGAAGTTTTGAATTATTAATTTTGAAAGCTGTTTTCTTTATCTCTATATAACTATCTACAGTTAATTTATTCTCATATATTTCTATATTCATTTTAGTGAACCTCACTATTTAAAAAATATTCCCCTAATATCCCTATCTAGATCCTTTTTAGTACTATGTATTACTATTTCTTCAATACTAGCTAATGTTGTAATAATGCATACTAATGACATAACTATCAAAGAGCTTGTACACTTTAAAAATATAATAGCCAAAAATAATGCTAGTCCTGTTAATTTATTGCTATAGGTATGTAAAATAACAAATTTATGATATTTATAAAAAGCTATAATTATCCCAATAATTCGAATAATAAGTATTAATATTATCCAACTAATAATTCTAATGGGAAATCTTATTGTAGGTAAAAGTACTACACTAAGCATAGCTACCATGGTAATATCTGATAACGTGTCTAAAATTGATCCTATCTTACTTGTAGTATTGGTATTTCTAGCAATGTAGCCATCTAAAATATAACTGATTCCACATAATACATAAATAATACAAAATGTAATACTATATGGTTTAATAAACACAAATGTTATTGATAAAAAAATTCTTATAATTGTTATTATGTTAGGAATATTTTTCATAGAATACTCCTTACTTCCTTAAAGCACTTTTTGGTTAGCTCCTCTATTTTCTTCACATCACTTAAGAAATTAGATTTTAAGCTGTTGCTAGTTTCAATTGCTAAATCAAATAGTTCTTTAGAAATATCATTTTTCTTCAAAGCTAGTTCTAATTCATCCATATCATCTACTATGATATTTCCATCTGGATAAACTATTAAATCTAAATATAAATCCTCATAAGAAATAACCCCATCTTTATCTAATGCTGAAGAAGCTATAATATCTATGTACCATACTACTACTTCATCATTTTTATTTAACATTGCTGTTATTAGATAATGTTCTTTTTCTGGCATTATTAAAACCCACTTCATATCTTTATCACATACAACTACATCTTTTCCTCTATACTTCCAAACTTGTGGTGTTGTAACTTCATCTATAAATAATCCTGCTACTACACCTGTAAAATATTTCTTATCTACTCTAATTTGAGTAAATCTTTTTGAGGTTATACAACGCCATTCCTCACAAGTTAATCTACTTTTTTTCACTCACACCCCTCCATGCATTTTTTTCCATTTCTATGTATTTATTATACATCAAAAAAAGATAGACATTAGTGTCTATCTTTATACTACAACTTGAAATATCTCTCTATTTTCTATATTTAACTTTTCACTAGTAAATTTTTTATTTTTGTTAAAATTAAAAATCAATAAATATCCCTTTTCCAATCCTTCTATATCTAGATAATTTGATAGTTGCTTTAATCCTTTTTGGTGTGCAATATCACCATGTCTAATCCATTATCATCGGTTATAAAATTATCTTTAAAATTATAGTTTGTCATAACATTACTATCAGTTTTTGATATCAAATAATTATATATTCTTTCTCTTATAATTTTATTAGAAACAATGGTATTATTATTTTTATCTTTTGTTAAATACCCAAACATAACTCCTAAATTTATTACAGGATTATCTATATTAAAAATACATGGTATATTTAGAACAAGTAAGTTGTACATATATTGATATAGTTCCTTATTATTTTCCATGTTCTTTATTAAATCATCAAATAAAGTGTTGTTTTCTTCTAATAATATTTTTATTGATCTTTGAATATCTTCTTTTGTCCAAGCTTCATCTCTATTAGGAATTATTTTTTCATCTATAATTTCACAGATTCTACTTACTAAAAAGGGATATCCACTAGTAAATTTATATATCTCTTTGCTTAAAAGATTTATATCCAGTTTTAAATTATTTTCATCTTCATATTCTTGTAACATAGTAGATATTTCATCTTTACTAAAACTCATGTCTATATCAAAATTTACTGCTATATTCCAAGGAGAATTATATCTAATACCTATATCATCTCTAAACTTTAATTTTAAATTTTTAACATCATGAACTCCCGCTAAAATTACAGATTTAAAAGTTGTCTTCTCTTGTACTGTCCTAGATAAATATAAAGATCTTAATACACCTAAGAAGCTTAAAAAAAGTTTATTATCTGCGGCTTTATCTACTTCATCAATAATAAGAATAATCTCTTTATCTCTAGTTAAGTTATCAATAACCTCTGCCAACTTAGAAAATGTCTCTACCTCTTGTAAGGTTATACTTAATTCCTTAGACATTACTTCTATTAAAGTATTACAAAATCTTTTTTCACTCTGAAAGTCTAAATCTATTAATTGAAAGTCTAATTTTATTACATCATATCTAGTTTTCAATATTTTCTCTAGTTCATTAAGAGTAGTAGTTTTCCCAAATTGTCTTGGCCTATTTATAACAAAATATTTATCTTTTTGAATTAGTCTTATAATTTTTTTTAATTTATTATCTATATTAACCATATAATGCTTATCTCTACTACATACGCCAGTAGTATTAAAAGCTTTTCCTCTTAACTCATTATTTTCAAAGAAATCAATATACTGATCCAACATATTCACCACCCAATTACTAATTGTGAACAACATTCTCTAAAATAATACTTTAATTATAGCATAGGCAGTATATAATTTCTTTACTTTGTTAACCTACTTATTGCAATAAACTTCTATAGCCTTTGACATAAATTCAGCAGTACCTTCACCACTTTTATCTATATTTTCTTTAAATCTTTCATCATTAACATACATTATTCCAAGAGAAGCTAAAATCTCTTTAGTACAATTATAATAGTTTTTAGTAATATGATTTTGCCATCTCTTAACTAATTCTTGAACTTCTTCACTTTCTGGAGCTTTACCCTTATTATCAGCAAAAGCTTTAAAAATCTCATTAGCTTCAGAATTTATACCATTCCATTTATCCTTATCATAGTTTTTAGTCTTTACTTCATATTCCTTATAAGCATCAGTTTTGCCATAACGTTCTTTAACTTCCTTAGCATACTTCTTTTTAGTAGCTTCAATTTCTGTCATATCAAATTCTTTAAAACTCATATCGTTCTCTCCCTTTATTGTGTTATCTACGAGATTAATTAAATTATCAAGACGTTGTCTCTTCTTAATTAACAACTTCTTATGCTTTTCTAGGGCATCAATCCTATCAAATTTAGGATTAGAAATAATCTCTTTTATTTCGCTGAGAGGAAAATTCATTTCTCTAAATAATAATATTTGCTGTAACGTTTCAAGATTTTTTTCATCATAAATACGATATCCTGCATCAGTAATCTTACTAGGCTTTAATAAACCAATCTCATCATAATAATGCAATGTTCGTACTGTTATCCCTGTAAGCTTAGCAACATCATTAATCTTCAATTTACCACCCCTCTTCTCATAATGTATTTCCCTCAGTACAATTATTAAGATACACTATGACGCAACGTGAGAGTCAATATAGTTTTTTTAATTTTTTATAACAAAATATTCACTATATCACTTAATTTATCAACATCATAATCAGCCTTATACTTCTCTGACTTTGGCTTCTGTACTGCTCCAAGACCTTGTTTTATCCATATTGTTTTCATTCCTACTCTTTTAGCAGGATATATATCATTATCTAGTCTATCACCTATCATTATTGCCTCATTAGCCATAATTTTCACCTTATCAAGTGCTAATTTAAAAATTCTTAAATCAGGCTTTGAAACACCTTCTTCTTCTGATGAAATAATTAAATCTATATATTCTAGTAATCCATAAGATTTAAGCCTTTCTTCTGTTCCTCTTGATTGATTAGCAATAATCCCGATTTTATAAATTCTATGTAATTTAGATAAAATAAATTCAGCATCTTCATAAGGTCTTTCTAGTGAATGATCATAAGATGCTGAATTAAGTATATTCAATTTTTTAATTGCTGTAGGATATGGTTGCTTGTAATCCTTTGATGCTTCTATCATGGCATTATAGATATCATCATAAGAAAATCCTTTATTTAATCTTACTGTTTCTTCTACACGTTTTTTATGTACTTCATCTTCATTTACAAGAGTATATCCTACATCAAAAAATAACCACTTTATATTTTTCATAGCTTCTACTCCTCTTTATAAAATAAATCTTCTTCCTTATTTCTATTCCATATATACTCTATATTTTTTGCAATGTTATAAGCTTCAACAGTTCCATATAAATCTTCAATAAATCCTAATGTCATATCCATTCCTGCTGAAACACCCGATGAGGTATAATACTTGCCATCAACAACCCATCTAGCTTTCTCTACCCAAATTGTCTTATCTGATGTTGTCTTTACCCACTTAAATGCTAACTTATTAGATGTCGCTCTTCTCCCATCTAATAATCCTGCTTTTGCAAATAATGCAGAGCCTGTACAAATAGACAAACAGTATTCTGATTCAATAGCTATAGATTTTAACGTATTTAAAAACTTATCATCATTTACTAATTCTCTAGTCCCTTGTCCACCTGGAACTACTAAAACACCTTTTTTATTAGCACTTTTTATAGACTCTGTATAAACTTTTGTTCCTTGAGCACTAGTGACAATTCCACCATTAAGAGAATAATAAAACAACTGATGATTTTTATTTCTAGCTAATATTTCAATAGGACCAAATATATCTAAAGTCTCAAATTTATCAAAAAGAAAAATGTTAATATTCATATCTCCCTCCTAAAAATATGTAACAATATGCTCTACACTGTCTTTAATATTTAATAGCTTTTCTCTAAAAAATGTTGGATATGCTGTATATCGATCTAATTTATCTATTGGTAACCAATGCATATGTTCACGAACTCCCTGAGTATAACTATTACTATTTAGTTTTTGTGTACCTCTTGGTTTCATAATATAATAAAATGCAACTTCATGACACTTAAGTCCATCTAATGTATCTGTTCCATTAAAAAAATTTTCATGTATGAAAGCTAATCTATCTATTTCATACTCTACGCCTGTCTCCTCTAAAACTTCTCTCTTTACAGCATCTTCAGCAGTTTCTCCTAGATGAACCCCTCCACCGATAGAATAATAATAATCGTCTAGTTCATTTTTTGCAAAAAGAACACATCCATCTTCAATAATAATTGCTGCTGCCCTATATCGAAACCATTTTCCATCCTCTGTGAAAGAACAATCAATATCTTTATTTTTCATTTCATTACCTCTGATAATTTATTATTCTCTAATATAATCTATTAGTGGTTTTATTGAATTTTTATCTGTAAAATCTACTTTTTTACCATAAGTCTCTAACATTTCTCTGTCTTCTTCTTTTAAATCTTCAGGATTCTTTTTTGATACAGCTTTTTTTAACATTCCCATCATCAATTTATGAACAATATTAAGCTTCGAATAATCCATACCACCACGCAAGTGAAAAAACTTTACCTTTTCCTTCATTTCTTTTGTAAACACCTTATCTATACTATTATGAATTCCTTTAATATTTTCCTCATCCTTTGGATCTGCTAACCCACATGTAAATATTATTAACTTTTTATCTTGAAGTTGATTAAAATTATCTGTAATCAAAGAAACACTATTAATTCCACCGGCATATAACCCGCCACCATAAATTATTGTGTTATATTCACTTAAGCTATCAATCTTTATTGATTTATTTTCAATGATATCCGAACCTAACTCTTCTGCAATCCATTCTGCATATTTTTTTGTTGAACCATATTTTGATTTATATACTACAACTGTATTATTCATTATCATCACCTCTTACAAATATTATAGTATATATTTACCATTCTTAATATATTCCTCAAAAAAATAACTACTGAGAGTAATGTAATCTTACTCTCAGTAGTTTTATAAAATAGTATTATTTATTTTTTATCACATTTGATTGCTATCATTATAGTAGTTATTAATCCACCATATAAAACAATAGATCCTAATGATAAAAATGTAATTGCTATCGGTGTCATATTTTATGCCTCACTTTCATCATTTTCTATATGTTTGTTTTTCCATGGTGTTCTACTTATTAATAAAGAACCTATTATACCAATTCCTATTATAGCCCATCCATATACAAATAATGCTGCTAGTGAATAGCCTTCATATGGATTTCTGATTTCATTAATAATGCTGCTAACTAACATAAATGCTAATACTACTGGTGTTATATATTTAATAGTTATATCCCACCATTTTCCTATTCTAAAATAAGAAACTGAATTTGTATGATTACGTATAGCGGCAGGCTTTATTATCCATCCTATTACAAAGGCTTCTAATAATCCAACTACAACTATTCCGTAATTGTTTATAAAGTTATCAATAATATCTAACAGATATAATCCTGCATTTGTAGCAAATGCTATACTTGCAACAAAACCTAAAATACAAATCCAAGTAACTACCTTTTTACGGTTCCATCCTGTCTTATCTATAATTGGAGCTGTTACAGCTTCTACTAATGATACTGATGATGTTAATCCTGCGAATATTAAACACATAAAGAATAATACCCCTAAGATATTTCCCCATACTCCCATAATACTAAATACTTTTGGGAATACGATGAAAGCTAATCCTATACCGCCTGAAACAACTTCTTCTATTGGTACTCCTTGACTTGTTGCCATAAATCCTAAGATTGAGAATACTCCTATAGCGCATAAAAATTCAAATCCACAATTTGCAAACCCAGTCATAAATGCACTATTGTTTATATCTGATTTCTTAGGTAAATAACTTGAATAAGTCATCATTATACCCATACCAACACTTAAAGAGAAAAATACTTGGCCATATGCAGCTATCCAAACGCTAGGATCTTTTACCTTGCTCCAATCAGGTGTAAATAATTTATTTAACCCTAATGTTGATCCATTTAAAGTAACACCCTTTACAACTATTATTATCATAATAAGTATTAATAAAGGTAATAATACTTTGTTTAATTTTTCAATACCACCTTTTACTCCTCTATAGCAAATAAACCAGTTAACTGCCCATAACGCTGCTATACCTATAAGTACTGGCCATATAATAGCAGTAAATTCAAATGGTGATGATGATAATCTTAAAAAGTCATTATAAAAATAATTATTAGGATCAGCACCCCAACCTTTAGTAAAGCTTAATGTTAAATACTTTATTGCCCAACTTAAAATCATAGAATAATATGCTAATATAAAAAATGCATTAATAGTTGGCCACCATCCAAGCCATTCCCATTTTCTATTTCCTCTTGCCAAAGCTAATGGAGTTGACGCTCTATATTTATGCCCCATACCATATTCTAATATTAATATTGGTATAGCAGCTGTTAAAATTGCTATGAAATATGGAACTAAAAATGCTCCTCCTCCATTATTATAAACTAAATAAGGGAATCTCCATATATTACCTAAACCTACCGCTGAACCAACAGCTGCAAGTATAAAGCCCATTTTACTTCCCCACTGCTCTCTTTCGTTTTCCATCGTATCTTTTCTATCCTTTCTTCTTTTGCTTGATTATAATTAATATATATCATTCCTTGTAATAATTCAACATTTTTCTACAATACACTCTCTATTTATGTAAAACCTTGTAAATTTTATTAATGTAATTTAAATCGTTTAGGTGCATACTTATATATTGCTGTAATTGCAATTAATATATAAGCAATTGTAATTATTATTATAGATATAGTAAACAATATGGATTTAGTTCTAACTTGTAAGCATTGATATGAAACTATATATACAATAAAAGATGCAATTTTATAAACAGGACTCTTAATGGTTAATTGTGATGTATATGGTTGTATAATATAATAAAGGAACAAATAATGTATTGAAAAAAAGCCTGCTAAAGTAATTATACTTATAAATATGGGAATAAACCTTATAATATCCCCTCTAGAAAAAATCAATGTTAGTAACATTCCTATAGCCAACGTAACAGCAGGAATACTATTCAACATTAAAGTAATTTTTAATCTTGATTTAAAGTTACTTAATATAACCTTTGGTTCCTTGTAAAATTTATATCTTAATAAACTATTATCACAATTAAAAAAGAAGGCTCTAGTAGTTTTTTCGCCTATAGATATGCAATACAATACAAACACTAATATACCACTAGAGGATAATATAAATTCACTGATTTTATTGTTAAATTCACTAAAGAAAATGGTAACAATTATTGCAAGCAAAGATAATATAGCAATAATATATACTCTTAACTTAACTGGATTAATCAACACCTTTTTATGCCTCTCTAAAAACTTTAAGTTAAGATACTCCATACCAATCTTATCCTTATACTTATCCTTTTTTAGATTCTTAGAATTAATTTTCTTTTCATCGAGCTTAACATCATTAAATGTAGCTTCCGAAGTAAGCATATTAATATTGTTAGTATCTTCTCTTGAAATAATGATTTTAGAAAGTAGATAATATTTATTAGATTTAAATAGATAATATAATGAACTAATAGCTAAAACTAAAATAACTATAATTGATGGAATGTATAACAGTAATTCTTTTATTTTAAAAGTTATTCCGAAAAAATGAAATCCATATGCCATAATACTAGGTATCAATATTAGTAATATACTGTATAACCCATTAGTGAATATTGGCTTTTTCTTAGTGCTACTAACTAATAACAAAAATCCTTGAACTATAATCCTAAAGGCAACAAATTCCAAAGTTATAACTAATGCTTGTAAAAAAGTACACCCTAATAACATCATAGGAAATACGAAGTAAATAAAATACTCAATATAAGAAAATATCATTTTACTTAAATAATATTTCTTGGCATTAATACGCATTAAATTAATCATATAAAAATCTTTTGTAATATCTGATGTAAATTTATTGTTCATAAATGGCCCCATAATAAAACTTAGAAAGAAAAATATATGAAATTTAATATCACTAATATTTATATCTGTTACCTTAGAGATACAAAAAGCTGGTAATACAACCATAAGAAACATATATAAATATTTTTTTATAAAACCAAATATAAAAGTCAACACTCTAATAATATTAGCTAATATAGTTTTTGCATTTGTAGATTTATAAAGAGTTTCAGGAATACGCTTCCCTAAAAGAGGTAATTTCTTTATATAATAAATCCACATATTAATATTTTGAGCAAACGAAATTTGATATACCTTTGTGAAAATATTAAACATCACTTTCCTCCTTTAATAATTCCATAATTACTTCTTCAAAATCATTGCTTTTTAAAATACTATTATCAATTAATGAAAGCTTTCCATCTTTTAATATTACTAATTCGTCACAAAGATCAACAGCCAACTGTAATATATGTGTTGAGAAAATTAATATATGATTCTTTTTTATTTCCTTAAGTAGATTTTTAATTTCTAAAGCTACAATTACATCAAAAGATGTCAATGGCTCATCTAGCAAAATAATCTCTGGTTTACTAATTAAATAACAAAGCATCTGTAATTTATTTTTCATTCCAAAAGAATAAGACTTTATTAACTTATATCTATCTTCCTCATCAATCTTTATTAATTCTAAATATTCATCTATACTTTTTAAATCACTAATCTTATCTTTATGTATATCAATATAAAATTTTATAAACTCATATCCCGTCAAAAAATCTGGTAGAACAGGATCCGCATATACATATCCTATATTAGATGAATCTAATTTTCTCTCAATATTATCTTCATTTAACAAAGTAACAGTTCCCTTATCTACAGGTAACTCTTCACTTATACAATTGAATAATGTAGTTTTTCCTGCGCCATTTCTTCCTAGTAACCCATAAATTTTCCCTTTTTCAAAAGTAAAATTCACATCATCTAAAATTAACTTATTATCAAAAGCCTTAGTAATGCTATTTAATTTAAGCACCTTGTTTCCCCCTTTATAGCCTTTCATTTTATTCATAAATTCTTCTATAAAATATAGATTACCATATTTTTCTTATTTATTATATAAAAAAAGATAAATTTTGTACTTATACAATAATTTATCTTTTTTATAGTGTATATTGTGATTAAATTCAAAAATTACTTAAATTCATAAGTATATATAACTTCATTTCCTAATTCCTTAGCCATTGCCCCTGTCTTCTTACATAAAATACTTGCTGGAATATTTCTAATATTTGTTGGTGCCCATAACTTTAATATATTTTCACTTTCACAAATTTTCTTTATTTCATTTATTATAACTTCTCCTATACCCCTAGCTCTATGATTCTTTAAAACTTTTATATCATATAGACACATTACATCATTCAATGTGTCCAATGATGTTTGTCTGTATACGATTGCATAACCTACAACATTATTATCATCAAGTGCTACGAAAAAATAATTATTATCATTATTTAGAAACCTAGTAACAGTATTTACTTCTGCTATATTTGAAGCTTCCTCTTTCTTAATCTTATTTATAGCTTCTATTACTAAATCGACATCATTAATAGTACATCTTAATATATTCAAATACTTCCACCTTCTTCTTAATAATTATTTATTCATTATTACCTCCTTATATCAATATTGTATTTTATTTGTAATACGTTTTCAATAATATCTATATTTCACCTTTATTTTTATAACTTTGCACAATAAAATAAGGCAGTAATATAATAATCTTTATAGATTTTATAGATATAAAAACTACTGTCTTATATTAACTATGTATTTTTCTCACATTAGAAGCTATTATACTTAAGTGTTGTTATAGTAAGATCTTAATATTAACTAAACATTTATCTCACCAACCATATAAAGTCTTGCTGCTCCTGCAACCTTTACGCAATCATCTTCTAAATTACAGTATAATTCTCCTTTTCTTTCTGATAATTGCTGTGCATAAAGTTTAGTACATCCTAATCTTTCTGACCAATATGGAACAAGGCTACAATGTGATGAACCAGTAACAGGGTCTTCATCTTTTAGCTCTGGACAAAAATATCTTGAAACAAAATCAGCTTTTTTCCCTTTTGCAGTAATAACAATTCCTAACCAATCTGATAATTTCGATAAATCATCATAATTAGGAATATAATTAACAACCTCTTCTTCACTAGATAATAAAACTATTAAATCTCTTGATGAAGCTGCTTCTTCTGGTGTTACCCTTAGAAGAGTTCTCATCTCTTCAGTGATATCTATTTTTTTAGGTTTTCTAATTGGCAATGACATTTCATATTTATTATCATCTCGTACAACTTCAATAATTCCACTTTGCGTTGAAAAGGTAACTTTCTGCATATCTTTATAAAAATAATTCATAAGAATAAATGCCGATGCAAGGGTAGCATGTCCACATAAATCAATTTCAAATTTAGGTGTAAACCAACGTAATGAATATTGATTTTCTTCTTTTAATACAAATGCAGTCTCTGGTAAGTTATGTTCTTTAGCTATCCTTTGCATTATCTCTGGACTAATTTTTCTATCTAAAATACATACCCCTGCTGGATTTCCTCCAAAAACTTCATCTGTAAATGTATCAACCATATAATACTTCATACTCTAACCCCTCTCATCAATTATCATTTTTCTTATTTCCATAAGGCACTTCCCTTCAAAGATTCTAAATAACTTTATCATGGTTTAGATTGTTATTCAACCCTTAATTTGGATAAAAATAAAAGGTGTCTATAAAAATTAGATACCTTTTATTACTTAAAATATTTATCAAAGAAATTATATATTACTACACATAATCCTATTGGGGCTCCAAACAGAATTCCGCCAATAATAATTGCTACTATTAAGGTTACTATTGAAAAAACATCAGAATTAATGTACAGTATCATTCCTATTATAGAATTAATAAGAAATAATACTCCTGTAAATAATCCTGGAGATACTTTTTTATCTTTTATTGTATAAAAAAAGTGATCGCAAAAATTAATAACTCCCCACACTATTATTGCTATACCGCAAGAAGTTATACCACAGAAAAAATATAATGCTATTGAAATTAACAATAATGGATAGTATATAAAAATATTATTTGCCATCCAATGTCCATGATTCATATGGTAAGGCAACCATTTATGTTCATACATCCACTTAGGAAAATCCCCTATGGCTTCTTCAAAAAGATGAAATGGCATATAAATTACTAAATTTGCAATAATGAAAGTTGTTATGTTCAATTTCTTCCCCACCCTCATACTCTTTAAAAATTATAGATAATACATTTTGTATTATTTACTGTACAGTATTATTTTACTATTATTATAATATATTGTATATTATTGTATTACAATATTTCAATAAACCAAATTAAAAAAAGTGCCTATAATTAGACACTTTAAAAATAAAGTTTTATTAATTAAACACAATTAATTCTTCACTTATCTTTTATTTTCAATAATATTAGCAAGAACACCTTCACAACGACCGCAAACTGTACCAGCAGAAGTAGCCTCTTTTATTCCTTCAATTGTGTCAATGCCTTGGTTAACTAATTCTACTACGGCATCAACTGAAATATTATTACATTTGCAAGCTTGTTTTAGAATAGCTTGAATTTCTTTTTTTTCTTCTTCAGTACTAATTACGATATCAGAAAGCGCTTTTAACTCTTCTATAGTTCTTGCACCATTTTTTTGTGCCATTCTTACTTTAATATAGTTATCCATTGATAAATTCATATAAAACTCTCCTTTGTTGTATCTGATATATGAACATAGTATAACATATGTAATAATATAATATACAAATTTAGTGTTCAAAATAAGCTACATAATGTTATTAGTGTTTTTACTCCTTTTTAGGTATCCAAATTTCACAAAACACTTTCCATCAATTTTTTCTGAATAAAATTCAAAACATGACGGTAATAACTTCTAACTATTCTTGTTCAATATTACCTTCCTCTATAAAAACTTTAACAGCATCTAAATCACTGATTACTTTATAGACAATTTTCTTTATCTCATCATCTGGTTGCCACATATCAGGCACCATAATTGTCTTGCACCCAGCATTATATGCTGAAAGTATCCCATTTTTAGAATCTTCAAGAGCGATACACTGACAAGGTTCTAAATTTAACAATTCACATGCTTTTAAATATATTTCTGGCTCTGGCTTTGACTTTTCAACCATATCACCGCATACAATTACATTAAAATATTTTAATATATCGGCATCCTTTAAATGCTTTTCTACTTCCCATCTTGGAGAAGATGAAGCAACTGCAATTTTATAGTTTGATTTATGTAAATATTCTAGCAAGTTATATAAACCTTTCTTAACAGGTACCTTATTATTTTTATAATAGTCTTCTAAAAATTCCTTTGTATACTTCCTTAAACCTTCTTCACTATACTTAGCTCCAAATTCGTCGATCCACACTTTTCTCGACATAACTATATTCATTCCTAATGTTTTCATAGTCATGTAACCTGCTTTACCGATACCAATTTTTTCACCAGCATAATCCCATGCCTTCACAAATACTCTTTCTGTATCAAACATAAGACCATCCATATCAAAAATGACAGCTTTCATTAACTCCCTCCTCTCCATTTAAAATTATTAGGTGTCAATTTCATCTTAATCTCCACCAAGTAGTAGCTTCTTCCTTATATTTCTTAAACCCACACCTCTTTAAAATTCTTTGAGATGCAAATCCATCTATCTCTGTTTCTGCAATAACACTTGAAACTCCATCCTGTTTTAATGCCCACTGACTCATAGCCATTACTGCTTCTGTCATATAGCCATTATGTTCAAAGTCTTTTCCTAATCCATATCCTATTTCAACTTCACAATCTTTATTAGGTATATCTTTAAAATCTGCTGAACCGACGATAACCCTATCACTTTTACGAATTAAAAGCCAAAAACTATGCCAAAAATAATTTTTTGAATCTTTTTCCGTTGCTTCAACTTGTCCTTTTACTATATCAAGAAAAAAACCTTCCATAGGTTCCGCTTTATACTTAGCATCTAATTCTTCTTCGAGTTTTTCTATATTAGTAGTTAATAATTTTAATTGTTGTGGTAATAAAGCCACAAGCTCTAATCTCTCTGTATCTATCTTCATTTTTTTCCTCCTTTTCTGTGTAAAATAAATACATAAATGTAATTGTATTATACACCTACTGAACTAAGTTTTTAAGGATACTTTATTTCTTTATAATAAAAAGTGCCTATTTCTAGACACTTTTAAATTCACAATATATAGTCTAATAATTTTTTATTTTTTCTCATTTCTGTTATAGAATCTAACTTGTCTTTTCTATCTCTTCAATATATTCAGGCTCCTTAGATTTACTATGAATTAAAGACATCACAGCTCTTGCAATTGGCTGAGCAATACATAATTCCACACCAAATGATATTGCAAAATTACGTGGCCATTTGTAAAAAAACATATTAATTGGTTCCATTGTAATGGCACCAGATCCTATCCATGTCCCTATTACAGTTAAAAATATTGACATTAAAAATACTGTACATAAAATATTAATAACAATATGTGCATTGAAGCTATCATCTTTCTCTACAATTTTTCCTGTCATCCATTCTGCTGGTTTATATGTTGCTAAAACAAGTGCAATTACACATATCCATATAAAAGGTATAACTTTAATGGCATTTTTCCAAATATCCAAACTAAAAGTACTCATCTCAAAACATGTAATTAGTGGTGCAATTATATTTACTGATATAATTGATATAACCGCCATAAATAATGCAAACTCCTTTTTGTTACGTGGTAATTTCATGTAAAATTCCATTTCCTATTCTCCTCACTTTCCTATACTTTAAAGTTTTGCTCAAAAAAATAAAGCGCGAAATCAAATAATGATTTCACGCTGATCAATTATACGCATAAACTTCAATTAATACTATAATTATAATAATTTTATTAATTTTTGTCAAAGCACCAATTAGTATAATTCATTAAATTCTTTCACCATGAACGATAACTCTACCATCATCGGGACATTTCATATCAAACATAGGTGCTTTTATATTTCCATAATCTAAATCTGCTCCATTCTGTAATGCATATATAAATGGATATATACTATTCCATAACTCATGACATATAGGCGGACATAAATCTTCAATTATAAATTCATCACCTTTTTTTAAATATCCACATCTACATTTACTCTCTTTTATAGTTAGTTTTACTTTAGACATAATTCCTCCCATGTATTCTCATATAAAGTTAATATTTTTTTCTATCATTACAACTTTCTTGCCTTGAAGCAAAATGAAATTGGGAGCATCTTAGCCTTTTTTGTTTTGCTACTATTATCTCCAACTGACTTCATAGTTTCATCATCAGTTTGTTCAATCATTTGTTCAACAACAAATCCTGCTTCTGCTAAAGCATTAATATATGTAGATATTTTTCTATTACATAATATTATTTCACTTCCATCAACAGGCATGCTAAAGTATGCTTCGTCAAAATAACTTTTATTAAAAACTAACATAACCATAAATCTGCATTTGTGTCCCAATATGTTTTATTGATTTTTAGTATTTCATTCTTTTCCATGAAATGCGCACCTTCCCATTATATAAATAATCTGTACTTTAAATTTACACTATCTAAGCTATTTTTATTTTATCATTACCTCTTCCCATATTGCAATAAATGGTTATTGCTATTTTGTAACTAATTTCACTATGCTATAATTAATTTAAATAATATTGGAGATGATTTTATGAGTACAGAAATAGAAAAACTAACTCAAATTTTAAAAGAAAGTAATAACATAGTATTTTTCGGAGGTGCTGGAGTTTCAACAGAAAGTAATATCCCAGACTTCAGAAGTTCCAACGGTTTATGGAACGAGAAACTTCAAATAAACTTTACTCCAGAACAACTTGTATCTCACACCTTTTTCGTAAGATATCCAGAAGAATTCTTTAAATTTTATAAAGATAAACTTATATATCCTGATGCCAAACCTAATGCAGCTCATGTTGCACTTGCTAAACTTGAAGAAATGGGTAAACTTAAAGCCGTTGTCACTCAAAATATCGATGGTCTACATCAAGCTGCTGGATCAAAGAAAGTTTATGAGTTACATGGTTCTGTTC
Organism: Clostridium bornimense; assembly: GCF_018917145.1. Lineage (GTDB taxonomy): Bacteria > Bacillota > Clostridia > Clostridiales > Clostridiaceae > Clostridium_AN > Clostridium_AN bornimense_A. The sequence goes on from NZ_JAHLOD010000002.1 coordinate 61,681, forward strand.
TTAGAAACTATTGTATGAAATGTAATGCCTTCTATGATGAAAAATTTATTTTAGAATCAAAAGGTGTACCTACTTGTCCTAAGTGTGGTGGAAAAGTTAAACCTGATGTTGTTCTTTATGAAGAAGGACTAGATAATGATATTATAAGTGGAGCTGTTAGAGCTATTGCAGAAGCTGATACTTTAATTATTGGAGGAACTTCACTGGTTGTTTATCCTGCCGCTGGTCTCATTGATTATTTTAGAGGAAAGAATCTTGTACTTATAAACAAAAGTACTACTTCTGCTGATAACAGAGCTGATCTTGTTATTCATGATGCTATTGGAAAAGTTTTAGGTGAGGCCGTTAATAACTTATAAAAATAAAGACTTGTTTCAATATATCTTTGAAACAAGCCTTAAATAAAACTTATTTATTTAATAATTTTTCTATATCTTTTTCTATTTTAGCTGGAGTTGTAGTTGGTGCAAATCTATCTACAACATTTCCTTCTGTATCTATTAAGAACTTAGTAAAATTCCACTTTATTTCACTACCTAATATCCCTTTAGAATTACTTTTTAAAAACTTATATATAGGATGTGCGTTTTCTCCTTTAACATCTATCTTTTCAAACATAGTAAATGTTACCCCATAATTTATTGAACAAACTTTGCTTATTTCTTCATTACTATCAGGATCTTGATTAGCAAATTGATTACATGGGAATCCAAGTATTTCAAATCCTCTATCTTTATATTTCTTATAAAGTTCTTCTAATCCTTCTAATTGAGGTGTAAATCCACACTTGCTTGCTGTATTTACAACTAAAACTACCTTCCCCTTAAAATCTTTCATGCTAACTTCTTTTCCATTTATATTTTTGGCTGTAAAATCATAAAACTTCATATTAAAATCCTCTCTTTATCATTAGTATAGTTTATTTAAATTTAATTTAATTAAATCATTTCTTTTAAAAAATTTTAAGATAAAAAATCTTAAAATTTTTTAAGCATTTTATCTAAATAATGTTTAACTTCAATAGCATCTTCTTTATCTAAATGCAGATTACAAAATACCTTTGTAGGAATCTCAATAACATCTTCTCTCAGCTCCCTACCTTTAGCTGTTAATTCTACCATTACAACTCTATCGTCTTCTTTAGTTCTATACTTAGTTATATATTCCATTGACTCTAGTTTTTTTAGAACTGGCGTAAGAGTACCTGAATCTAGATGAAGTTTCTTTCCAAGTTCTTTAAATATTATTTTTTCTTCTTCCCACATTACCATCATTACTATATATTGCGTATAAGTAAGATTAAATTCATCAAGATATGGCTTATACATTTTTATTATTTCTCTTGATAACGCATATAATGGAAAACATATTTGATTTTCCAATTTTAAGTTCTCATATTTATCCATAGTTTTTCCTCTTATTTAGCAAAATTTAATTTAGTTAAATTAATATATTTTTATTATATATATTTTTCTCATCTTGTCAACTTCTCATATAAATTGAATCTTTGACTTCATATCATAGAAATTTATGGTAAAATATTCGTGGACATATTTACATAAAAAAATTTAAACTTATGAGGTGATTAATTATAGTGCTTGAAACTGAAAGATTATATTTACGAAAAATCAAACAATCTGACTTAAATTCATTAAGCAAAATCTTGCAAGATGAAGAAACAATGTATGCCTATAATGGTGCATTTAGCGATGATGAAACGCAACAATGGCTTTATAAACAAATTGCTAGATATAAAAAATATGGTTTTGGTTTATGGGCAGTTATTCTAAAAGAAACAGATGAAATGATTGGTCAATGTGGTCTATCAATGCAGCTATGGAATGGAGAGGAAGTCCTTGAAATAGGTTATCTATTTCAAAAGGATTATTGGCATAAAGGATATGCCATAGAAGCTGCAAAAGCTTGTAAGGATTATGCTTTTCAAAAGCTAAAAGCTAATGAAGTTTGTTCAATTATTCGAGATACTAATAAACCATCTCAAAATGTTGCTTTACGAAATGGTATGACAATAAAGGATACTTGGACGAAACATTATCGTGGTATAGATATGCCTCATTATCTATATTCAATAAGTCAAAAGTAACAAAAGAATGTTGGTGTAAGAGAAATTAAGCTTTAATCCATCTATCTTCTATAAAACTAAGCTTTCTATTAAATATTCTTGCTCATTCCTACATAAAATGCTGCTACAAGTGTTCATTCACTTATAAACCTCTAGTTTTTCTTTCGCACAACTTAACTTTTCTTATAAAAACTATATCCATTATCACTATAATAAAAATTGTTATCAATGTTTCATCTAACTTTATTATTTCAATAAAATATGCTAAAGAATAAGATAATAATTTCATATTAAATTTCCTTTCAACTTACTTTAGCTACATATTAAAATAAATACCTTAATGAAATACAAATAAAAAACTTAATATTTCTTAATAATTTATCTACTGTTAATATATACTGATGCTGTGATTTTGGTTTTAATATGAAATAAAAAAATCCCCAGAAACTATTGAATATATACAATATTTCCGGGGCAATTATTCTAATTGTGATATATTTATTTATTTTTTGTTATAAATCTTCTTCTATTTACAGCTAGAAGTATCAATGAAATACTCGCCCTTCATTTAATATAGATTCTTTACTGATTCTGTAGTTTCTTTTAACTCTTCTGTTAGCTTAAATGCCATTTCAGCTTTTTCCTTAAAGTTATTAGATATACTTGAACATTCTTCTGTTATAGCCATTGTTTCTTCAGCTACTACAGATATATTATTTATAGAATTAACTATAACTTCACTAGCCGCTGCAATTTCTTTTACTTCTTCGTCTACTCCATTTACCTTACTTAATACATATTCAGTATTTTCTCCAATTACATCAAAAATCTTTGTTGTCCTATGTACTAATTGATTTTGTATGTTATTAGCTTCACTTAATTTTTCTACTGACTTTATTGAAGTATCTAATTTTTCTCTTAAATCATTAGTTATACTAATTATATTGTCTATAGAATCTGAACTTTGTTCTGCTAACTTTCTTATCTCATCAGCAACTACTGAAAACCCTTTCCCACTTTCTCCTGCTCTAGCTGCTTCTATCGATGCATTTAATGCTAATAAATTTGTTTGCTTTACTATATTATTTATTACATTAGTAATATGAAATATATCATCAGATCTCTTATTAAGTTCCTTCATCATTTCTTTAACTTCTTCATTTGTAGATTCAACTACTGAAGCTTGACTACCTAATTCTTTAACAATCTCTTTACTTTCTGTCAAAATACTACTAGTTTTTATTGAAATTTCACTCATTTCACTAGTCATAATTTCAGTACTTTCTATTTTTTCTTTAATATTATTTGAATATTTAACCTGCGTTTTAATATCATCACTATTTCTTTCAGCACCCTTAGTTATATCATCAAGTGCTACTGTAAGCATTGCTGACTCTTTTGAAATATTATTTACTATATCTAATACTTCCTCCATATTAGTATCTATAGTCTCATTTATATTCATAACTTCATCTATTAACTGTTCTTGCTTCAATTTAGCCTCATTTATATTATCTAAAAACTCCTGATTAGTATTACTAAAAAAGCCTACTGTCGCTGCATTATTATATGAAGCATATACAAATAATATAGCAGTTACTATTATTACAATATATGAAATAACTTCTATATTATTAAATCCAAATTTACTTATATCAAGAACCATTTTTATAATATTTATAGATATTATAACTAATCCAAATATTCTAAATTCATTTTTTCTTCCGTATAATACATAACTAGATAGAAATGGAAATATAAAAGCAAAATTCACATCATTACCGACAAAATAAACACCTATCCAAACAATTATATATACTATAAAAACTATGATTCTTATACTTTTACTTTCACTATCCTTTTTAAATAATAAATGAGACCAAATAAAAGTTACTACTACTAAAAGAGCATAAATTAATGATTGCATCATATTTAATGAACCATTAGTAACCCCCATTACTAATGCAAATATTAATATTGGCGTAGTTATTTTTACTATCCTCACTAAGTTATTATTAGCTATGTAACCTAAGCTAACTTCCTTTTCTTTTGTATTCATTTTATTTCTCCTTTGTAAATATTCTCATTTTATTTATCGATATTATTCGATATACAATTTAGAATATTTAAGAGAATTTATATATTAATATAATTCTTTTACATTTTCTGTGTTTTCTTTTAGTTCATTAGTTAATTTAAATGCTTCTTTAGCTTTCTCTTTAAAATTATTAGATATAGCTAAACATTCTTCTGTTGCTGCCATAGTCTCCTCTGATGTAGCAGATAAATTATCTATAGCTTCTACTATCACACCATTGGCTTCTACTATATTATTTACCTCTCTATCTATTCCTTCTACTCTCTCCATAACATTCTTAGTATTTATATCAATATTCTCAAAAATTTCTGTTGTTCTCATAACTAATTCATTTTGTTTTATATTAGCTTCATTTAATTTTTCTACAGAAATTATAGAATCGCTCAATTTGTTTTGTAATTCGCTAGTTATCGCCGCTATATTTTCTATAGATTTTGCACTTTGTTCTGCTAACTTTCTAATCTCTTCTGCAACTACAGCAAAACCTCTCCCACTTTCTCCAGCTCTAGCTGCTTCTATTGATGCATTTAATGATAATAAATTAGTTTGTTTTACTATATTGTCAATAACCGTAGTTATTTCTACGATACCTCTAGATCTTTCATCTAATTCATTCATTATGCTCTTTACACTCATGCTACTTTCCTTTACTACTTCGGATTGTTGTTTTAATTCATCTATAATATTATTACTTTCTCTTATTACCTCATTTGTTTTTTCTGAAATAGAAGTCATCTCTGTAGTCATATCTGCAGCATAGTTTAATTTTTCTTGTACATCTTTAGTATACTGAACTTGCATTTGAATAAAATCATTATTTCTTTGTGATCCATTTGCTATTTCACCTAATGATTCTGTTAATAAATTTGACTCCTCAGATATATTATCTACAATTTCTAAAACCGATCCTGTATTTTCATCTATAGTATTATTTAAATTCATTACTTCTTTAATTAAATTATCTTGTTTTCCCCTACTTATATTTAAATCCTTCACATATTCCTTATTAATAACATCAAAAGAATTTATAGCAATAGTATTCTTATATATCGCATATATAAACAACAAATTTTGCTCAAAAATTATTAAATAAATATTTATATTTTCTAATAACTTATCATCAAAAATCATCTTACATCCTGTTACTAAAAATATAATAACAGCTATCATCATTATGTATTTCTTATCTCCATATAATACATAAGCTGTTATAAACGCAAATCCAAATGCAAAAGATACATAAAAATCTAATGCAACATATGTATAAGTCCATGAAATAACATATCCTATAAGAACAATATCTTTAACATGTACACTATCTTTATTTAATCTATAAGTTATAGTAGAACTTATCCATGTAGCAACAACTGCTACACTAACTATTATTGCTTGAACTAATGTACCTACTTTTGTTACATATAAACCTATTGTTGATAATAACAAAATTACTGTAATTAATCTTACCATCTTTACTAAATTATCATTTGCCACTCTATTAAGCTTTAGTTCGCCCCTTGATTTAAGCTCCATCAGTTTTCCTCCCACAAAATTTCATTTTTTTACTTTATTAAATTTTATCGTGGTTTTATTAAATTTATTTACATTTTTTATTGAATTATTTAAAAATATAAAAATACTGTGTAAATTTATAAATTTACACAGTATTTTAAATTTATATAAAATTCTTTATGTACTTTTCAATTAGAGCTTCATTCATAGGTTCACAACTTAAACCTGTTCCTTCTAACGCTTTATCAGTATTAGTAGTATCAAAATGAGTTGGTGACATTTTTCCATATCTATTTATAAACTCTTCTTTTTCATTTTTCTTAGTAATTCTAAATAATGATTCTAAAAGTTTTAATGGATGTTCATTTCCTGAACTAAATAAATTCTCTTTCCACTCTTCATAACTTAAAGGTTTCGCTTCATAACCACATTTATTTATAATTCTTCCTAATTCACCGATAGATACATAGACACTATTCATTAAATTATAAGCCTTACCGTAAGCATCACCTTGTTTTGATATCTTAACTATGGCCTCTGCTATATAATCTACTTGTGTCATATGAATTTTAAGCTCTATATTTGGATAAACTTTTGTTTGTAATATAGACTTAAATGTTCTACTTATAGAATCGCTAAGTTTCCATATTCCTGTATCATTTGCCCCTGTTATTTCTCCTGGACGATATATTGCTGCTCTAAGGCCTGCTTTCCTTGCTAGATTAACTATTTTTTCACATACCCATTTAGTTTCACTATATGATAAATAATAGCCTATACAACTATCAATAGGATCATCCTCCATAGCTACTTTTTCAAAATGACTTGGATTATCAAAAACACTATATGAAGAAACATAATTATAATATTTAGGTTTTCCTGTACAAGCAAATTTCAATGTCTTTATTGTTCCACCTACATTAGTATTTTTTAATCTTTCATATGGATATATAAAGTTAAGTAATGCACCATTATGATATACTGTATCTATTGTCTCTGTTAACATCTTATACTTTTCTTCTTCAATACCTAATAGTGGCTCATCTAAAGATCCTACCACCGGAGTAATAAATTCTCTATATTCTTCTTTCCATAGATTATAATATTTCATATTATATTTAATTCTCTTTAAAGCTTCTTCTTCATTCTTAGCTCTTACATGACAATAAAGTCTTGCTTCTGTTTCAGATAATAAACTATGAATTAAGTATGCTCCAACAAAACCAGTTGTTCCAGTTATAAATACATTTTTCATTGCTGGTGCATCATCTTCATATTTACCTGGCTTGATATTTTCATCTAATTTTACTTCATCATATAAGTAACTCTTATCTTTTTCAAGGTCAGCAATATCTTCACCAGCTAAAGTTCTATCGATATACTTAGATATCTTATTAATTGTTGGATTCTCAAAAATAAAAGAAACTGGTACATTAACATTAAATTTTTCTTCTATTTTAGTAGTTAATTGTGTTACTTCTAAAGAATCCATACCCATATTTAAAAGATTATCATCTCTATCAGCTTTATGATTAAATTCTTCATTTATTATAGTTCCTAATACTTTTTCAGTCTCTGTATCATATTCTATATTTTTTTCATACTGACTTTCCTCATTACGAGAACTAATTACTATATTCAATTTATCTTCTTCATACAACTTTCTTGTTTTTGCTATAGATACTTTACCATTATCAGATTTAGGTAATGCACCGGTTGCAACAACACAGATTTCATATGGTGATACTTCGAAATATTCCAATACAGCTTTATTAATCATTTCTACAACATCATCAAACTTAACAACATCCTTTAATGATTCTGGAATTTCTAAAGCTATTATTAATCTTTCTTTTTCTTCCTTTACTATTGAAAATGGTACTATGTTTGCATATTTTAATGCTGGCATTTTTTCTGTTAATTTAACAACAATATCATTAGGCAAAATATTGTTTCCATTGATTATTATAAGTTCTTTCATACGACCAGTTATATAAACATAGTCATCTTTAATAATACCTAAATCACCAGTACGTAAGAAATCTTCCTCGTACCCCTTTAATTTATTATGGAATGTTTCCTTTGTTGCTTTCGCATTATTATAATAACCCTTAGCTACAGCAGGTCCCTTTATCCATAACTCACCAAATTCATCCTCTTTACATGGTTCTAATGTATCTGGATTTACTGCTATTATCTTATGATCTTTTACTGTATATCCATTTCCAATAAACTCAATTTTATTTTCAGTGTTTTCATTTGCTAAAACTAATTTTCCATTTTGATATTGATCAAAATCTAACTCTAAAACCTCATCTTCTGAAAAATTACGTACACCTGTAACACCACAAGTAACTTCTGCAAGTCCATAACCTACCATGAAGTCATTTATACTAACGCCAAAATCTTTATATTCTTCAGCAAATTGTTTCATTGAAGAATATGTTACTATTTCAGATCCATTTAAGAATAATCTTAAATTAGATAAATCTATTCCTTTTAATTTACTTGCAGGTACTAACTTTGGATATGATTCATATACTGAATTAGGTGCTAATGTAGTATCTGCTTTAAATTCACTTAAATTTTCAATCCATCTTGAAGGTTTTGCTAAGAAATCTGCTGGTGACATTATACCAACAACAAATTCAGGTTTTATTATAGAAGTAAAGATAAGATATACTAAACCTAAATTATGAAAGAATGGTACCCATCCAAAAACTCTTTCTGCGCCTAAAGGTTCTACTGTTGTATTAACAGCACTAATTAAGTTACCGTATGAAATTAATACACCTTTTGGAGCACTAGTTGATCCTGATGAGTATTGAATATATATAATATCATCTAAATCTATTTTTTCTGGAGTAAAGTCTACTGCTTCCTCACAGTTTTCAACATTAATGACATCTAAATTGCTAAAAATCTCTGCAACCTCTGCTTTCTTTTTCAATGTACTTAAAATTTCTTTACTTTTATTTTCTAACATATTACCACATAATAAACATTTAGGGTTGCAAGATTTTACTACGGAAATAAATCTCTCCATCTTACTTGAATCTATTGGAGGCGGAATTATTGTAAATATAGCCCCAGCAAACATTGATCCTACTACAGATAATACATTATCTACAGTTTGTGTGGATAAAATAATTACTCTATCTCCTTTTTTTATACCTGCAGCTTTTAACTTAGCTGCTACATCTATAGATTTTTTTAACAAATCTGATCTTGTTAATTGAACTTTTACTTTCTTATCATCAATATAATGAACAAAAGTAAAACATTCATCATGCTTCTTAGCATTGATACTTAATAAATTATAAAAATTCTCTTGATTTTCTTGTATATAGTACTTCATTTATACCCTTCTCTCTTCCACTAAATTACATAATATGTATATTATATCCTGGGATTTTTCTCGTTACAAGGGTTTATTTCACTTTTTTTCATTTTTGACAATTTTTTTCATTTTGTTTAAAATAATATAATATTTGAAAACTTATTTATGTATTATTTCCTATTTTTTTATCTGATTATTTGCATACAAGTAAAAGATATTCCATAATTATTTTACAATGCAATTTTAAACTCAATTATTTTAATAATAAAAAAATCGCTAGTAATAATTACTAGCGATTCATGGCAGGGGCAGTAGGATTTGAACCCACAACCAATGGTTTTGGAGACCACTACTCTACCGTTGAGCCATACCCCTATATTTACTTAAAGTGATTTGTCACAATGACTATTATATATATAAAGATAAAAAAATGCAAGCATTTTTTTATATGAATTTATTTTTAGGATATAATTAATTATTGTTACTATAATATATGCCTAAAAATCAATTAATATTCCACATTAAATTATAATAAAAATATTTTCTTTGATAAAAGTAGTAATTAATAGTAAAATAAGCTTCGAGGTGAATTCTATGAAATTTATAACATATACTGAAGAAGAAACTATAAATCTAGGCTATAAAATTGGTTGTCACCTACAATCAGGTGCTGTTATTTGTATAGATGGAGACCTTGGTACAGGTAAAACTCATCTTACTAAAGGCTTAGCAAAAGGCTTAGATATTGATGAATATATAACTAGTCCTACATTTACTTTAGTTAATGAATATGATGGCAGATTAAAATTATATCATTTTGATGTTTATAGAATTGATGATCCTTATGAAATTGAAGCTATTGGATTTGATGAATATATATATTCAGATGGAGTATCAATTATAGAATGGGCTTCTATAATCGAAGATTTACTGCCAAGTGATAGATTAAATATTAAAGTTTCTAAAAATTTAGAGCAAGGATTAGACTATCGTGAAATTACAATAGATATTATGGGCGATAAACTAAACTATCTTAAGGAGGTACTATAACTTTGAAACTTCTATGTGTAGATTCTTCTAGTGAAACAGCCTCTGTAGCTGTTATAGAAGATAATAAAATTTTAAGTGAGCTTACTTATAATGATAAAAAACAACATTCTGTAATATTAATGACTTTAATAGATGCTGCTATAAAAAATAGTGGCAATAAAATTTCAGATATAGACGGATTTGTGGTTTCTAAGGGTCCTGGATCTTTTACTGGTCTTAGAATAGGAATGGCTACTGTTAAAGCTTTAGCTCACGGTAGCAATAAACCATATGCATCTATATCTACATTAGATGCTCTTGCTTATAGCATCCCAGAATTTAATGGTATAATCTGCCCTCTATTTGATGCTTTAAGAGATAATGTATATACAGCTCTATATAAGAAATCTAATGACGGTTTATTAACTATCCACGATCATGATGCTATAGAAATATCTAAATTAATTGAAATTTTAAATGAACTAGGAGAACCTGTTCTATTCTTAGGTGATGATAGTTTAAAATTTAAAGATAAATTATCCGAAGTTAAATTAGGAGTTTTTGCTTCACCATTTAATAATTTAGTTCGTGCCTCTTCCCTTGGATTTATGGCTTTAGAAAGATTCAAAAATAGTAATTTTGATAATATTGATGAAGATGCTCCTCTTTATATAAGAGTATCTCAAGCTGAACGCGAATATATTAATAAACATGGAAAATCCGTTTATGAAAAATAATCTTTTTATTGATGAATTAAAATCTGAATATATTGATGCTATCTACGAAATTGAAACACTTTCTTTTTCATTACCTTGGAGTAAAGATAGCTTGATTAAAGAGATAGATAATAAAAACGCCCACTATTGTGTAGGTATACTAAACGGTGAAGTGATTGGATATATCGGTCTATGGGAAATTATTGATGAAGGTCATATAACTAACATTGCCATTCATCCGAAATTTAGAGGACATGGCTTCGGGAAAATATTATTATCAGAAGCAATTAATTATTGTAAAAATAATAACTTTTTTGGTATAACTCTTGAAGTTCGAGTTTCTAATACCGTTGCTATAAACCTTTATGAATCTCTTGGTTTTGTTAACTGCGGTATCAGAAAGAAATTTTATACCGATAATAACGAAGATGGAATTATAATGTGGAAATACTTTAGATAATTAAAAAGGGTCCATCGCTAACAAATGAAGATTTGTTAGCGATGGACCCTTTTATTATGGCACAGGTTAGATGACACAAGGCACAATTCAATGCACAGTTTCGGTTAATTTTCCCCTACATAGAAAATATTATAGTCCTTACCTGTGCACTGACACTCTATTTTGCTGAAAAAAACTGCCGCACTCTAACTTGACTCATTTGTGCGACAGCTCCTTTTTTCTATATAATCTTCTTTTCTTTTTCAATAACTGATGATAACGGCTTTATTATAAGTGCTGTAACTACAGAAACTATAGCTCCTTTAATAACATTAAACGGTGCTATACTTAAAATCACTAAAGATTTTACACTTGTTATGGAATTGTTTATGGCTTTCCCCATAGCAACAAAATCATTAAGATGCCATCCCATCACTTTTTCGTATAATGGCAAAAATACAAAGTAATTACCTATAGCTGCTACTAATACCATACATATAACTCCTAATAATGATGATACTAATAACTTGAACTTAATATTTGTACGATTATAAACTAATCCTACTGGAATTACAAAGGCAGAACCTACTATAAAGTTTGCAAGTTCTCCTACAAACCCTGTAGATGTCATAAGAACACCATGAAGCAAGTTCTTTATAAGTTCAATTATTACACCTGCTAATGGTCCATAAATTATAGCACCTACAATTGCTGGTATGTCAGATACTTCTATCTTTAAGAAACTTGGAAATATAGGTAATGGCACTTCAATAAACATAAATATTAATGCCAACACACTAAGTATTGATAATTTTACCATCTTATTTAGTTTTTTATTCACTTTAATTCTTCCCTTCTTCCTTCCAGACTGTACTGTTGGCTTCGGAGTTTAACCGAATCTGCTTTATTAAAAGCTCGCGGGCTATACCGCCAGTATAGGAATTTCACCTATCCCTGAAGTTTTTCTTTTATTATACTACAGTAAAAATCTTAGGACAACACCCTTCTAGTTTGCTAATCCCTTCATAGTAAGAGATATTCTTCCTCTTTCTTTGTCTATTTCTAAAACTTTAACATTTACTACATCACCTACTGATACGACATCAAGAGGATGATTTACAAATTCTTCTCTCATTTGACTCTTATGCACTAATCCATCTACATGTACACCAATATCAACAAAAGCTCCAAAGTCTGCTACGTTTCTTACAGTCCCCTTAAGTTCCATTCCTGGAGTTAATTGATCTACTTCTATTACTCCGCTTTTTAATATTGGCTTTGGCATTTCTTCTCTCGGATCTCTACCTGGTTTCTTTATTTCTTTAATAATATCTTGAAGAGTTATTGCACCTAATCCTGTTTCTTCTTCTATTTTAGATAATCCTATCTCTTCTATTTTTGCATCGATATCTTGAAGATTATTTTCTCTAACATCATTTTCAGTATATCCTAATATGGCTAAAAGCTTCTTAGCACCTTCATAAGACTCTGGATGCACTGAAGTATTATCTAGTACCTCTTTACTTTCCATAACTCTTAGAAACCCTGCACATTGCTCATAAGCCTTTGGTCCTAATCTTTTAACTTTTAAAAGTTCTTTTCTTCCTGAAAATTTTCCTTTTTCTTCTCTATAAGCTACTATATTTGCCGCTATAGCTGGAGTTATCCCAGATACATAAGACAATAATGATGGTGTAGCTACATTTAAATCTACTCCAACAGTATTAACAGCATCTTCAACTACCCCTGTTAATGACTCATTTAATTTTTTTTCATTAACATCATGTTGATACTGACCTACCCCTATAGATTTAGGATCAATCTTTACTAATTCCGCCATAGGATCTTGTAATCTTCTTCCTATAGAGATAGCACCTCTAAGAGATACATTTATATCTGGATATTCTTTTGATGCTAATTCTGATGCAGAATAAACAGAAGCTCCAGCTTCACTTACAATAACATAATATATTTCTTTACCAGTTTCTCTTTTTATTTCATCTATAACCTCTGCTATTATCTCTTCACTTTCTCTAGATGCAGTACCATTTCCTAAAGATACAACTTCTACGTTATATTCCTTCATCATTGCCTTTAGCTTTTCTCTTTCTTTTGCAACTTGCTCTTTGCTATTAGCAGTAACATGAATAGTTTCTGTAGTAAGTATCTTACCTGTTTCATCTAATATAGCAGTCTTACATCCTGTTCTAAAGCCTGGGTCAAATCCTAATACTACTTTTCCTTTAATCGGTGATTGTAACATCAATGCTTTAAGATTTTTCTTAAAGATATTAATAGCACCTTCTTCAGCCTTTTCCCATAATTCATTTCTTATTTCTCTTTCGATAGATGGGAATATTAATCTTTTATACCCATCCTTAATAGCCATTTCTATATATTCATCTGTCACTTCGTTATTCTTTAAAAGATTACTTCTTAAATAATTTAAAATGAATTCTTCATCACCAACTATTTTTACTGAAAGAACTTTCTCCTCTTCTCCTCTGCTTATAGCAAGAATTCTATGAGACGGAATCATATTAACCTTTTCTTTGTACTCATAATACATTTCGTATGGTGTTCTTTCTTCGCTATTTCCGCTACTTTCAATAAATCCTTTATTAGTTAGATATGTTCTTATCCACTTTCTAAATGAAGCTTCATCTGAAATCATTTCACTTATTATATCTACAGCACCTGCTAATGCTTCATCTACTGTATTTACTTTTTTCTCTTCGTTTATAAATTCACTAGCATATTCTTTTATATCTCCTTTAAATTTACCATCAAAGATAACTTCAGCTAGTGGTTTTAAGCCCTTCTCTACAGCTATACTTGCTCTTGTTTTCTTCTTTTGCTTATATGGTCTATATAAATCCTCTACTTCTGTAAGAGTCTCTGCTCCATCTATTTGCATAGCTAACTCTTCTGTTAGCTTTCCTTGCTCTTCTATTATAGATTTTACACTAGCTTTTCTATCTTGAAGATTCTTTAAGTAATTTAATCTTTCATATAAATCTCTTAATTGAACATCAGATAATCCACCAGTAGCTTCCTTTCTATATCTAGCTATAAAAGGCACAGTAGCTCCTTCATCTAAAAGTTCTATAACACTTCTTATATATTTTTCTTGTATCCCAAATTCTTTAACTAACTTATCTATTATAAAATCCATTACTTCCTCCAATATTCTTTATTCTTCTTTTACTTCCGAAGGATTTTTTAAATACTCAATAATAAAGTTATCTAAATTTCCATCCATTACAGAAGAAACGTCATTAACTTGTACCCCAGTTCTATGATCTTTTACCATAGTATATGGATGGAATACATAAGACCTAATTTGGCTACCCCATCCCATATCTTTCAAATCACCTGTTAAATCTTCAATTTTTTCTTTATGAGCTCTTTCTTTAAGTTCAACTAACTTTGCTTTTAACATATTCATAGCTGTTTCTCTATTTTGTATCTGACTTCTTTCATTCTGACAAGCAACTATTATACCTGTTGGAATGTGAGTTATTCTTACTGCTGACTCTGTTTTATTAACATGTTGTCCTCCAGCACCAGATGCTCTATATGTGTCTACCTTTAAGTCCTCTGGTCTAATATCTACATGTTTATTTTGTTCTGTTGATAGTTCCGGTATAACTTCCATAGATGCAAATGAAGTTTGTCTTTTTCCATTAGCATTAAAAGGAGATATTCTTACCAATCTATGAATTCCTCTTTCTGCTTTAAGATATCCATAAGCAAATTCACCAGTAATTTTTAAAGTTACACTTTTTATTCCTGCTTCATCTCCTACTAAAAGATCTAAAGTCTCAACTTTATATCCTTTCTTCTCACAATACCTTGTATACATTCTTAAAAGCATTTCTGTCCAATCCATGGCATCAGTACCACCAACACCTGCATGTAGTGTTAAAATAGCGTTATTTCTATCATATTCTCCAGATAACATTAATCTTATCTTCATTTCTTCTAATTCGTTACTTAATTCTTTTATTTCACTAAAAGCTTCAGAGATTAATTCATCATCATCTTCCTCTTTAGCCATTTCTAATAAAACTTCAATGTCTTCACGTTTAGATAGGTATCCTTCATATTTTTCTACAGTATCTTTTATGTTCTTTGCCTTTTGAGTAGTTTCTTGAGCTCTCTCAACATCATCCCAGAAGCCTTCTTCTTGCATCCTAGCTTCTAATTCTTCTACATTAAGTCTTAATCTAGGGATGTCAAAGTGAATCCCCCACTTCTTTAATAATTACGTCAATATCTTTTATTAAACTCATAGCTTCGTCTAATTGAATCATTAAAATCACATCCTTTTTTAAGCGCACAGTTTACAGTGCACAGTGTACAGTTGTTATGTACACTACACTGTAAATAGTGATTACTTCTTTTATTTCTATATATTATAGTTTCACATTTAGGTTTTAGTATATCTTTGTTATGTGTAGTTTTACTGTAGAAATTGTTCTATGATAAAAAAATTCACAATTCACAATTTTAAATTGTGAATTGTGAATTGTACAGTATTATTTTCCTCTTCCGCAACAGTTTTTATACTTTTTACCTGATCCGCATGGACATGGATCATTTCTTCCTATTTTCGGTTCTGTTCTCTTTTTAGGTTCATTAGCTGCAGCTTCATCATAATTTGTTGTAGTTTCTACAGCTACTCTTTCTCTTTCAATTTGAGGTTCTTTCTTTTCTATTTCTATATGATATAAGTATCTAACTGTATCTAGTTTTATATTTTGGATCATTTCTTCAAACATTGCAGATCCTTCAAATTGATATGCTTGAACTGGATCTTGTTGCTTATAAGATCTAAGACCAATATATTGTTTTAAGTGTTCCATACTGTCTATGTGATCCATCCATTTAGTATCTACTACTCTTAAAAGAACAACTCTTTCAATTTCTCTCATTTCATCTTTAACTATTTCTTCTTTTGCTGCATAAGCCTTCATAACAGCATCTTTGTAATAACTTATTATGCCCTCATTATCTAGATTATCTAAATCTGATTCTTTAACAGCACCTTTTAATAAGAATAAATCATCAAAGTATGCAATTAATTTCTTTAATTCTTCGTCAGCAGAATCCTCTACACCTGTTAAGTGACCATTTACCCCAGATTCTACTACATCTTCAATCATAGCAACTATATAGTCTCTTAAATTTTCACCTTGTAGTACAGCATTTCTTTGAGCATATATAATTTCTCTTTGCTTATTCATTACATCATCATATTGTAATAATGATTTTCTCACATCAAAGTTATTACCTTCAACTTTCTTTTGAGCACTTTCAATGGCTGAAGATACCATCTTACTTTCAATGGCTTCATTTTCTTCTAATCCAAGTTTTTCAACTATTCCTTGAATTCTATCTGAACCAAAGATTCTCATTAAATCATCTTCTAGAGATACATAGAATCTAGATTCACCTTTATCACCTTGTCTTCCTGAACGTCCTCTAAGCTGATTATCTATTCTTCTTGATTCGTGTCTTTCTGTACCAATTATCTTTAATCCGCCTACTTCTAAAACACCTTCACCAAGTTTTATATCTGTACCTCTACCAGCCATATTAGTAGCAATAGTAACTGCACCTTTTTCACCAGCTTTAGAAATAATTTCTGCTTCTTTTTCATGGTATTTAGCATTTAAAACTTGATGTGGAATTCCTCTTTTCTTAAGCATTGAAGATACAAGTTCAGAATTTTCTATTGAAACTGTACCAACTAACATAGGCTGACCAGTTCTATGAGTTTCTTCAATTTCATCAACAATAGCTTTAAACTTTCCTTTCGATGTCTTATATACGAAATCAGGTTGATCTATTCTTGCTATTGGAAGATGTGTTGGTATCTCTAGAACATCTAATCCATAAATTTCTCTAAATTCATTTTCTTCTGTTATAGCTGTACCAGTCATACCTGCTAACTTATTGTACATTCTGAAATAGTTTTGGTATGTTATTGTTGCAAGTGTCTTAGATTCACTTTCAATTTTAACACCTTCTTTTGCTTCTATGGCTTGATGAAGACCATCACTATATCTTCTTCCTTCCATAACTCTTCCTGTAAATTCATCTACAATAACAACAGCGTTATCTTTTACTATATAATCAATTTCGTTATTCATTATATAGTTTGCTCTTAATGCTTGAACAGTATGATGTTGAATTTTCATATTTTCTGCATCAGCATAGTTATCTATATGATAATATTTTTCTGCCTTCTCAACTCCGGCATCTGTTAAAATAACTGATTTAGTTTTCTCGTCTATTGTAAAATCTTCATCCTTCTTTAAAGTTTTTACGAAAAAGTCTGCAACTTTATAGAAATCAGTAGATTTTTCTCCTTGTCCTGATATTATAAGAGGAGTTCTAGCTTCGTCTATTAATATAGAATCCACCTCATCGACAATTACATAATTTAATCCTCTTTGTACTTTTTCTTCCAAGTATACTACCATGTTATCTCTTAGATAATCAAATCCAAACTCTGAATTTGTTCCATATGTAATATCGCAATTATAAGCTTCACGTCTTTGATCTCCAGTAAGACCATGAAGGATAACCCCTGTTTCTAATCCTAAGAAACCATAAACTTGTGACATTTGATCTCTATCTCTTTTAGCTAGATAGTCATTTACTGTTATAATATGTACTCCTTTTCCTGTTAAGGCATTCAAATATGCTGGTAAGGTCGCAACTAATGTTTTACCTTCACCAGTTTTCATTTCTGCTATTCTCCCTTGGTGTAACACAACTCCACCAATAAGTTGTTCTCTATAAGCTTTTAGCCCAATAGCTCTGTAAGCTCCTTCTCTAACAACCGCAAATGCTTCTGGTAAAATATCATCTAATGTTTCACCATTTTTTAATCTTTCTTTAAATTCTGTTGTCTTATTTCTTAATTCTTCATCAGAAAGATTTTGCATTGTACTATCTAATGCTTCTATCTTGTCAACAAGAGGCAATATACCTTTTACTTGTCTCTCACTATATGTTCCAAAAATTTTAGAAAATAAACCCATCTCATTTCATCTCCACTATTTATTTATAATCCTTTTGATTATAACACTTTAATTGTTTTTATTTCAATCAATTAACAATAATTTTATTACTTTTTTACATGTTTTAACTGTTTTTTTGCTATTTATAGTATGTTCTATTATATAAAATATAATAGTTTTAATATCTTCTAGTTATTAATACTACTTTCTCTTCTCAAAGAAAAGAAAGGGAATAATATAAGGTTTAATTATTTTCCTTAATATTTTCCCTTTCTTCAAATATATTTATTAAATTACGTACTAACTATTTAATCAAATTCTGGTTCTATTAATCCATAATTTCCATCTTTTCTTTTATATACCACATTCACTTCATTACTTTTATCATTCATATAAACAAAGAAATTATGTCCTACTAATTCCATTTGCAATACAGCTTCTTCTGCACTCATTGGTTTTACTGCAAACTTCTTAGTTTTAACTATTTTTCCATCTTCCTCAGGTTCACTTGTAATTGCACTTTCTTTTATTTCTACAAATCTTAAAGATTCATTATACATGTTTCTAGAAAGTTTTGTTTTTTGTTTTCTTATTTGTCTTTCTAACTTATCTACTACAAAATCTATAGATGTATACATATCATCTGTAGTTTCTTCACATCTAATAACTATTCTATCCATTGGAATTGTTACTTCAATAGTGTGTGAAGACTTTTGTACCTTTAAAGTTACATTTGCTGTGTATTCCTTTGTGAAATACTTATCTAATCTAGAGAGCTTCTTTTCAACACTGTCCTTTAAAGCTTCTGTTACATCAACATTTTTCCCTACTAAAATAATTTTCATAGTATCAAGCCCCTCTCTTACTTTAAGATGTTTCTATCTTTTGTTAATTTTATTTTACACTAATTGGGTATGTTGTACAAGTATTTTTCCGAATTTACTGAAAATTTAATTTTTATTCACAATATCTTTTTCTATACTTAAATTATTTTAAATTTTTCATTAAAATAATTATAATTTATATTATGTTCCTATAATATTTTTTTATTCTCAATAATCTAATTACAATACCCATCTTATTAATCCAAATAAAAATAAATGTAATGGATAAACTATGTAAAAGAACCACCTATTACAGAAAGTGTTCTTGCCTCCTTTACCATTGTAAAGATATATAAAAGGTATACTTAAATATACTCCAACTTGCCATAATTCTCTATACCACGGAAATTTATTAATAATACAAAATATAACCACTAGTGATACTTCTATCATTGCTATAATTGAAAAAGATATCATTTTTTTATTAAAACTATCTTTATAAATATAAAACATAAGAACCCATAATGGTGCTATAATACTCCAGTCACAAAATAAAGATAGCATCATCAAAAAAATTATAGATAGAACTTTTAAAACACTATTCCTAATCTTTGTATAACTTAATAAAATACAAAAGCATAAAAATAAATTAAATATCATATTAAATTCTAATGCTACTAACTTATTATAATGACAAAATACATATGGAACTTGCGAAATAAGTGCAAAAACAAATAACCTTATAAAATATTTCTTTTTTGAAGAAGTATGTTGAAATCCTTCCACTAAGAAATAACACATTATAGGAGCAGTTATTCTTCCTATAAATCTAAATATACCATATAACGGATTAGATATTGAAATAAAACACATAGCAATATGATCTATTATCATAGCTATTACCGCAATATACTTCAACGTCTGTCTATCCATTCCCAATTTAACTTCTAAATTACCCATTTTTCTCACCCCATCATTATTTTATCATTATGTATTACATATTAAAACATTTAAGTAATTCTCTTCATGATTCTTTAATAAAAAAAGGATACCTTTCGGTATCCTCTATTGAAAAACTAGCTGACCTGATCTTTGACCCCACACTCGCCCACTGGAGCTTTTGCTACCCGGAATTAACCTCTCACTACTAACCCTCTCGCACTCTATTGCGGTAGGACTCACTTCTAAGCCGCACCATGATCACTAAGACTTTGCTTAGCTTACGTGGATCGTTTCGCCTGCGACTGGCATCGACTTTCAACCACAGACCTAATTTAACAATATATTTATTATACTTATCTCGCGCAAACTGTCAAGAGAATTATTTCCTTTACTCCCAACCCTTGTAATTCTTTCTTGCAATAATATAATGTAGATCCTGTAGTACAAACATCATCGACAACTAATATAGACTTATCTTTTATATTAATATCATTTTTTACTTTAAATACATCCTGTAAGTTTCTAAATCTCTGATTCTTAGATAATCCAATTTGATCTTTTGTTCTCATCTTCTTTATCAAAGTATCTATCATTTCAATAGAACAATTCTCACTAACATATTTAGATATAACTCTGCATTGATTATATCGTCTCTTTCTCTCATCTTTCTTATGCATAGGTATATATGTTATATAATCAATATAATCTAAATTATTAGATCTTATAAAATTGCATATATATTCTGCAAATATTTCTCCAACTCTAAAATCACCTTTATACTTTAACTTTTGGATAAGTTCTACAGCATAACCACTATACAAAAATATATAATTAATCTTTAATGTTTCATTTTCTATCTTAATATGTTTTTCCCCATTTACTTCTACAAGTCTATCTCTGCATATTGCACACAAATATTCTTTTTCTAGTGGCCATTTGCAAAATACACAACGATAATCTTTTGGATAAACTATATTCTTTATTAATTCTCTAAAATCTCTAACTCCCATAGCATTTTATTAAACTTTCTTGCAACAAAACAAGCTTTCTCTATATAAAAAAAAGATTTAGTTGTAAGAAATATTATTTCTCCTTTATTGTCACCATAATTTCCCATGGCTGATATATAAAGTAGTTCTTTATAATGATATGATTCTACTTTAGGACAATATACTATGACATTTTCACATCTTTCCTTAGGAAGTTTCCAAATATTATTTTTTGATGTTATAACAATATTTTTTCCTTTACTTTCGCCTATAGTGTTTTTAGAAACATTTTTATATTTCAACTGATCTTTAAGACTTACTATATTCTCAAGAACTTTATTAAGTTTATCTTCCCTAGGAATAACAACAACTACATCTTTATTACTATCCATAAAATATGTTAAATATTCAAAGATATTTTGTGGAATCTCTTCATAAAAATCAATAGTAGTTTTAATAACTCTCGGTTCACAAAAAACATTATTATTATAAATACTAGGAAGATATATTGTCTCTACTGAATTTAATATCGCTTCGGTAGATATTGCTATAACTTTTATATTTGAATCTTTTATGATCCTAGATATTAAAGATAATATCTCAAATCTACTATATCTACTAAATGATGATATATCATCATAGATTACTAAAGAAAACTTTTCTCTAACATATATTGCATTGTCATATGAAGAAAACTTTACATTAACCATTTCTTTTCCATATATATTATTTCCTATATATAAAATCTTTTCGCCCCTTTTTAGTGAATTCTCCATAAGCCTCTTTAAAACTTCAGTATTACTATATGGAGAGGCTACAATGTTGATATACTGAGCACCAAAATTACACTCATCCATTATTTCTTTTTCTTTAAAATCCACGATTTCATTGAAACTTTCTAAATTCAACTGCATAATACTACTCCTTAAGTATATCTTTTATTCTAAAATCTAAAGTAGAATATCTCTCAGAAGTCTTTGTATTTGATACCATAAATGCTAAAGCCTTTTGATTTCCCACTATAACTACTAACTGTTTCGCCCTAGTTATAGCCGTATATAGTAAGTTTCTATTCATAAGCATATTGTTCCCCATAAACACTGGTAAAATTACAACAGGAAACTCACTACCCTGACTTTTATGAATTGTCATCGCATATGATAGTTCCAATTCATCAAAATACATCTCTTCATATTTAACTAACTTTTCTTCATCAAATACTATAGAAATTTTATTATTCTCTTCATCTATATCTTTTATATAGCCAACATCACCATTAAAAACACCCTCTCCAGAAGGATCTCCAAATCCTTTTATTCTTTCCCACTTTATAGAGTAATTGTTTTTAGTTTGCATTACCTTATCACCTATTCTAAAAAAATTGTTTCTATATTCAATTTCCTTCTTCATAGGATGATGTGGATTAAGTACATTCTGTATCTCCTTATTTAAATTTATAGATCCTAAATTCCCCTTCTTCATAGGAGTAAGTACCTGTATATCTTTTAACTTATTCCAATTAGAATTAAACTTTACAAGTCTTCTATCTATTAATCCAAGTATCTCATTTAATATTACTGAATCTCCACTTTTATTTATAAAAAAGAAATCATTATTCTTTACGTTTAACAATGGCATTTCACCAGAATTTATTTTATGGGCATTTGTAACTATCATACTCTCCTTACCTTGCCTAAATATTTCTTTCAATCTTACCACTTTTACAACATCAGAATCGATGATATCTCTTAAAACATTCCCTGGTCCTACTGATGGTAATTGATCTGAATCTCCAACTATAACTACTCTTGTTCCTAAAGATACAGACTTCAAAAGCGAACTCATTAAAGTTATATCAATCATTGATGCTTCATCTACAACTAATACATCACATTGTAACGGCTTATCCTCGCCTCTATTAAAAGCCATACCCTCATCTTCCGCTACCCCCATTTCTAGTAGTCTATGGATAGTCTTAGCTTCTCTTCCTGTAGATTCTGTCATTCTTTTAGCTGCTCTTCCTGTAGGCGCCGCCATAAACACCTTATAACCGTTGTCTTCAAATATTGTCGTAATACAATTTATAATTGTAGTTTTACCTGTTCCTGGTCCCCCTGTTATCACCTCTACTCCAGTACTGAAAATACCCTTTATAGCTTCCTTTTGTATCTCTTGAAGGCATATATTATTTTCTTCCTCAAACTTTTTTATTTCCTCTTCAATATCTATATCTAATTTATTATATTCTGATGTTGCTAAAGTTACTAATTTGTGAGTTACTGACAACTCACTATAATATATCGCTAATGGATAAACATATACTTTATGATCTATCTCCTCAATTTTTACCTTTAAATCTAAACTAATTTCCATTAAGTTTTTTTCAATGTCTTCTGCAGATGCAAGTAATATCTCTTCACCTTGGCTAATTAGCAAATCTATAGGCATACATGAATTACCTAAAGCACAATAATTATTTAACACATATATTATTCCTGACTTAATCCTAAAAGGAGAAGTAGCTTCTATGCCTAAGCTTCTTGCTATCTTATCAGCACTTTTAAATCCTATTCCATTTATATCTTCCGTTAATCTATAAGGATTTTCCTTAACTATTTCTATTGATTCTTCTCCATACTTTTTATAAATTTTCGCACATTGAGTTGGAGTTATTCCATATGTCTGTAAGAAAATATTTATTTTTCTTACGCCTCTACCTTTTTCATATGAATTTTTTATTGTATTTAGTTTTTTCTCTCCTACCCCTTCAATTTCTCTAAGCCTATCTATATTTTCATCTAATATTACTAATGTGTCTTCCCCAAACTTTTCAACAATCTTTTTTGCCGTAACTGGACCTATCCCAGTAATTATTCCTGAAGACAAATAACGCTCAATCCCTATTATAGATGTAGGCAACACCTCTTCAATATTACTAACTTTTAATTGTTCCCCAAACTTAGGATGAACAGTCCACTGACCCTCAATCTTTACATGTAACCCTTCAGTTGCAAATGGCACTATTCCAACAAATGTTATTAACTTATCACTATTATCCTTTACCTTTCCAATTACATATCCATTTTCATCATTTTTAAAAGTTATAGTTTCAATAACACCTTCAACAGTCACCATATCGCTTTAAATTTCTCCTTATATTATTCATTAATTTTATTATAACCTAACATTAATCAGCACACAATTATGTATCAGGGCACAATATATCAGTGCACTGTGAACTGCCTTAACTGTGCACTGAAATTGTGAATTGATTGAATTACGAATTGAAAAAGAGCTATCGCTAACAAATTTTCATTTGCTAATACGATAGCTCTTTTATATATCAACTATAGATATTTCTTTATTTCTTCAACTTTATCAAGTTGTTCCCATGGAAGTTCAACGTCAGTTCTTCCAAAGTGTCCATATGCTGCTGTTTGTTTGTAAATAGGTCTTCTTAAGTCTAAAGATTTTATTATAGCTCCTGGTCTTAAGTCAAATACCTTATTTACGATATCAACGATTTTTTCTTCGTCTAGTTTTCCAGTACCAAATGTTTCTATTTCAATTGAAACTGGCTTAGAAACTCCAATAGCATATGCTAATTGAATTTCAAGTTTATCTGCAACACCAGCTGCTACTAAGTTCTTAGCAACCCATCTTGCAGCATAAGCAGCAGATCTATCTACCTTTGTTGGATCTTTTCCTGAGAATGCTCCACCGCCATGTCTTCCATATCCACCATAAGTGTCAACTATTATCTTTCTTCCAGTAAGACCTGTATCACCTTGTGGTCCACCGATAACAAATCTTCCTGTTGGGTTTATATAATACTTTGTTTCTCCATCAAGAAGTTCTGCTGGAATAACAGCTTCTATTACATGTTTCTTTAAATCTTCAACTATTTGATCATGTTCAACTTCCGGTCCATGTTGAGTAGAAATAACAATAGCATCTATTCTAACTGGCTTATTGTCTTTATATTCAACTGTTACTTGTGTCTTACCATCTGGTCTTAAATATGGAAGAGTTCCATTCTTTCTAACCTCTGTAAGTCTTCTTGATAATCTATGAGCCATAGCTATTGGCATTGGCATAAATTCTGGAGTTTCTGTAGTAGCAAAGCCAAACATCATACCTTGATCTCCAGCACCTACTGCTTCAACTTCATCTTTTTCACCTTGTCTGCTTTCTAAAGCTTCGTCTACACCCATAGCTATATCTGCTGATTGTTCGTCTATTGATGATAATACTGCTAATGTATCACAATCAAATCCATATTTAGCTCTGTCATATCCTATTTCTTTTACTGTTTCTCTAACTACTTTTTGAACATCTACATATCCTTTTGTAGTTATTTCACCCATTACCATAACCATGCCTGTTGTTGCTGTTGTTTCACAAGCTACTCTAGACATTGGATCTTGAGCAAGTAAAGAGTCTAAAATTGCATCTGAAATTTGGTCACAAATTTTGTCAGGATGTCCTTCTGTCACTGATTCTGAAGTAAATAATCTTTTCAAAATACTTCCTCCTTTTATAATTATTCCGGCGCATAAAAAAAGCACCTACAATAAGAAGATGCTGTTACTCATCTCTTATCTCGTAGTATAAACTACAGGAATTGGCACCTTTGTGTATTCCACAGGTTGCCGGGTTTCATAGGGCCCTTTTCCCTCCACCTCTCTTGATAAGAGTATTTATTTATTTTTTACTTATATTTTAACACAATTAAACTTTTCAGTCAACATTGAATTACATAATAAGTAATTATATCCATATTATTTAAAATATTTATCATAAAAAAAAGAGAAGATTACTTCTCTTTTTTTGGTGGGCGGAGATGGATTCGAACCATCGAAACATTACGTAACAGATTTACAGTCTGCCCCCTTTGGCCACTCGGGAACCCGCCCTTAGTTGGTGCTGGCAACAGGACTTGAACCCGTAACCTGCTGATTACAAGTCAGCTGCTCTACCAATTGAGCCATGCCAGCATATATATTTTATTGTTTTTAATATAATATATGGTGGGCGGAGATGGATTCGAACCATCGAAACATTACGTAACAGATTTACAGTCTGCCCCCTTTGGCCACTCGGGAACCCGCCCTTATTATATTATATTGGTGCTGGCAACAGGACTTGAACCCGTAACCTGCTGATTACAAGTCAGCTGCTCTACCAGTTGAGCCATGCCAGCACATGTGGTGGGAACAACAGGGCTCGAACCTGTGACCCTCTGCTTGTAAGGCAGATGCTCTCCCAGCTGAGCTATGCTCCCACATGCTTTGTCGCTTTGCGTTTCCGCCCCGTCGACAATGACTAGTATACATGCATAGCTATTTTTCATCAACACTGGTTTTGACCTATTATTCAAATTTATTCTTTAATCACTCACTTTTTCTTTGATTTTCTCACTTTTAAGCATTAACTCATTTTTATATTTTTAGGGGTAAATATATCATTTTATTTACATGTTATATTTAATATACATAAATTATGTATTATAATTACTTCAGAATGCGAGGTGTAAGAAAAATATGGTTCAAAAAAAACTTATAAAAAAACTTAAGAAAGCTATAGAAGATTTTAATTTAATTGAAGATGGAGATAAAATAGCTATAGGCATCTCAGGAGGTAAAGATTCACTAACCTTACTTTACCTACTATCTATATATAAAAAAATTTCTCCGAAAAAATTTGAATTAGTAGGTATTTCTCTTGATCCAGGTAACGGATGTGATTTTTCTACTGTTGAAACCTTATGTAAAAGGTTAGATGTAGAATATCATATAATTTCAACAGATATATCTAATATAGTTTTTAATATAAAAAAAGAAAAAAACCCTTGCTCCTTATGTGCAAAATTACGACGTGGTATGTTAAATAGTTCTGCTAAAGATCTACAATGTAATAAAATAGCCTTAGGACATCATAAAAATGATGCTATTGAAACATTACTTATGTCAATGTTTTATGAAGGTAGAATTAATTGTTTTACTCCAAAAACATATTTATCTAGGATGGATGTCACAGTAATACGTCCTATGGTATACATAGATGAAAATGAAATTATATCATTCATAAATGATAATAATATTGATATAGTTAAAAATCCTTGCCCTGCTGACGGAAAAACAAAAAGACAATTTATAAAAGACTTAACTTATAAACTAAAAGATGAAATTCCAGACGTACAAATTAATCTTTTAAATTCTTTAACCAATATATCGCAATTAAATATATGGCATAAAGAAAAATAATATTCTATTTTATCCATATACCCTCATATAAATTTTATGGGGGTGTTTTTGTGAAAAAAATTAAAGTTAACTTTCAAAAAGAATTGGCATATGTTGAACTAGCCCAATTTTTAAAAGATTATATAGATGATACTACGATAATAATATGTATTGGAACAGATAGATGTATTGGGGATTCTCTTGGTCCTATTGTAGGCTCTATGCTTATTAATAAGTTCTTTCCCCTTACTGTTTACGGAAACATAAAAACTCCAATTCATGCTCTTAACTTAGAAAAACAACTAAAATTAATTAAAGAAAAGCATCCTGATAACAACATAATCGCTATAGATGCTTGTCTCGGTGATGATAATAGTATAGGGGACATCCAAGTTCGCAACCAACCTATCTCTCCTGGAAAAGGTGTCGGAAAAAATCTTCCCGATGTAGGTAACATTTCTATAGTAGGTATAGTTGACTCTTGTGATAATACAGAATTTTTCACCAATAGAAGTACCAGGCTTGATTTAATAATTGATATGTCTTCTGTTATCGTAAATACTATCCTATATGCATATTGTTTAAATCATAAAGAGAATGGTACATTTATATAGGCATATTTATAAAAAGACTATCGCATTGACAAATGTAAATTTGCTAGCGATAGTCTTTTTTATTATGATCGATAAATATTAGCTTCCCTACTATCATCCTTATAAAAAAAACTGTTACACCCTTGGTGCAACAGCTCTTCAATTTAAGATTTTAAATAAAATCATTTATATAAATATAATTAATAGTATTGTAAATACTATTCAAATATAGAATCTCCATTATCATCTAAGCTATCTATATATTTTAAAGCTTCTCCTGTACCTAATGCAACACAAGATACTGCATCATCTGCAACATAAACTGGTACATTTGTAACCTTAGATATTAATTTATCTAAACCATGTAATAAAGCTCCTCCACCTGTCATATATATACCCTTATCTGATATATCTGCCGCTAATTCTGGTGGTGTTCTTTCAAGAACAGAGTGAGCACAATCAGCAATAGCTCTTACACTTTCATCTAAAGCTTCTCTCATTTCTTCAGAAGTTACTGTTATATTTTTAGGTAAGCCTGTAACTAAGTCTCTACCTTTTATATCCATTGATGCATTTTCTTCTCTAACATCAGCAGTACCAATATTTATTTTTAATTGTTCTGCTGTTCTTTCACCAATCATTAATTTGTAACTTTTTCTTATATACTTAATTATAGCCTCATCAAATGTGTCTCCAGCCACTTTTATAGAACTTCTTACAACCATTCCGCCAAGAGAAATAATAGCTATATCTGTAGTTCCTCCGCCAATATCTATAACCATTGTTCCACTAGCCTTGCCGATATCTATACCAGCACCAATAGCTGCAGCTAAAGGTTCTTCTATAAGTTCAACTCTTTGTGCCCCTGCATTTTTACCAGCATCTCTAACTGCTCTTTTTTCTACTTCTGTAGCTTCGCATGGAATACAAATTACAATACTTGGAGCACTAACTCTCTTTTTCCCACAAGCTTTTTTTATAAATGTTTTAAGCATTATTTCTGTTATATCATAATCAGATATTACACCATCTCTTAATGGTCTTATAGCCACAATATTTCCAGGTGTTCTACCTATCATTTGTCTAGCTTCTTCCCCAACTGCTAACACTTCTCTAGTATTTCTATTAATAGCAACAACAGATGGTTCTTGTAAAATAATCCCCTTACCTTTTGCATACACTAGAACACTTGCTGTTCCTAAATCTATGCCCATGTCACTCCCTCTTCTAAAAAACATACTTTCCACTCCTACCATAATATTATATGAACTTTCATTTATAAAGTTAATTCTATCATTTTTCTACTATTTCTTCTAGTTCTCTTATAATATTATAATTGTTAAACTTTTATCCTTCAATAGCTTTATACTTCATTTTTGTAGCTTTTCCACCTCTTATATGTCTTTCAGACTTATTAATATCTAAAACAATCTTAGCTTGTTCTGCTATTTGTGGATTTATTAGTGGTAATCTTTCTGTCATATCCTTATGTATAGTACTTTTGCTTACTCCAAA
The DNA here is from genome assembly GCF_018917145.1 of Clostridium bornimense. GTDB lineage: Bacteria > Bacillota > Clostridia > Clostridiales > Clostridiaceae > Clostridium_AN > Clostridium_AN bornimense_A. Next base: position 91,037 of record NZ_JAHLOD010000002.1, read on the forward strand.
TATCTTTGCAGTTTTTCTAATTGTGGACTTTGAATCAATTATATATTTTGCCACATCTAAAACTCTATTTTCTATATAATCTTTCATTTCAATATCCTCCTTATTGTTATGCGAGCCATCTCCACACTTTGGAAATGACTCACTATTACAATTAATTTAAGCTTTCTATAAGTGTAGTTGGATTAACTTTTTCAAAAGTATCACCGTTCTTTTGTAAAGTTTCAAAGTATAAAGATGTTGGGCACTCACTTAATTCATTTACAGAATTTATAAATGTTGAAGTGGTTCCTGTAACCCCTATCTCTTCACCTTTTTGAACTTCATCATTTGCTTTAACCTTTACTTCTGATAAATTTCCATATGCTGTTTTAGTATTATCATTGTGAGTTATTGTTACAGTCAAACCATTTTCAGTTGTAGTAATAGCTTCAACTGTACCTTTCTCACAAGCTTTAACTGGAGTATTTTCTTTTGCTTCAATGTATACACCATACATTGAAATAGCTCCATTCTTCTTCTTTATAGTTCCTTCATCACCCATATATGGGATTATAACTTTCCCACCATCAATTGGTGATGCAAGAGATAAAGTAGATTCCACACTATTAGATGTAACAGCCATGTCTGTATTTTTTACTTCTACAGCATTACTTGGAATAGCCTTATTAGCTTCCTTATCTTCACTATTATTAGCATTTGCTTCAACTTCGGCACTTGTAGCTTTTGCAGAATTTATACTATCATCATTTGAAGTTGTCTTAGTGGTAATTACAAGAATCGCTACTGCTAAAGCAATCATTATAACTCCAGAAACTAAAGCAATACGATATTTATGCTTTTTAATATTTTCTAATAATGAAGTTCCATTGTTATCTTTTTTATCCATTAATAACACCTCCATTTCTTTAGTTTGTCCTTAGGTATAAATTTTAAACATTTTATACACTATTTTTTTGCGACAAAATTCAACAAATTACTATGCAGTTTTTCCTTAGCAGTGCACAGTACGTGTAAAAATTCCTCTTATGAGGAATTTGATTGCAGTATTATAAAATAGTAATTAAAGTATCTTTACTTCTAAATACTAAGTTTTTAATATTTGTATTTCTTATATTGGAACTGATTTATATTAAGTATTAATCTATATCTATCTATTCTCCCCTTACATATTCCCCCTTAAACTGTTATTGAAAAAATTCACTTTTTAATAACATATCCTATTTCATTAACACTTAAATAAAATAACTTTCTATATAGAAAAGGCACTATATTTCCTTAATGAAAGTTAAAATTATTTATGAATTTAAAAAGGAGGTGTCGCATTAACAAATGAAAAGTTGTTAATGCAACACCTCCTTTTATTATGGTACAAGGTAGGGCACAGTTATAGTTCTATATCAAATATAAATATCTTAAGGAAACTAACTTATTCTATACACAAAATTGTACCACTTAAAATTTCAGAAATTCCCCAAAGGGAATTTCATCCACCACTGTGAACTGTGCACTGATATATACCTGTGCCTTGTGCACTGATACCTGTTCCCTAAACTTCTATTTTGCTGAAAAAACTGCCTCACTCTAATCTAACTACTTGATAGGAGTCAGATTATTATGCGACAGCCACATCTTATTTATACATATTAAAAATTTCAATTCCTGTATAGTAGTGCTTTAATATATCAACATATCCACTACCTGCCTTTGCCATGGCTCTAGCTCCCCATTGACTCATTCCAACATTATGCCCATATCCCTTTGTATTAAATACTACTACATTATCCCTAAATTCAACTTGAAAGTTTGTAGAATTCAACTTTAATAGCTTTCTAATTTCAACGCCGGTTAACACTTCATTGCCAACTTTAATTTTGCTTACACCATTAGCAGAATCTCTTTCTAAAATATTAATTTGAGATTTTAATGATTCTGAGCTACTCAAACAATTGTTATACTTAGCATTTATTGCAGATATAACATCAATATTACTCTTTTCTGTTTTATATGTATATTTAGGAGAATCTTCTTCACCAGGTGAATCAACACTTTTTAAATACGGTTCATTATGATTAAATACATTTACCGCATCCTCTGTTGAACCCCATGAAGTAGAGAAAAAATAAGGGCTAAGTACTAATTTGTCTTCATAGGTTAATACTTCTCCTTTTGTAGAATTAACAGCCTCTGTTATCTTATTCCAATATCCTTCTTGTTTACTTTCAGGCCATCCCTGAAATCTTTGATCTTTAGAATAATATACTTGATTTGCTACAGTATCTATAAGATTTGCATTTTTTTCTTTAGAATAGCTTGTACCGCCAAATTCCTCTACATGTGCTAAAGCATAAGTTCTGGCAGCAACAGCTTGTGCCTTTATTGCTTCTTCTGGAAACTCTGCTGGCATCTCTGCTGATACAACTCCTAATACATAATCTTCAAGATTCATTTCTTCTACATAGCCTGTAGCGTTTCTTAATAATCTTATTTTTATTTCTCCATCAACTTTTTTAATCTTATGTTCATCAATATTTAGCTTTGTATTTACATCACTAACTGAAACTACCTTCTTACTCCCTTTCATTTCATTGGCAAATGTAGTTATTATTAATGATGATATTACTGTAAAGCCTATAATAATAGAAATAATATAAACTATTTTCTTCATTATTTTTTCCTCTCTGCATCTTATAATTTCATCGTATTATAAGTTTATGATTGGATAAAAATAATATGATAAAAAGAAATAAGAGATTGGTAAAAATATTTTAACGCAATCTCTTATCATTAGTAGCTTTTTAAAACTTAATTTCTTAATATTATTGAAGTAATATTAAACTTCCCTTCTATAAACTTTTGCTCCTAGTTTTTTAAATTTTTCTTCTATTTTTACATATCCTCTATCTATGTGATATATATCATCTACTATTGTCTCTCCCTTTGCTACTAATCCAGCAATAATAAGTGCTGCTCCTGCTCGTAAATCTGTTGCCTTTACCTCACATCCTGATAATTCTTCTACTCCTTCTATAATTGCACTTCTTCCTTCAATTTTTATTTTACATCCCATTCTATTTAGCTCACTAACATGCATAAATCTATTTTCAAATATTGTTTCTGTAATTACAGACGTGCCTTTTACAGTTGCTAGTAACGCCATCATTTGTGATTGCATATCTGTAGGAAACCCTGGATGAGGTAATGTCTTTATGTCTACAGGTCTCACATCAACATCTCCATTAACCTCCATCACATTATCTTCTATAGATGTTATTTCTATACCCATCTCTCGTAATTTTGCCACTAGTGGTTTCATATAATATTCTCTAGCATTTTCTAAAATTATCTTACTTTTTGTTATTGCTGCAGCTATCATGAATGTCCCTGCTTCTATTCTATCAAATATAGGGACATACTCTACGCCCTTTAATCTCTCGACGCCTTCAATAATTATCGTATCAGTTCCTGCACCATAAATTTTTGCACCCATTTTGTTTAGAAAGTTTGCTAAATCTTCTATTTCTGGTTCTTCTGCTGCATTTTCTAAAACCGTTACGCCTTTAGCTGTAGTGGCTGCCATCATTATATTTTCTGTAGCTCCTACAGATGGGAAATCTAAATATATCTTATTTCCCTTTAGCTTCTTACATTTGACTTCCACTATACCGCCTTCTGTTGATATTTCAGCTCCTAAAGCTTTTAATCCTTTTAAATGCAAATCTATTGGTCTTGTTCCAATATTACACCCTCCCGGTAATGATATTTTAAACTTCCCAAATCTTGCAACCATAGGCCCCATTACAAGGAATGAAGCTCTCATCCTTCTTACTAACTCTCCCGAAGGTTCTATCTCTTGGACCTTTGAACTATCTATGGATATCTCACCTTTTACTTTATCTATATTAATATTGCAACCTAAAGATTTTAATAATTCACATATCACTTGTACATCATTAAGCATTGGTGCATTTTTTATTACTATAGTATCAGATGTTAAAATACTTGACGCTATAATTGGCAACACTGAATTCTTAGCAGAATCTATGCGTACTTTTCCTTTAAGTTTGTTTCCACCACTTACAAATATTTTTTCCATTTTGATCCTCCAAATAGTATTCTTAGTATGTTATTGGTATTATTGGTGTTGAAATTATTATGTATTTATCATTTGGATAGGACACAAAAGCTACTGATAAATCAATTAATGATATCCCATCATTTATTGGTGTAAATAAATGTGAATTCATTGTCATTAATATACTATTGTTAATATCACTTTCTTTTACATTGGAAAACTCTTGTTTCTTTATTTGTTTTTCTATTTTGTTTTTCTCTTCATTTATATTCTTTTCATTACAATCATAAATTATATATTCATTTATAGATAAAACATTATAATTCCCATCTAAACATCTTAGTAATTTATCTTTCATCAACCTTAAATTTACGTTTTTTCTGCCTGAAAACATTATATTTATTTCTTTTCCATTTTTGACATAGTATCCATTTCCTAACCTGCCTTTTATTTCTCCCTTTATAACGCAATTACCGTTACTTTCCTCTTCATAAATATCTTCTTTACATTGTGCCCACTTACATATATCTCCTATAATATCCTTTTCTTTAATTAATGTTAATTGAATTTTAATTCCCTTTTCTCTTATATCACTTTTATTTAAGTTAAAAACTTCTTCTATGGGATCTATATCTTGTCCATAATAAAGTAATCCTTCGTTATATCCTTGTAAAATTAGGAGAAGAAAAACAATACTTATAGTTAGCCGCTTCATATATATCACCTCAACTAAAGTATTGCCACATTTTAACTTAATATTCATTTTATATTTTATTATATAGATATTAATATATTTTGGTGAGAAAAATTTTTTATAAGTGCACTGTCTTAACTGTGCACTGATATATAAAAAAAGAACCAAACATAACTATAAAATTTATGTTTGGTTCTTTTTATATCAATATTTATCTACTAAATTTAGTCTTCCTATAGCTCTTGCCATAGCCATTTTTGCTCTAGCAACATTAACCTTATCACTATGTTCTTTTAGACGATTCTTACTTCTTTCTAGTGCCTTTTCTGCTCTGTTCTTATCGATTTCTTCTTTAGATTCACAAGCTTCTACCATAAGTACAGCTTTATTATCTCTAAATTTAAACACGCCACTAGATGTAAATAAAACTTTCTTGTTTTCATCGTCATAATAAGTTGTTACTGAAGGTACCACTGCTGTTATTATGCTTAATCTATTTGCTAATATACCTACTGGTCCGTTTTCTGTAGTTACCATTAACTCTTCAACTTCACCTTCAAAATATATATTATCAGGAGTTACAATAGTAAGATGAAACTTCTTATTCATATTATCACTCCTAAATTAGTTTTCTAGCATTGATTTAGCATTTTCTCTTACATCATCAATGGTTCCCATGAATAAAAATGCTGCTTCTGGTAAGTCATCACACTTACCTTCTAATATTTCCTTAAATCCTCTTACTGTTTCAGAGACAGGTACATACTTACCTTTCATTCCTGTGAATTGTTCTCCTACAGTAAATGGTTGTGATAAGAATTTTTGAATTTTTCTAGCTCTTGTTACAACTATCTTATCTTCTTCTGATAATTCTTCCATACCTAAAATAGCAATTATATCTTGAAGTTCTTTATATTTTTCTAATATATGTTTAACTTCTAGAGCAACTTCATAATGTTCTTCTCCCACTATTCTAGGATCAAGTATTCTAGATGTAGAATCTAGCGGATCAACAGCAGGATATATACCAAGCTCAACAATACTTCTTGATAAAACTGTTGTTGCATCTAAGTGAGTAAATGTAGTTGCTGGAGCTGGGTCTGTTAAGTCATCAGCAGGAACATAAACTGCTTGAACAGATGTAATTGATCCATTCTTTGTAGATGTTATTCTTTCTTGAAGTGCCCCCATTTCTGTAGCTAATGTTGGTTGGTAACCAACAGCTGATGGTATTCTTCCTAAAAGCGCTGATACTTCTGAACCTGCTTGAGTAAATCTAAATATATTATCTATAAATAGTAATACATCTTGACCTTGATCTCTGAAGTATTCTGCCATAGTAAGCCCTGTAAGAGCAACTCTCATTCTTGCTCCTGGTGGCTCATTCATTTGACCAAATACTAAAGCAGTTTTTTCAATAACTCCAGACTCTTTCATTTCATGATATAAATCATTACCTTCTCTTGTTCTTTCTCCTACACCAGTGAATACAGATAATCCACCATGCTCTTTAGCTATATTATTTATTAATTCTTGAATTAGAACTGTCTTTCCAACACCGGCTCCTCCGAAAAGACCGATCTTTCCACCTTTTTGATATGGTGCTAATAAATCTATAACCTTTATACCTGTTTCAAACATTTCTGGTTCTACAGCCTGCTCATCAAACTTAGGTGCTGCTCTATGAATAGGTGCTTTTGACATATCCTTTAAAGGTTCTCCCTTATCAATTGGTTGACCTAAACAGTTAAATAGTCTTCCTAAAGTTCCTTCACCTACTGGTACAGAAATAGGCTTACCTGTATCTAAAGCGTCCATTCCTCTTCTTACACCTTCAGTTGCTTCCATTGATATAGTTCTTACTATATCATCACCTAAGTGTTGTTCAACTTCTGCAGTTAATGTAAAATCGCCCATATTTATTTCAATAGCATTTAATATATTTGGCAAGCTATCAGAATCAAACTTTACGTCGATAACTGGTCCTATAACTTGCACAACTTTTCCTATAGTACCTGGCATAGTACACCTCCTTACTATTTTTGAGCTTCTGCCCCTCCAACTATTTCTGATATTTCTTGTGTAATAGCTGTTTGTCTTATTCTATTAAACTTAATAGTTAATTTATTTATTATGTCATCTGCATTTTTAGTAGCACCATCCATAGCTGTCATTCTAGAGGCTTGCTCTGAAGTTTTTGAATTTAACATTCCATTTAATATTTCATTATCCAAATAACTATATATAATAGATTCTATTTTGTAGTTATCATCATCTTCATCATCCATATATCTTTTACCCTTTTTAGCATCTGCAGATAAAGGTAAAATTCTTTCAACTACTGGTTCTAATTTCACAGTAGAATGAAACTTTGTATATACTAAATGAACTTCTCCAACTTCATTCTTTTTATAAAGTTCCAAAACTTTTCTAACAACTTCTGAAGATTCCTTATTAGTAGGTACATCTGGCATATCAACATATTCTGCTAAAGTATTAAATTTATACTTACTTAAATATGTTCTTCCATGCTGACCTACTAATATAAATTCATTATCATCTTTCTTATCCATTGTTTCTAAAAGCTTAGATATTACTCCACCATTGAATCCTCCACACATACCTGAATCTGAGGTTAGAACTATATATAGCTTCTTTTCACATCCATTACCATACACATAAGGATTCTTGCTTATTTCCATGCTATCAACACTTGCTAGAATATCATCATAGATATTTTCAAATTCATTGTAGTACTTTGAATATCTTGTAAGTGCTACTCTAGACCTTCTAAGCTTTGTGGTGGCAATAAGTCCCATGGCCTTAGTAATTTTTTTTGTATTTGTTATAGATTTTATTCTTCTTTTTATTTCAATAAGACCTGCTGGCATACTCCACCTCCTTTAGCACACTTCTCTTTTAGTAAGATTTATGCTAAAAATTCCTTTTTGTACTCATTTACAGCATTTTCAATATCTTTCTTTATCTCATCAGTTAGCTTACCGCTCTTTAACTTTTCATATATTTCCTTATGATGAGTCTCTATTGATTCTAATAATCCTTTTTCGAACTTTCTTACATCTTTTACTTCTATATCATTTAATAAGCTAGCAACTGCTGTGTAGAAAGCAACAACTTGTTTTTCAACATCTAATGGTTCATATTGATCTTGCTTTAATACTTCCATTAATCTAGCACCTTTTGCTAATCTATTTTTAGATTCTTTATCTAAGTCTGAACCAAATTGAGCAAAGGCTGCTAATTCTCTATATTGAGCAAGCTCTAATCTTAATGTACCTGTTATGTCTTTCATAGCTTTAGTTTGTGCAGATCCACCAACTCTTGATACAGATATACCGGCATTAACTGCTGGCTTTTGTCCTGCATTAAATAATTCTGTCTCTAAGAATATTTGACCATCTGTAATTGATATTACGTTAGTTGGTATATACGCAGATATATCTCCTGCTAGAGTTTCTATTATTGGTAATGCAGTAATAGAACCTCCACCTAGCTCATCACTAAGTTTTGCTGATCTTTCAAGAAGTCTTGAATGAAGATAGAATACATCTCCTGGATAAGCTTCTCTTCCTGGTGGTCTTCTAAGTAATAATGACATTGTTCTATAAGCAACTGCGTGCTTAGATAAATCATCATATATTATTAATACATCTTTTCCTTGTTCCATGAAATATTCAGCCATAGTTACACCAGAGAATGGAGATAAATATTGCATTGGTGCACTTTCAGATGCAGTAGAAGAAACTATTATTGAATAATCCATTGCACCTTCTTTTGTTAATGTGTTAACTATACTAGCTACAGTAGATTGTTTTTGTCCTATAGCAACATATACACAAATAACATCTTTACCTTTTTGGTTTATAATAGTGTCTAAAGCTATTGCTGTTTTACCAGTTTGTCTATCACCAATTATAAGCTCTCTTTGACCTTTTCCTATTGGAATCATAGAATCTATAGCCTTAATTCCTGTTTGTAATGGTTCATTTACAGATTTTCTATCTATAACACCATAAGCTTTTCTTTCTGCTGGTTTATACGCTGCTGGCTTTATTGGTCCTTTTCCATCAATCGGTTGTCCTAGTGGATTTACAACTCTTCCTATAAGTTCTTCTCCAACGGGAACTTCAACAACCTTTCCAGTTGATTTTACGATATCCCCTTCTTTGATTCCTTCTTCATCTCCTAGAAGAACACATCCGACATTGTCTTGTTCAAGGTTTAGAGCCATTCCATATACTCCATTTGGAAATTCTAGAAGCTCACCTTCCATACAATCGTCTAAGCCATAAACTCTTGCAATACCATCACCTATTTGAATAATAGTACCTGAATCTACTGTTTCTATTTTCTTAGAATATTTTTCAATTTCTTTTTTTATTATAGTTGTAATTTCTTCAGGCTTAATATTCATGACCTCACCTCTATTCTTCTTTTAATATTAGCTCTCTCATTTCGTCTAGTTTGCTTTTAATTGTTCCATCAATAACATCGTTTCCTATTCTTACATAAACCCCGCCTATTATAGATGGATCTATAACTTCTTTTAAAATTACAGTTTTATCACATTTTTTTTCTAACTTCTTAATTAATGCAGTTCTTTCTTCTTCAGTTAGAGGAATAACTGTCTTAACTTCTGCTAGTACTTTATTTTGTCTTTCCAGATGGATTTTCTCCATCTCGATTACTTTCTTCTCTAACTCTACTATTCTATCCTTACTAATTAAAAGCATTAAAAATGATAGTAGCTCTGGGTCTATATGTTCTTTAAATAAGTTGGAAAATACTTCTTTCTTTCTTGCAATACTTATTTCTGGATGAATTATAATCTTTTTTAACTCTTCATTTGAATTAATTATGCTTACTATTTCTTTTAAATCTTGAATATACTCTTCAACTTTATTATTTTTTTCAGCTAATTCATAAAGTGCTTTTGCATATCTCCTATCTAAATATTCGTACATAATTAATCTCCTACCTTAATTATAAAATCAGAAATAAGTTTTCTATGCTCTTCTTCATTTATAGTCTTTTCTAGAGCCTTAGATGACATTAATACAGATAATTCAACTGCTTCATTTTTCATCTCATCTTTAAGTTTTGCTTTTTCTCTTTCGCTATCTTTTCTAGCTCTTTGAACTATTTCTAAAGCCTCTTTATGTGCATTGTCAATTATATCTTTTGAAACGCCTTCAGCTTTAACTTTATATTTCTCAACTATTTCTTTACCTTTTTGCTTACTCTCTGCTAAAAGAGCTCTATTTTCCTCTTGAAATTTCTTTCCTTGAGCTTCCTGTTCTTTAGCTCTTTCTATGGTGCTGTTGACTTCATTACATCTATCATCAATTACTTTTGTCACTTTATCAAAGAAAAATTTCTTTAAGATAAAGTATAGAATAATAAAGTTTACTATTGCAGCAATAATCTCTAATGGATCTATATTCATAAACTAGCCTCCTTTCAGAGCTATTTAATAAATCTTCAAATTATAATTTCATGAATACTAATATAATAGCTATAAATAATGCATAAATAGCTGTTGCTTCTGAGAACGCTATTGAAAGTATCATTGAACTTCTTATTTCTCCTGATGCTTCTGGTTGTCTTGCTATAGATTCACATGCCTTACTACCAATCATACCTATACCGATACCTGCTCCTGCAACTCCTAGTGTTGCTATTCCTGCTGCTATTGCTATCATACCTTTTACAAAAAAATCATTCATTTTAAATTCCTCCTACAAATAAATTATTCTTCATTGACAGTTTTGATATTTACCATTGTTAACATCATAAATATGAATGTTTGAATTGCTCCATCAAACAAATCAAAATAAAAATGTAATGGTATTGGTGTTCCTATGTCAAATACATAACCAAAGTAACCCAATAGTGAAGTTCCAAGACCTCCTAATGCTGAATAAATAAGTTCTATAACTAATGTCCCTACTAATATGTTACCAAATAGTCTAAGAGTTAATGTAAACAAATAAACTACTCTTTCCATTATGTTAAGGGGTAACATTAATGCCATCGGATGGGCAAATCCTTTGATATATTGACCTAGTCCATTGCTTTTAATAGCATATCCATTTACTACGGCAAAACTTATAATAGCTAATCCCAATGTAGTACTTAAACTTGAAGTTGGAGGCTTTATAGCAAAGACACCAATCATGTTTAATAATAACAGATAAACTCCTATTGTACCAATTAATGGAACGAACTTTCTATATTCTTTACCCATATTTTTATCAACTAAATCTCTTATCCAAGTAACGAGCATTTCAATAACTGTTTGCTTTTTATCTGGTTTACTTTTAAGATTTCTTGTTACAATAACAGCTACAATTATTAAAAATGCCATAATAGCCCACTGTACTATTACTGAATGTAGACATTGATCTGTGAGCTTGAGTTTCAAACCCAGAAAATCAAAAGTATACAAGACTTTTGCTTCTTCCACAGCCTCACTCTCCTTTACTAAGTTCTGATTGTTTAACTAAAAACAAAGGCACCATTGCAATAGTATACCCTATTAGGAATGGTATGCATTCATATGGATTTTTTAAAATCAATATGATTCCTACTGTACCTGTCATTATTAGTCTTACAATAAATCCAAATACTATTCTAAAGTTATTAGTTGATTTATAAGAAATAAGATAATTTATAGTAAAATTAATACTAGAAATTAAAATTCCTAAAACTCCGGATAGTGTATAGGACTGATAATCACTCGGAATAAAAAAAGTCGTTACAAAATATATGATGACTAATAAAATTGTATTAATTGTTAGTGTTTTTTTTAACATACTTTTTCTCCTCGCAACTTATGTAACTAATTATAGTACCGATAAATTTAAGAATAAAACTTGATTTTTCATCTTATATCCTTAAATTCTTATATTTTTTCAATTTATGGCTTCATATTTCATTAATTAATGACTATTCTTCTATATTCTCCTATTTCCTTCCTTCAAATTCATTATTATTCATTTGATAGATTTCAGTGAATTTTCTGAATTTTATTTATTATATTTTTAACCTTAATATAAGTTTTTATTTACTTTTTTTATTGTAAATATGTGTATATTTCTATTTGAGTAAACGTTACATTTACTGATTTCTTCCCTTTTGATAAACATAAAATATATTGTTAATAATTTGCAAACTCATAATACTGACTAGTCAGTTTTATTTTTTGCAATTTTACTGGTTTATTAATTCAAATTTTTTTATATTTCTTCACATTTTATATTTGTAATATGCCATAAATTTAATCAAATACTGACCTTATTAACTACGAATATCTTTCACTTTCATAGAGATTTAGTTATTCCTCTTTATATTGTTCTACTAAATCTATTATTTAAACATATATATCACTTTGATTTAAAATTATGAATAAAAAAGGAGATACGCTCTAACAAACTTTCATTTGTCAATGCAATACCTCCTTTGTATTTACATCTAAATATGTTTTATATTCTTTCTACTATTACTGCTGTACCCATTCCGCCACCGATACAAAGAGTTGCTAATCCTCTCTTTGAATCTCTCTTCTTCATTTCATGAAGAAGTGTTACTAGAATTCTTGCTCCTGATGCTCCTACTGGATGACCAAGTGCAATAGCTCCACCATTTACATTAACTATGTCCATATTAAAATCTAAATCTTTAGCAACTGCTAAACTTTGAGCTGCAAAAGCTTCATTAGCTTCAATAAGATCCATATCACTTATAGTTAATCCTGCTCTTTCAAGGGCAACTTTTGTTGCTGCAAATGGTCCATATCCCATTATCTTAGGATCTACACCTTTAGATCCCCATGCAGTTATCTTTACTAATGGTTTAATTCCTAAAGCTTCTGCTTTTTCTGCACTCATAACTACTAATGCAGCTGCTCCATCATTAATACCTGAAGCATTACCAGCAGTAACTGTTCCATCCTTTTTAAATGATGGTTTTAATTTTGCTAACTTTTCAATTGTTGTACCGAATCTAGGAAATTCATCTTGTTTAAATACTATTGGATCTCCTTTTCTTTGAGGAACAGAGATTGGTACTATTTCCTCTTCAAATTTACCTTCTTTTATTGCTTTTTCTGCTTTTAATTGAGAATTTAAAGCAAACTCATCTTGCATCTCTCTTGTAAGACCCCATTGTTCTGCAATGTTTTCTGCTGTAACTCCCATATGATATTGATTAAAAGCATCCCATAATGCATCATTAATCATTGCATCTTTCATAGTTACATCGCCCATTCTTGCACCCCATCTAGCATTTGGTACTACATATGGTGCTGCAGACATATTTTCCATACCTCCAGCAACTACTGCATCAGCTTCACCTGATTGAATCATTTGATATGCTAAAGATACTGCTCTAAGTCCAGAACCGCAAACCTTATTGATAGTCATTGCTGGTACTTCTATTGGTAATCCAGCCTTAACAGCCGCTTGTCTTGCTGGGTTTTGACCAAGTCCTGCAGTAATAACATTACCCATTATAACTTCATCTATAACTTCACCACTAATATTTGCTCTACTTAAAGCTTCTTTAATTACAGCTGCTCCAAGATCAACAGCTGGCACGCTTTTTAAAGTACCTCCGAAACTACCTATTGCAGTTCTTACAGCACTACATATAACGACATCCCTCATTTTAATACCTCCCTAACAATTCACCGTAAAATGTTTCCATATTAATTATATCTTCATTCACTGGTATTATCAAGGAATTTGTTAAAAATTATACAATGTTACTATTCATATTTATAATCTTCAGCTCTATTTTCTTTTAAATTGAAATAATATAATATATTATCTACAATTCTTTTTGATGCATTTCCATCACCATATGGATTTATCGCTCTACTCATCTTCTCATATTCATTTTTATCTCTTATTAATTTATTAGCTTCATTTATTATAACCTCTTTATTAGTACCTACTAACTTTACAGTACCTGCTTCTACTGCTTCTGGTCTTTCAGTAACATCTCTAAGTACTAATACAGGTTTACCAAGATGTGGAGCCTCTTCTTGAAGTCCACCAGAATCTGTCATAACCATATATGATCTATTCATTAAGTTATGTGTTTCTTTAGTATCTAATGGTGGTAATAAGTGTACTCGTTCTACATCACCTAAGTATTCCTCCACCATATCTTTTACTATTGGATTTAAATGAACTAAATATACTAATTCTACATCCTTATTTTTCTCAACTATATCTTTCAATGACTCACAAATATTTTTTATGCCTTCTCCCCAATTTTCTCTTCTATGAGCTGTAACCATTATTATTTTCTTATTTTTAAAATCAATTTCATTTAATCTATGATTTTCAAAAACATAATCTTCCTCTACAGTATGCTCCATAGCATCTATAACAGTATTTCCTGTTATAAATATACTTGATTCATTTACACCTTCTCTTAATAAGTTGCTCTTCGCAGCTGTTGTTGGTGAGAAATGCATATCAGCTAAAGCACCTGTAAGTTTTCTATTCATTTCTTCTGGAAATGGAAAATACTTATCAAAGGTTCTAAGTCCCGCTTCTACATGACCAACCTTTATTTGTTTATAAAAAGCTGCTAATCCCCCGGCAAATGTTGTTGTAGTATCCCCATGGACTAAAACAATATCTGGTTTCTCTTTCTCCAGTACATCTTCAATTCCTTCTAATACCCTTGTTGTTATCCCTGTTAATGTTTGTTTTTCTTTCATAATGTTCAAATCATAATTTGGAGAAATCTTAAACAACTCCAAAACTTGATCTAACATTTCTCTATGTTGTGCTGTTACACATACAATAGATTCTATAGACTCACATTTTTCTAACTCTTTAACTAAGGGCGCCATTTTTACTGCTTCTGGTCTTGTTCCAAACAATGTCATAACCTTTATCTTTTCCATTATTTCCTCCCATTCTACTCCTTCATTCTAAAGAAGGATAATTTCCATCCAATTATAATAATTATTGATATCGTTATTGCAAATAATATATAAGCTATATTAGTTTTTAACTCCATAGCTATTACTGCAATTATTGATAATCCTCCATTTATTAAATACATGATTGATACTGCTTTTCTTTGTGATAATCCAAGTTTAAGAAGTCTATGATGCAAATGTCCTTTATCTGCTGAAAACATAGATCTTCCATTTATCTTTCTTCGTATCATTGCAAAAGCTGTATCTAAAATTGGTATACCTATAGCTAGTATCGGTACAGCTATAGTAAATACTGTTGCATATTTTAATGTTCCCACCATTGAAATACTAGCTATTAGAAATCCTATAAGTTGAGCACCTGTATCGCCTAAAAATATAGAAGCAGGATTAAAGTTGTACGGTAAAAATCCTAATATTCCACCAGCTAATACAATAATTAATGCAGCTGCTTCTCCTCTACCATTACTTAATGCGATTAAAAACACAGTAAATGAAGATATAAAGCCCATTCCTGCACATAATCCATCTAAACCATCACTAAAGTTGAAAGCATTAGTTATACCTACCACCCAAAATATAGTTAATGGTATAGATAAATAGCTTATATTAAAATATGCAAAATTACTATTGAAAGGATTTGATACAATAGATATCTTTATATTCCCTACTATTAAAATTATCGACGCTATAATTTGAAACATAAACTTCCACTTTGGCGACAATTCTTTTATATCATCTATTATTCCCCCGATTACAATTACTGTTGCACCTATCATAATACAAATTTCTTCTCTTCCAATAGACTCTGTAAAAAAAGTCATGGTTATTATAAAACTTATATATATGCTTAATCCTCCAAGCCTCGGCATAGGCTTTTTATGTATCCTTCTTCCACCAGTTGGTTCATCTATAGCTCCAATCTTTTTGGCTAATACCTTAACAAATGGAACTGTAATACATGAAATAAACGCAGCAATTGTAATTAAAAATATACTCGTCATAATTCATTCCTCGTTCTAATTAAGATTATACTATCGTAAATGTATTTATATTACAAAGGAACTGTTGCACAATAAATATTATGCTTTCATTTCCTTTGTAGACTAAAAGTAAGTTTATAATTACTTTTCATTATACATCAAAAGGGCCGACACTTACGAAATTTAATCGTTATTGCGACAGCCCTCTTTACTTTATGATTATTTAGTTCCGAATAATCTATCTCCAGCATCTCCAAGTCCTGGTACAATATATCCATGTTCATTTAATTTTTCATCTAAAGAACCTAAGTATATATCAACATCTGGATGAGCATCTTGTACTGCTCTTACACCTTCTGGTGAAGCAATTAGACACATTAATCTTATATACTTAGCTCCTCTTTTCTTAAGAACATCAATAGCTCCTATTGCAGAACCACCAGTAGCAAGCATTGGATCAACTATAATAATATCTCTTTCATTTATATCACTTGGTAATTTACAAAAATATTCTACTGGCTTTAGAGTAACTTCATCTCTATATAATCCTACGTGTCCTACTTTTGCAGCTGGTATTAATTTTAACATACCATCTACCATTCCAAGACCTGCTCTTAAAATAGGAACTATAGCTATTTTCTTACCAGCTAACATCTTACATTTAGTTTTGCATATAGGAGTTTCTATTTCTACAGTTTCTAACTGTACATCTCTTGTAACTTCATAAGCCATAAGAGTTGCAACTTCTTCTACTAATTCTCTAAAATCTTTAGATCCTGTATTTTTATCTCTAATTAATGCTAATTTATGTTGTACTAATGGGTGATTGATTTCTGTTACTTTGCTCATATTATCCTCCTCTAAGCATTATACTTTTTTTCTATTTGTGAAATTTTATTAATTCTATTGATATGTCTATCTCCTTCAAATTTAGCATTTAAGAACGTATCTACTATGTCTAATGCTAAACCTGGCCCTACTACTCTAGCTCCTAATGCTAATATATTAGCATCATTGTGCTCTCTTGTAGCATGAGCTGAGAATGTATCTGAACATAATGCTGCTCTTATTCCTGGTACTTTATTGGCTGCTATTGATATTCCTATTCCTGTGCCACAAACTAGAATTCCAAAATCAAAATTCTTATTTGCAACCTCTTCTGCAACCTTTAATGCATAATCAGGATAATCACAAGATTCTGTACTATATGTACCGAAATCTTCAACTTCAATATTCTTACTTTCTAAATATTTTATTATATCATTTTTCAAATGATATCCACCGTGATCGCAACCTAATGCTACCTTCATATTGACACCACCTTATTTAATATACTTCTATTATATCAAAAGTTGCTGCTTTTTTTAACCTATTCATTATCGCAACACCATAACCTTTTTCTTCTATACCTTCACATATGATCATATCTACTTCTAAATCATCAAGTTTTCTTAATGATTCAAAAATATTTTGTCCTATTTCATATAAATTATTTCTACTTCCAAGAGAAATAATTATAGCAGCATTATATTTACTTATTGTCTCATCAGTAGCAATAATACCAACCTTCTTACCTAATTTCTCTTCTTTTTCTAAAATTGAAGATATTTCTTTTATAACTTTATCTTCATTTCCTGAGACAATCTTTACTGGTGCCTTTGGAGCATAATGTCTGTACTTCATTCCTGGTGCTTTAGGTTTAATTCCACTATTGCTACCATTAGACTCTATGCCTTTATCCATATAGATATCCTTATCGATATTTTTTAATTCTTCTAATGTTATGGCACCTGGTCTTAATATGCATGGTGGATATACTGTACAATCTATAACCGTTGATTCTAAACCAATAACAGATGATTTTCCACCAATTATGTAGTCTACTCTTCCTTCTAAGTCTTCTATAACCCTCTCCACATTAGTTGGACTAGGTTTACCAGATAAATTAGCAGAAGGTGCTGCTACAGGTACTGTAGCGGCATCTATTAACTTTCTTGCAATTTCTTCAGATGGTAATCTAACTCCCACTGAATCTAACCCACCGGAAGTTGCATAGGGTATCTCTTCTCGTTTAGGTAAGATTATCGTAATTGGACCTGGCCAATATTTATCCATTATTTTTTTTGCTACTGTTGGTACTTCTCTAGCAACTAAGTTTACATCTTCTACTTTAGAGATGTGAACTATTAGTGGATTATCTGAAGGTCGCCCTTTTGCTATGTAGATATTTTTAACAGCTTCCTCATCTAATGCATTTGCACCTAATCCGTATACCGTTTCTGTAGGAAATGCTACAAGTTTTCCATCTTTAATAGCATCTCCTGCGGATTTAATTAACTTCTCATCAATATTGTTTTCATCTAAAATAATAACTTTTGTATCCATATTAAACACCACTTTATAATAAAATTACAACTATAGAAGCTAACACAGCTCCTAAAATCAAATAAATATATGAATCTTTTCCTTTATATAACTTAGAAGCCTCCGGTAACATTTCTAAAAATACTACATATGCCATAACACCAGATGCTAATGCTAGAGCACTTCCCATAAATTCTTTAGATATAGATGAAAAAATTACACCTATAAAAATTCCCACTACTGATGGAATAAATGTAGCTAAAGAACTTAATATAATATTTCTTTTTTTCATCTTTGCAGCCATCATAGGAGCAGTTAACGTCATTGCTTCTGGCACTTCATGAAGCCCTATCATTACTGCCATCTTAATTCCTAAAGCATCATTAGCCATAAATCCTATTCCCATAATTAAACCTTCAGGAAAATTATGCAACATTATCCCAGCAGCTATAAATATTGCGACCTTCTTATGATTATTAGTATTACCTGAAAAATAATAATCTAATAAAAAAAGAATAAATATAGATACTAATGATATTGTTAATGTACCCATGACATTCCACTCTAAAGCTTCAGGTATTAAATCAGTAAATACCAATATAACCATGAATCCACTACCAAAACATAATGTATTTGATAGCAACCTATTAGAAGTTTTTTTCATCATTACTCCTATTATTGTTCCAATTATCATACCTAAAAAAGATATCGTCACCGCCAATAATATTGTATGTATAACTCTTTCTTCCATAATAATCCCCTCCAGTATTATTTATGCTGAAAGGGATTTATTATGATTAATACTCATATCTATATAGTTTTATTTCCTCAATAGCCGAAGATGACAATATAGAATAAATACAATTTTTATACAAATAATCTAGTAATAAATACTTTTTATATCCACCAGTTCTAATAGTATAAAAATATATTTTATTTTTATTCTTTCTTACCATTCTCTCTACTAAATTATATAAATCTTTATTCTTTTTGAATTTTACCTCACCTAATACTCTGCAACTTTTCAAAGGTATTTTTCTAGTAGTAAAAATAATTATTTTAATATCATCATTTGATTTATATACATGAATACCACATACGCTTTCAAAAAAAACTATAGCTTTTTCTCTTTTAATAAATCCACTCTTTATTATTATATAATCATTTTTTATATCATAATCTAATCGTTGATTATTTATGGCTACTGAAGCAACAATTACTATCAAAATTTCAATAATACCTAGTATTATTAGTAGTATAATATTTCTTATCTGAGATAAATATAAAATTATGGGATTCATAAAAAAAATAAAGCAAATAGTTAGCATAAATATCTTAAATGATCTATTTTGCTTTCTAATAGCTTTATTTATATCCATCTAACCTCTCCTCAAGTAACTTAATTATTATATTTCTCCTGTGTTCCCCATAGCTTCCATCTTTTTAGCTTGATCTTCTGTTATTAATGCATCTATAACTTCTTGAATTTCTCCATTTAGGAAACTTTCTAACTTATAAAGAGTTAATCCTATTCTATGATCTGTAACTCTTCCTTGTGGATAGTTATATGTTCTTATTCTTTCACTTCTATCTCCAGTACCTACTTGGCTCTTTCTATCCTCTGCTATTGCTGCATTTCTTTTTGCTTCTTCCATTTCGAACATTCTAGCTTTTAATACCTTCATAGCCTTTTCTTTGTTCTTAAGCTGTGATTTTTCATCTTGGCATGAAACTACAAGTCCAGTAGGTATATGAGTAATTCTTACTGCTGAATCTGTTGTATTTACGCATTGTCCACCATTACCTGATGCTCTAAATACATCAATTCTTAAGTCATTTGGATTTATTTCTATTTCTACATCATCTACTTCTGGTAAAACTGCAACTGTAGCTGTTGATGTATGGATTCTTCCGCTTGATTCTGTATCTGGAACTCTTTGAACTCTATGAACTCCTGATTCATATTTAAGCATTGAATATGCACCATGACCTTTTATCATAAATACTATTTCTTTAAATCCACCAATGTCTGTAGCATTTATAGACATAGTTTCTACAGTCCAACGATGCTTTTCTGCATATTTTACGTACATTCTAGTTAAGTTAGCTGCAAATAATGCTGCTTCATCTCCACCTGCACCAGCTCTTATTTCTACATAAACGTTCTTAGAATCATTAGGATCTTTTGGTAATAATAAAATTCTAAGTTCTTTTGCACTTTCATCTTTTATTGTATTTAATTCTTTTATTTCTTCTTCTATCATTTCTTTCATTTCAGCATCTGTAGAAGAATCTTGTAACATTTCTTTATTGTATTCTAAATCATCACATGCTTTTTTATATTCTTTATACTTAGTAACTATAACTTCTAGTTCAGCATGCTCCTTACAAAGTTTTTGCCATTCTTTTTGATCCGCCATAACTGATGGATCTGATATTTTTACTGATAATTCATCATATTTATTTTCAATAAAGTTAAGTCTATCTAACATTATTTTATCAACTCCGCACTTAAAATTTCTCGATTTACAATTATATCACATTATTTTACTTTGCTCAACTAAAGGTGACCTATAGCAACTCTATCATTGCCAGCCAAATCCTTAACAATCCTTACATCTTTAAACCCTTGTTCTTCCATTAATATCCTAAGATCATCACCTTGATCATAACCTATTTCATAACATAAATAACCACCTTCAGAAAGATATTTGCTAGCTTCCTTAGTTATTTTATTATAAAAATATAGTCCATCAGTTCCACCATCTAATGCTAAATGAGGTTCATAATCTTTTACATCTTCCATCAATGTATCTATTACATCAGTTCTAATATATGGAGGATTACTAACTATAACATCAAATTTATTTGATCCTATATTTTCAAATAAGTTGCTATGAATAAATTTTGCATTGTATATATCTAATCTAACGATATTTTCCTTAGTTACTTCCTCTGCAACTTCAGAAATGTCAGCTAAAATTACTTCTGAACCTTCTATATTCTTAGCTAATGCTATTCCTATAGCTCCACTACCACAACACATATCTAAAATATTCTTTTTTTCTTTCTTTATTGCAATAACTTCTTCCACTAATGTTTCGGTATCTACTCTAGGTATTAATACGCCATTCTTTACCTTTAATACAAGCCCAAAGAAATCAGCATATCCTGTTATATATTTTAATGGTTCTTTTTCACTTCTTCTCTTAATAAAATTGAAGTATTGTTGTTCTTTATCATCATCTAATGATTCTTCCCCATTTAAAATTATGTTAATCTTATCTGTATTTAATATAACAGAAAGAAGCTCAAGGGCATCTTCTTTAAAATATTCAATATCCGACTCTTTTAAGATATTACTTCCCTTATTTAGTGCTTCTCTAATTTTCATTTTTTCCTCCTACGGCTTCTTTCATCTCTATTGGAAATACTTCTTCATTACTCTCTTTATACATATTTTCAACATCACTAACAGTTATTATACCTTCTGCTAATTTTAAAGCCACAATTGCTACTTCCAACATCTTTTCATCAGGTTCTCTTGTAGTTAATCTTTGAAATTGTAATCCTGGATAAGCTAGTATATTCGCTAACTTACTATCACTATTTCCAAGCCATCTTATTATTTCATAAGTTGTACCTGCTACCACTGGCAATAAAACTATTCTCCAGAATAATCTTTCAAAAGCATTACCCCACCCAGTAAAAGAAAATAATAATATAGAAACTATCATTACTAAAAACATAAAGTTAGTACCACAACGAGGATGAAATCTGCTTTGTTTTTTGGCATTAGCAGGAGTAAGTTCTAATCCTTTTTCATATGCAAAAATTGTTTTGTGTTCTGCACCATGATACTGAAATAATCTTTTTATATCGTCTAATTTTGAAATAAGTATTATGTATATAAAAAATATACCTATTCTTATTACACCCTCAATAAGGTTTAATGCAATTGTAGACTCTACTCCTACTCTTTTAAATACATTTGCTAATGCTGTTGGAATAAACATAAATAATCCCATAGATATAAGAACTGAAAAAATTATTGTAACTACTGAGATAATACTATTTAATTTCTCTCCAAATTTATCTTCTAGCCATTTTTCAAATTTACTTTCTGATTCTACTTCTTCAAAAAAGGAAGCTGAATAATTTAGTTTTGATATTCCTTCTACCATTGAATCTATCAGTCCCACTACTCCCCTTATAAAAGGCTTAGACCAAAGTCCATTCCTTTTATTTAAAGGTACTTTATTATCAAAACTAGCTTTTATTTTCCCTGATTCTAGCCTTACAGCAGTGCCACATCCACTTTCTCCGCGCATATAAACACCTTCTATTACAGCTTGACCCCCAACATTCTTTTTTCCCATAAGCTACCTCCTTTTATTAGGAACCTCATGACAATTCCTACATCTAGCCTCATAAGACTCCTTTGCCCCTATTAACACAATAGGATCGTTATAATCTGCTGGTTTTCCGTCAATTAGTCTTTGCGTTTTAGTTGCTGGATTACCACATTTCATACATATAGCAGTAATTTTATCAACAAATTCAGCTATAGCCATAAGTTGTGGCATCACATTAAATGGTTCACCTCTAAAATCTGTATCTAACCCAGCTACAATGACTCTCTTGTTCTCATCAGCTAATTTATTTACAACTTTTATAATTCCATCATCAAAAAATTGCACTTCATCTATACCTATAACTTCTGTATCATCATCAAGATAATTTAAAATTTCTTCACTTCTACTTATAGGTATTCCTTGAATTTTATCCCCTCTATGAGAAACTATATTTTGTTTATCATATCTATCATCAATAGTTGGTTTAAATACCTGAACTTTTTGTTTTGCTATCTCCGCTCTTCTAATTCTTCTTATAAGTTCCTCTGACTTTCCACTATACATAGGTCCACATACTACCTCAATGCACCCATGATCTTTAGGTCTGTACATCCTATTACACCTCCAAAATTTAAACTCTCATCTTTAGTTTACCTGGGTATATTCTATCAAATAATACTTAGTTATTAAAGTATTATAACTATATAAAAATATTTGCCAATAAATATTTTCATTAAACATCTTTACATAAAGCCATTAATTTTTTATAATGATAATAAATGATTTTTTGACTTTTAAATCAAAGATTTACCTTAATTAAGTTTAAGTCCTTTTTGACTTTAGGATTTAGATGAGTGTTCTCAATATTTTAGCGAGGTGAATAATAATGAAAGAAGGATTACATCCAAAATTCAACAATGAAGCAGTAGTTAAATGTGCATGTGGTAACACTTTCACAACTGGTTCTGTTAAAGATGAATTAAAGGTAGAAATATGTTCTCAATGCCACCCATTCTATACTGGTAAGCAAAAACTTATCGATGTAGGTGGAAGAGTAGAAAAGTTCATGAAGAAATACAACATGAACAAATAATTTTGTTCGTATTCTACTTATGTAAAAAAGGTTCACATTTTGTGAACCTTTTTTATTTTTTACTCTCTTATCTTACTATTTATCTTAGCTATAAATTCACTATTGGTTTTACTTTCATTTAATAAATTTATAACCAACTCTGTTACAGCCATAGTATTATTATCATTATTTAATTTTCTTCTTACATTTGTAGCCGCACGTTTTTCTTCATCGCTAAGTAGATACTCTTCTCTTCTTGTTCCTGATTTATAAATATCTATCGCTGGGAATATTCTTCTTTCTTGTAGTCTTCTATCTAAATGTACTTCCATATTACCAGTACCTTTAAATTCTTCAAATATAACATCATCCATCCTACTTCCAGTATCAGTAAGCACTGTAGCTAAGATTGTAAGACTTCCGCCTTCTTCTATATTTCTAGCTGCTCCAAATAATCTCTTTGGCATAAATAATGCAGCTGGATCTAGCCCCCCTGAAAGAGTTCTTCCTGTTGGTGTAACAAGTAAGTTGTTAGCTCTAGCAAGTCTAGTTAATGAATCTAAAAGAATAACAACATTTTGTCCTTGTTCTACCATTCTTTTTCCTCTTTCAAGAACCATATTTGCCACTCTTATATGTCTACTAGGATCTTGATCAAAAGTAGAATAAATTACTTCTCCTTTTATACTTCTCTCCATCTCTGTTACTTCTTCAGGTCTTTCATCTATAAGTACTACTATAAGTTTTATATCTGGATTATTTGTAGTTATTGCATTTGCTACATTTTTTAAAAGTGTAGTTTTTCCTGCTTTAGGTGGTGCAACTATAAGACCTCTTTGCCCTTTACCAATAGGAGATATAAAATCCATAAGTCTTGTAGACATTTCTGTTGGTACTGTCTCAAGTTTTATTCTTTCTGTTGGATATATTGGTGTTAACTTTTCAAAAGGTGTTCTGCCTACAGCTCTATCAGGCTCCTCACCATTTATTTTATGAACATATACTAATGCTCTAAATTTTTCACCCTCTTTAGGATTTCTAACCTTACCTTCTATCTCGTCACCAGTTTTTAAATTAAATCTTCTTATTTGAGAAGGTGACACATACACATCATCTGAACATGTTAAATAATTTTTTCCTCTTAAAAAACCAAAGTTATTACTCTCATTTATTTCAATTACTCCTTTAGCCATATCAAGCGTACTTATCATTTCTTTCATCTTTTCTCTTTTTTCTTCACTATTTTCTTGTCTTGATTGATGATGATGTCTAGTGCTACTTTGATGTGAATAATTATTTGATTCTCTTCTTTCCTCAACAACATTATTCTTAGGTTTTATACTTTCCTTTAATGTAACACCATTAACTTCTATTTTTGCAGCTTCTTCTTCATTTCGAGACTGCTTTATAACATCAATTAACTCACTTTTTTTATATTTAGAATAATTTTTAATATTTAATTCCTTAGCAAGTTCTTTTAACTCGTTAAGTTTCATGTTTTCATAATCTTTACTATTCAAAATAGCACTTCCACCTCTCTGTGTTTATATTAGAAATAAATTGAAAAATATAAAAGATTTTGGTTTATTAAGATTGGATTCTTAGATACGTTCTTTTTTGATTATATCCCATTTAAAAAAATTTATCCACTATTTTTATTTAGTGCAAAGTTTTCATTGCACAAGTATGAGGATACATGGCACAGGTTAGGATTAATAGATAGCTAATTTTATAGTTAAGTAATGGTCAAACTGTATCTATCCCATAAAATACATTAGTTATCCGCAGGATTATAATAAAATTCCTCCGAAAGAGGAATTTTCACCTTACTTGCTCCCTGTGCCTTCTAACCTGTGCCATGAAAATTTGTCAATACAACAACTTCCACCTTCAATGTGCACTGTAAATTATAAAAAGTAGCATCGATAAAAAATGCTACTTTTTATAATTATTTATTAGAATTTTCTAATGCTGCTTTAATAAATCCTCTAAATAGTGGATGTGGTCTATTTGGTCTTGATTTTAATTCTGGATGGAATTGTGCAGCTACATACCATGGGTGATCTTTAAGCTCAACAATTTCTACTAATCTTTCATCTGGTGATGTTCCTGAAAGAATTAATCCAGCTTCTGTTAATTCTTTTCTAAATTCATTATTAAATTCATATCTATGTCTATGTCTTTCATAGATAACTTCTTCGTTATATACATCGTAAGCCTTTGTACCTTTTTCTAATCTACATGCATATAATCCTAATCTCATTGTTCCGCCCATTTCATCTACGTCTTTTTGATCTGGCATTAAGTCGATTACTGGATACTTAGTATCAGGATTTATTTCTGCTGAATGTGCTCCTTTAAATCCTAGAACATTTCTAGCATATTCTATAACTGTACATTGCATTCCAAGACAAATTCCAAGGAAAGGAATCTTGTTTTCTCTAGCATATTTAATTGCAGCTATCTTTCCTTCTACACCTCTATCTCCAAATCCACCTGGAACTAGGATACCATCTACATCTTTTAATGTTTCTGCAACATCAGCACTTTCTAATTCTTCTGAATTTATCCACTTTATTTCTACCTTTGAGTCATTTACAAATCCACCATGATTTAATGCCTCTACTACTGAAATATAAGCATCATGTAATTCTACATATTTTCCAACTAATCCGATCTTAACTTTATTCTTTAAGCTAAGAATTCTATCTACCATCTCAATCCATTGAGAATTATCAACTTCATTACACTTTATGTTAAGTTTCTTTATAACATAATTATCTAATCCTTCTTTGTGAAGCATTAGAGGTACTTCATAAAGATGTCTAGCATCTAAGTTTTGTATAACAGCTTCTTTATCTACATTACAGAATAATGCAATCTTACCTTTTACATCATCAGATAATTCTTGTTCTGTTCTACACACAATAACATCTGGTTGTATACCGATACTTCTTAATTCCTTAACTGAATGTTGTGTTGGTTTAGTTTTGATTTCTTTACTCATTCTTAAATATGGAATTAATGTTACATGTACATAACATACATTTTCCTTACCAACATCATAACTAATTTGTCTTATAGCTTCTAAAAATGGTAATGACTCTATATCTCCCACAGTTCCACCAATTTCAGTTATAACAACATCTACATCTTTTTCTTTAGCTACTCTGTAAACTCTTTCCTTAAGTTCATTTGTTATATGAGGAATAACTTGAACTGTTCCACCTAAATAGTCTCCTCTTCTTTCTTTTGATAAAACACTCCAATAAACCTTACCTGAAGTAACGGAGGAATTCTTCGAAAGGTTCTCATCTATAAATCTTTCGTAATGTCCTAAATCCAAATCTGTTTCTGCACCATCATCAGTAACGAAAACTTCACCATGTTGATATGGACTCATAGTACCTGGGTCAACATTCAAATATGGATCGAACTTTTGTATAGAAACTTTTAATCCTCTATTCTTTAACAGTCTACCTAAAGATGCAGCTGTAATACCTTTTCCTAATCCTGAAACAACACCGCCAGTAACAAAAATATACTTTGTATTTGACTTCATAAATAAATTTCCTCCTCTTTATGTTAAATATATTGACTTTTGTTAACTTATATTGTATAATTAAAATTACCCTTAAAATGGGGTAATGATGTAAAAAATCTACCTCTTATATTACCACAAATAATATAAGATTGCTAGTAGAGTTTTTTGTTTTTGTAACTAGAAATTATTAACATGTGTTTAAGGCTGCAACACTACTTGTATAGTGTACAGCCTTTTTTATTTATTAAAGTAGCAGCTACTCTATATCTGAGCTGCAATATCTGAACCTTTATTAGATATATTTATCTTAAGATTTGTTCGTATAGGTGCCTGACCAGGAAATTCTAAAGTATAATCTAACTCTAAAGTTCCACCCTCACCTTTTATTTCACCATTTATTACATCTGTAGTTATCTTCATATCTAAAGTTCCATAAGGTGTCTCATAAAGCACATAACTGCTCTTTCCTTCCTCGAAAATCATCTCCGAATTCAGACTACCTTTTCTTTTTAAAAACACCTTATCTTCTTCTATCTTTATGGTGGTCATTGTACCTTCCATTCCAGAAATCTCTGTTTCTTCATATACAGCGTAATAAACACCCTCCTCTTCATAGAAGTTCCCAGGAGTTATAACTTTTATACCTTCTTCATCTATACTTTGTTTACTTTCTACCTCAATAATTGCGTTTTTCATTATAATCCTCCTAAATCATAATTCAGTGCACTGCCCTTACAGTGCACTTGAATTGTGAACTTTATATCATATATTTCTCCAATTCCTTATCTGTTGCTGGTTTAACATTAGCAATACCATTATACGGTTTAGTTACATTTCCATATCTTACAGTTACATTTTCTTCATCTTTTCCTTTAGAATATCTAGCTGCTATAGATGCTGCAAGTTTTATACCTTCCTCAGTAGCTTCTCCAACTAAAACTACCATAGATCCTGTATATTTATCTACAACAAATCCTGTATCGTTACTGTTCAAGATAGGTTTTATTAAGTCACTCTCATCTTTTGTTCTTGCTGATATTATTACAGTATTCTTAGACACTCTAAATCTTCTACCGTATCTCAATAGTTCCATATCCCTTGGAGTTATATCATCATTATTATCTAGTAAATCTCTTAGTCTTTTTGAATATCCTGGTTCTGTTAACTTACATCCTCCTGCTGGAGATGGATAATCTTTTATATTCCACTTTTCTGCTAGCTCTATTTGAACTTTTCTACTTCTACCATTAATATTCATAAGTTTTTCTCTATCTACTAGTCCTGACTCTTCCATCTCTGTTGGAGGTAGTAACTTAGCACATAACGGTCTAAGTATTTTATCACTAAATCCTGATTCTTTTTTTACAGTATTTAATGCTCCCGCATTTTGACTCATTGGTCTTTGATTTATAACTTCTCCTGTTATTATAAAATCAGCTTCAAATTTTTTTAATAACTCTCCACTATATCTCATCATCATTGCATGACAATCTATACAAGGATTCATATTCTTTCCATATCCATGTTTAGGATTTTTAACTAATTCAAAGTGTTCATCTGAAAAATCTACTACTTCTAAAGGTATATCTATTTGTTTAACCATTCTTCTTGCATTTTCTTCATTAAAAAAATATGATTTATAAGTTATCCCAATAACTTCTATCCCTTGATCCTTTATAAGTTTAGCTGCTAGTATCGAATCTAATCCTCCTGATAACATCGCTAATGCTCTTGTCAAATCTTCCAACTCCTTAATTTTTTATCATTCATTTATTGCATATTCTATAAGTTTATCTATAATATCTTTTTCAGATATTCCCTTTTTACCTAAAAGTTTTGGATAAGAAGAATTCTTAGTAAACCCTGGTATTGTATTAACTTCGTTTATATAAATTTCTCCTGTTTCTTTATCAATAAAGAAATCTACTCTAGCCATTCCAGAACAATCTAAAACTTTAAATGCTCTTCTAGCATATTCATAAATTTTATTCTTAACATCCTCTGATAAATCTACAGGACATATAAGGTTATCTACTTCTTTCAAATATTTTTCTTCATAATCAAAAATCTCTTTACCATGATAATCTATTTCTCCTATTTCACCTAAAAATAAACTATCCTTACCTAATACAGGCACCTTAAATTCCCTAAGGTTTATAGCCTTTTCTATTAATATCTTATTATCAAATTTAAATGCTGTTTGTATTGCTTGTTCAATATTTTCTTTAGCCCTTACCTTAGATACTCCCATAGATGATCCTCCTGATGAAGGTTTTACTATAAGAGGAAAAGAAAATTTATTTATTATCTTAGATAATACTTTATCTTTATCATCCTCAAACTCTTTTTCTTCTATAACCATATATGGCGTTACTGGAAGGTTAAACTTTTCAAGAATAAACTTTCCATAAGCTTTATCCATACATAATGATGATGCTAGTACCTTTGATCCTACAATAGGTAATTTTAATAATTTACAAAGACCTTGAATAGTACCATCTTCACCATTTCTTCCATGTAAAAGTGGAAATACACAATCTACATCTCTACTAAATAATATTTTCTCCCCACTAGGGACTTTATAGTACTCATCATTTTCCCATTGACCTGATGCAATTTTATCTACATCTCCATTATACTCAAACCATTCACCATCTTTAGTTATTCCAATAGGATAAACATAATATTTGCTTTTATCAATATGAGTCAATAATTCCGCTGCTGATGCTAATGAAACTTCATGCTCTATTGATTCCCCACCAAAAACAATCGCAATTTTCTTTTTCATATCTATCACTCTTCTTTTTCATAATTTAATACATACTTTTAAATATAATGTAACTTAATATTAATGTAAAGTACTTTAACATTTACAAAATATTCTATATAATAATTAATAGGCATATTCCTGAAATAGGTAATTTTGATATGTCTAGTAGGAGGTGCCCTAAAAATGAGATGTATGATTTTTTCTGTCTCTGCAGGCGGAGGTCATGGTCATGCCGCTAATGCATTAAAAGAATACATATTGAGCAAAGAACCATTTAGTGAAATTAAGATTTTAGATACTATTAAAGAAATAAGTCCTGTTTTAGATACAGTCATTATTGGCAGTTATCTTAAAACAATTCAATATACTCCAGCAATCTTTGGAAAACTATATAACTATACAGAAGACGAGGATGGCTTAACTTCATACATAAGTTCTAAATTCAATCAACTTATGTCTATAGAAGTTCATGATAAGATAAAAGATTTTAACCCAGACATTGTAATAGCTACACATCCATTTGCTGCAGATATGCTTGGCTATTTAAAACGTAAAAATTATATTTCTATACCTACTATAGTAATATTAACTGATTATGCTTCACATAGTAGTTGGATACATGATGGTATAGATCATTACATAGTGTCTAATGATGATATGAAAAAGGAAATATCTCTAAAAGGTATTAATATTAATTCTATACACACCTTAGGTATACCAATTAGCCCAGCCTTTTTCACAAAATTTGATAGAGATGTTACGTTACAAGAATTAAATTTGAATCCCGAAAAGAAAACTATTTTAATAATGGGTGGAAGTCTTGGCATGGGAAACATATCAGAATTGTTCAAAGAACTATCCAAATCTGACTTAGATGCACAGATAATAGTTATTGCAGGTAAAAATAAAAATCTATACGATGAACTTTTAGAACTATCTAAAGATTCTATTTTACCTTCTGTAATTATAGGATATACAAATAACGTAAACAAATTAATGCAAGCATCAGACTTGCTTCTAACTAAACCTGGTGGTTTAACTATAACTGAATCTCTTGCTTCGGAATTACCTATGGGTATATTTTCTCCACTACCAGGGCAAGAAATTAAAAATAAAGAGTTTTTATTACGTCATAATCTAGCAATAGATATTGATGATGATCCTAACTTTATAAATAATATAAATTATATTCTTTTAAATGAGCATTTATTAAATACAATGAAAAATAACACCAAAAGGTTTGCAAAACCGACCTCTACAAGAGACATATATATGCTTATCAGAGAAATAATGAAAAATAGATAATAACCCTCACAGTGGTTATAAATTTCATATATACTTATACGCAAGGGTGTGTCGCACATAAAAAGTAAAATCAAAGTACGGCAGTTTTTTCAGCAAAATAGAAGTCATGGCACAAGTATGTATAAAGTAAGTTGGTTTTCTTAAGATATTTATATTTGATATATAACTGTTACGGGGGGCTAATGAATGCTGTGACTTCATGTAGCTTGGAGTAGAAGCTCATGATTTATGAAAAACAACACTTAAGTATAATAGTTTTATATATGCATTAAATACAATCTTAACTTTAGCCATCCGCAGGACTAAAATATTTTCCCTTTAGGGAAAATTAACCTTACTTGTGCCCTGTGACATCTAACCTGTGCCCTGTTTTCTGCCATAATAAAAGAAGGTGTCACTAACAACTTTTTATTTGTTACTACGACACCTCCCTGTGCCCCATTACTTATTTAAAAGCTCCTTTATTAAATCTACAATCTTAAATCTTATTTCAACATCACATTTTTCTTTCCCTGACAAATATACAAATTCTTCTTTTCCTAAATATCCTTCCATCATTTCATTGCTTTTCTCTTTTTCTACTTCACCAACAGTTACATCTACAAAGCACAATGGTGGAAACATAACACACCACCAATTCTTCCCTTCTCCACTTCCTATAATTATTCTATAAGCTTCATATTCACCTTCTGGAAAAACTAAGTCTCCATATTGTTTTACTGGAAACATTGTATTTTCAAAAGTGCTTGATACATTATAACTATACCCTTCTTCTCTAATTTTATTTAGGGCTATATTTTTTATTTCACCATCGTATTGTTCTAATAATTTTCTTGACTGTTCTTTTGATTTACTTTCCTTTAACTTAGGTGAAATAAACTTTAATATCTCGTCACGTACTTTTTCCTTTAACTCTTGATCTTCCTTAGAATCAGAATTTGCTATAACATGAAATCTTATTATTTTCTTTGCAATATCTCTTTGAATTTCTTCATCCTTACCTTTTGCATCGCTATTTCCAGGTAATATTAATAATATAGATAAAACTATAATAATAACAGTAGATATCTTTTTCATATTTAATCCCCCTTAAATCCATCTACTGTTATTTATTTCCAATTGTATTTTTTTTAAACACTTTTTTATTTTTAATATCCTACACCAATTCTTCGTATGTTAGTTTTAACATATACGTCAATCTTTGAATTTTTAAAAGCTTCATTCCAATTATCTTTAATGTCATTCCATATAAACGGATGATACCCTTTTAAATATTCTTTTAATTCTAATAAATCTGCTCCATACTGACTTTGTACTCCTTCTAGTACAATTCTTCCCTCTTTTGCCAAAGAGTTATCAAAATGATTTTGTATCTCCTCTATATCTTTGTTATCTAATGATTTTTTATCTGGTACATATCCTTGCAATTCACCATCTAATTGCAGTAACACTTGGAAATTTAACTTACCATCATCCTCTTCTTTAACTTTAAGCTTTCTTGTAACTTCAGTTATATAATAATCTACAGGATGTCCTTCCATATAAATTATTTTCTTTCCACCTTTTAAATTTCCTCTTAAAAGTTCTATATCAGAACTTTCTACTTCAGATAAACTACCTACTATGGTAAAATCCTTTATTATAGAAGCTCCCTTTAATACCACTTCATTAGATTCTTTCTTTATTGATACTTTAGGTATTGCAATATCACATTTTTTTGACATTAATGATAACATATCATTTAATCTTACAGGTTTTATATATGAATTTATACCTGCATTCTCCATAAGTCCAATCAAATAATTTTCAACATTACTCTCCATTGGTGGCATAAACTTTAAAACATCTTCTGCTTCACCTTCACAAACAATTACATACATCACCCTATTTATATTAGGACTTCTTCTTATGTTATCTAAAACTTCTTTTAACGTATCTGGATATCTAAAAAAATCTTCACTAATAACCATTAACTTTCCTGTTCCAAAAGTAACAGTTCTTGAACTCTTATTTCCTATTCTTATTATTGCATCTTCAAAAGATGGTGCTTCTGCTACCATAGTATTATTTGGGGCATCTCCTGATTCTTTTTCACCAGTTTCAGAGATATTAGGACATCCTAAAGTCACTTTAATTTTTTCTAGTTGCTTCATAGCAAACGGCGCATCTGGATTTATATTTTTCAGTTCTTCCTTTTTATCTATAAACTCAAATGTATCTAATCCTATAGTCGATACAAATGCCCTTTTATCTATTTCAACTTTATCATAACAACTTAATAGCATTGGGAAGATCATAATTGAAATTATTAATATACTAAGCCTTTTCATATCTTCCACTCCTTATTTTAAATCCTATAATTAATATTATAGGAATAGCAATATTGTTTATTAAAAATAAATATGATAAAAAGTTATCTTGCAATGCATTATTCTCCAATATATTTTTAGGCAACATACTTCCTATATAAAATAATACTGATACTATAGAAAAGGAATTAACCATCCTTTTAAAATTAAATATCTTTTTTGTTATGTATGCAGCCCCATAGTATATATTTACAAATGCAGCAAAATTAAATATCATATAAATCATAAGTATTAATCCATCCCATCTTTCTACAAAAGTTCCTGGTATATCAATACTTTTTACCAATCCTATAAACGGCCACAATAAATGTTGACTCTCTTCTGATCCAAAATAATATATTATGGCAGTATATAATAATATGTAAAATGCTACTGCAATTGCTACTACCCCTGCCACTGAATATTTAAGCTTTTTTCTTTCTTCTTCTCTCAACCTAGGTAGTAAAAAATATAATATTTCAAATGATGTAAAAGAGGTAATACCAACTTTTATTCCTTGTAAAAATTTTGTTTTTTCTACATCAAAAAAAGGCAATACATTTGTAATCTTTCCTCTCCCTATAACAAAAAGAAGAATTATCAACGCTGGCACTAACATTATCCATACAGTTATTTCATTAAACTTTATTAGAGCTTCTATTCTTCCTATGATTAAATATGTACTTAGTAATATTAAAACTAACAATATCAATTGTATTGGCGTTCTATTTAATAGATATAACTTTATTACTTCTGCATAATCTCTAACTTGAAGACTTCCATTTATAATTATAAAAATAACAAATTCTATAAGCACTATTCTACCGATAACCTTACCTAATGAATTTTCAACTATCTCACCTATTCCCGAATATTTATTAACTTTACTTATATAAAGAATAAGATACATTGATATCAGTGAAATTACGCCACAAATTACTGTAACTATCCACCCATTCTTACCAACATATTCACCAAGTCCTCTTGAAAATGCAAATCCTCCTGCTCCTATTATAGATACAAGGAGGGTCATTCTTAGTTGATGTATACTTAACTCCTTCATTTTTCTCTCCTATTTTTGTCTTATTTTATCTTGTGTTTTCATATACTTAGGTCTCTTCCAAAAGTACTTCCAATCTAATCTTACAAATACATCTTTTTGATCTGATAGATTACTATTAACCACCGGGCTTAAATAAGATAATGTAAATGACTTTAATTTTACTAAATGAATTAAAATTATTAATATTCCTATTGTAATTCCATATAACCCTAAGCAAGTTGATAATGCTATTAAAAGAAACCTTATAATCCTTAATCCAAAAGTTATTTCATAACTAGGTGTTATAAAAGATGTTACAGCAGTAACTCCAACAATAATGACCATTATTGGACTAACTATCCCGGCACTAACTGCTGCCTGCCCAATAATAAGTCCACCTACTATACCAATGGTAGAACCAATAGGCTTTGGTAGTCTTACCACGGCTTCCATTAATATAGCCATAGCTACCTCCATTATTACTACCTCAATAAACGCAGGAAAAGGAACTCCCTCTCTTGCTGCTGCTATAGAATATGCTAGCTTTGACGGTATTATCGACGGACTAAACGATGTTACAGCTATATAAAAGGCTGGTAACAATACAGAAAGTAAGACTGCAATAACTCTTATAAATCTAGTAATTGATCCATATATAGATCTTTGATAATAGTCATCTGGTGATTGAAATAAATTAACTAGTGTTGCTGGTACAATTATTGCAAATGGTGAATTATCTACAATAATTGCTACCCTACCTTCATATAAAGCAGCAGCCACTACATCTGGTCTTTCTGTACTTTGAACCTGAGGAAATGGTGATAATGTATTTCTCTCAAGATATGATTGTATATATCCTGAATCTAATATTGCATCTAACTTAATCTTTTGTAATTCCTCTATAGTAGCTTTCAATACTCCTGGATTTACAATATCATCAATATACATTATCGCTACATCACTCTTTGATCTCACTCCCAATGTCATTGGCTTAACTCTAAATTTAGGATCTCTTATCCTTCTTCTTACTAAAGCTGTATTAAATCTTATAGTCTCTGTAAACCCTTCTCTTGAACCCCTAATTACTGTTTCCCCTGATGGTTCGCTCACTCCCCTATTAGGCCACGCTCTTGTAGCTATAACAAAACCTGATTGATATCCATCAACAAGCATCATAGTATCTCCACTTAGCATAGCTATTATCATTTTATGAAGATTATCTTGATCACTTAAATCACTTATAGCCATTAACCTATCTTTAAGATCATCTACATCATTTAATACAATTTCCCTTCTTCTCATCAATGGCTTTAATATAAAATCATTAAGTAACACCTTATCTGCCATACCATCAATATATATAAGAGCACATTTAATGTTACATGCAGTAAATTCTCTATAAATAATATCTGAATTATCTTTTAGTATTTCTTTTATATAATCTAAATTATTCTTTATTGATTTATCTATCCATTCTCGTACACTTTCTTCCATACTCCCACCTCACAATATAAATTTAGGTATACCATATAAAAGTATTGATATTATAAATATAACTACAGAAACTATTTTCCCTCGTTTATCATAATTCTCCTTTGCCATACAAACAGTAAGTAACCCTATAAAAGTTAATATGACAAAATACCCATCTGCAAAAAACAACATACTTCCACCTCTCTCATGTTAAATATATTTTTTCTATTTATTCATTTATTTATTCTTATTTTTCTATATAATATAATTAAGAAAACTCTGGAGGATAAATATGATAGTTAAATGTTACGGGAAAATTAACCTTTCTTTAGATGTTGTAGGCAAACGTGAAGATGGATATCACCTATTAGAAATGGTAATGCAAACAGTGGACTTATATGACACTATAACACTTACAAAACTTCAAAGCGGTATAGAAATATCTTGTTCTAAACCTTATGTACCTAATAATGAAAAAAATATAGCTTATAAAGCTGCTGAGTTATTTATAAATACTTATTCTATAAAAGGCGGAGTAAAGATTCATATAGAAAAAAATATACCAGTATCAGCTGGAATGGCTGGCGGAAGCTCTAATGCTGCTGGTGTTCTTAGGGGACTACGTGACCTTTATAAAGTTCCTGCCTCTGATACAGACTTAGAAAAACTTTCATTGTTATTAGGTGCTGATGTTCCTTATTGCATTAAAGGGGGCACTGTTTTATGTTCAGGTATTGGCGAAAAAATGACACCGCTTAAACCTTTTAATGATGTACCTATAGTAATTGTTAAACCAAACTTTGGTGTTTCAACTATTGATGTATATAAAAACTTTAACCTTACTAAAGTTAATACTCATGTTAATACTTATGAACTAATACGAGCTATGGAAAACATGGATCTTAATGGTGTAAAAAATAATATGAGAAACTTATTAGAAAACGTCACTTTAGGTAGACATAAAATCTTAAGATCGATAAAAAATGATATGATTCATAATGGTGCTATTGCCACAATGATGAGTGGTAGCGGTCCAACTATATTTGGTATATGCGAAGATTCATTATCTGCACAAAAACTTTATGACTTTTTCAAAGGTAAGTTTAACGATGTGTATATTACAAGAACTATAAATCCAAATTAATTCAATGCATAATTTATATCAGTGCACAGCATTCCTGTTTTGAGACTTTATAAGAATTGAAAAAAATAACCTCCCTAGGTAAAATGATAATTGCAAAACAAAAATACCAAGGAGGTTATTCAAATGAATAATAACATAGTTTCATTAAATCAGTCAAAGCTTTTTATAGGAATTGACTTAGCAAAAAAAATACATGTGGCAAAAGCAATAGATATAAATGGTATACAAGTTGGTTATTTATCATCACTTAAGAATGATAGGGAAGGATTTAAAACCTTTAAATCATGGGTATATAAGATTATGAAGGAAACAAACACAGAATCTTGTATAATAGGCATGGAGCCTACCGGCATCTATTGGCAACGTATTGCATCATATATTATTACTTCTATGGATAACTGCGAAGCAGTATTCGTTAATCAGCAAAAAGTAAAATTAACAAGATTATT
>NZ_JAHLOD010000003.1 GCF_018917145.1 Clostridium bornimense
GAGTTTTTTCAAATTCCTTTTGTAGTAAGAGCAGTTAGTATTGATGCATTTATGTATTTTAAAATGCTTACGCTCCTTACGTTCAGAGAGTGTGCTACCGCAGTAAGGACATTTAAATACTAGTGGCTTAGTTGCAAAATTAGACTCCTTAAAGGTTAGACCACATACTTTGCATTGGTATTGACCCTTATTACCATTATTATCATAGATATATTGGTGCGGAGCGCCACATTTAGGACACTTTATTTTAGTCGGTATAGACTTACCATTACGTCGTTTTACAGGAGTTACGATTTTATTGTATTTATGGTTATAGTAAGCTAAAAGTAATTTGTAATCTACACTATGAAATTTAATTATTTTAGGAAGTTTATCTATTTTAAATTTTTGATACTCTGGGCTATTTGAATCATCAAAAGATAATTGTCCAAGTGGTATATATTTAGAAATAAATATGAGTAATTGAAAAATTATATTAATTAAATATTGATTATATGCTAGTAAATAAGTTATAATTGAATCCACAATAACGACAACCTTTCTAAGTTATTTTTGTTTGTTAGGAGATTCAATTTTAACATAGAAATCAGGGGGTCGTTGTTTTTTTATACAAAAAAACTTCTAAAACCTTGATATATAAAGATTTTTAAAGAAAGAAGTGTAAATAAACTTTACACTATCTATTTGGGTGAGGAGAGAGATATATGAAAAAGTTTAAACTGGGATCATTTGATTTTTGGCAAAAGTTTGGAAAAGCATTATTAGTAGTAGTTGCTGTAATGCCAGCAGCTGGTATAATGATTTCTTTAGGTAAAGTAGTAGGCATGACATCAGATGCTAGCTTTATAACAGCAGTAGCAAGGGTTATGGAGGATATAGGATGGGGCATTATCAATAACTTACATGTTCTATTTGCAGTTGCTATTGGTGGTTCTTGGGCTAAAGAACGTGCCGGCGGTGCATTTGCAGCTTTACTAGCATTTATACTTATTAATAGAATAACAGGGTCTATGTTTGGCGTAACATCTGATATGTTAGAAAATTCAAAAGCAACAGTAGATTCTTTATTAGCTGGATCATTACCAGTATCTGATTATTTTACTTCTATTCTTGGTGCACCAGCACTTAATATGGGAGTTTTCGTAGGTATTTTATCAGGGTTCTTAGGAGCAGTAATATATAACAAATTCTATAACTTCAACAAGTTACCAGATGCATTAGGATTCTTTAATGGTAAAAGATTTGTACCTTTTGTAGTTATCGGTGGATCAGTTGTAGCAGCAATTATATTATCATTATTCTGGCCATTTATTCAAAGTGCATTAAATTCATTTGGACAATGGATAGCAACATCTAAAGATACTGCACCAATATTAGCACCATTTGTATATGGTACATTAGAAAGATTATTATTACCATTCGGATTACATCATATGTTAACTATTCCAATGAACTATACAGAACTTGGAGGAACATATACAATTTTAACAGGTAGTGCACAAGGAAGCATAGTATCTGGACAAGATCCATTATGGTTAGCTTGGGTTACAGATTTAAATAACTTAAAAGCTGCTGGAGATACAGCTGCATATAAAGAATTATTAAATACTGTTACACCAGCAAGATTTAAAGTAGGACAAGTAATATTATCATGTGCATCACTTATCGGTGCTACATTTGCAATGTACAAAAATGTTGATCCAGATAAGAAATCTAAGTATAAATCAATGTTCTTCTCAGCAGCACTTGCAGTATTCTTAACAGGTGTATCTGAACCAATTGAGTTTATGTTTATGTTTGTATCACCAATCCTATTTGTATCTTATGCAGTTATGACAGGTTTAGCTTTTGCAGCAGCAGATATAGTACACTTAAGAGTACATGCATTTGGTGTAATAGAATTAATTACTCGTACACCAATGATGATAAAAGCAGGTTTACTTGGAGATTTAATTCACTTTTTAATAGCATGTGTAATATTCTTCATATTAAACTTTGTAGTATTTAACTTCTTAATTAAGAAATTCAATATCGCTACACCAGGACGTAATGGTAACTATGTTGATGATGAAGCAGATGAAAATGCAGGAAATGAAAAGAAAGTTGATTCAAAAACAGCTAATGATGAACAATGTATAAAGATTATTGAATTATTAGGTGGAAAAGAAAACATAGTAGATGTTGATGCTTGTATGACAAGACTTAGAGTTACTGTAAAAGATCCTTCAATCGTTGGAGATGAAAAGGCTTGGAAAGCATGTGGAGCATTAGGACTTGTCTTAAAGGATAAAGGAGTACAAGCTATTTACGGACCAAAAGCCGATGTGTTAAAATCTAATATACAAGATATATTAGGGGTGTAATATAAATGAAATTATTAACAGTTAATTGTCATTCATGGCAAGAATCTGATCAAGAAAAAAAGATTGGTATATTAGCTGATAGAATAAAAAGAGAAAAGTATGATGTCATTACTCTTCAAGAGGTTAGCCAGTTAATAGAATCAGAAGTATTATATGAAAATATAAAAAAGGATAATTACTTAGTTGTTTTAAATGAAGCATTAAAAAGTATAGGATGTAATGATTATAGCTTTGTGTGGGATTATTCCCACATAGGCTATGATATATATGAAGAAGGTATTGGTATACTTACTAGACATCCTATTGTAAACACAGAAAGCTTTTTTATATCTAAAGGTAAAGACAGAAGTTATTGGAAAACAAGAAAGATATTAAAAGCAACAGTTGATATAGATGGTACTGAAACAGATTTCTATACTTGTCATTTAGGATGGTGGGAAGATGAAGAAGAACCATTTAAATATCAAGCAGATAAGCTTCTAAGTAAAGATTCTAAAGATAGATTAGCATTCTTTATGGGAGATTTTAATAATAATGCTAATGTTAGAAATGAAGGTTACGATTATATGATTTCAAAAGGATTAAAAGATACTTTTATCCTTGCGAAGGAAAAAGATTCTGGTGTTACTGTAAAAGGTAAAATTGCTGGATGGGAAGAAAATAAAGTTGATATGAGACTAGATATAATATTTGCAAACAAAGAAATATCAGTAAAAAATTCAGCAGTAGTATTTAACGGTGATAATGAAGCAGTAATCTCAGATCATTATGGAGTAGAAGTAACTATATAGGAAATAAAGTTAAGAATATCGCTAACAAATTAATATTTGTTAGCGATATTCTTTTTTATATAATGATTATTTTGAAACTGACTTTGATTTGTATATATTACTAAAAAGTAAAAAATATCATTAGAAGTTTATACAAAGTTTTGCCATTAATAATATAGAAAATTACGAATTAAAACGTTTTCCCTTTTGAAAATAAAAACAATATGTTATTATACTTACATAAGTTGTAATAATTATATATTTTTAGGAGATGATATTAATGGGTAAAACTAAACTGGGATCATTCGACTTTTGGCAAAAGTTTGGTAAGGCATTAATGGTAGTTGTAGCAGTTATGCCAGCAGCAGGTCTTATGATTTCTTTAGGAAAATTGATAGGAATGACTTCAAGTGCAAACGTTATCGCAACAATAGCTTCAGTTGTAGAGGATATTGGTTGGGGAATTATAGGAAATTTAAACATATTATTTGCAGTAGCTATTGGAGGATCTTGGGCAAAGGAACGTGCTGGAGGAGCATTTGCAGCTTTAATAGCATTTATACTTATTAACAGAATTACAGGAACAATTTTTGGAGTAACATCTGATATGCTTAGTAAGGATGGTGCAACTGTAAACTCATTGTTAGCTGGTGCACTACCAGTAGGAGATTATTTTACATCTGTTTTAGGAGCACCTGCTCTTAATATGGGAGTTTTTGTAGGTATTATTTCAGGATTTTTAGGTGCAGTATTATATAACAAGTATTATAACTTTGATAAATTACCACAAGCACTTGGTTTCTTTAATGGTAAACGGTTTGTTCCTTTTGTTGTTATTGGAGGATCAGTTGTTACTGCATTGATATTATCATTAATATGGCCATTTGCTCAAGCTGGATTAAATGCCTTTGGAGAATGGATTGCTAAATCAAAAGATTCAGCACCAATATTAGCACCATTTGTATATGGTACATTAGAAAGATTATTATTACCATTTGGATTACATCATATGATTACTATACCAATGAATTATACAGATTTAGGCGGAGTATATACTTCTCTTGAAGGTGTAAGAGTTGCCGGACAAGATCCATTATGGTTAGCTTGGGTATCAGACTTAAATTCATTAAAAGATTCTGGAGATACAGCAGCATATACTGCATTGTTAAATGATATCACACCTGCAAGATTTAAAGTAGGACAAGTAATTTTATCTTGTGCATCATTAATTGGTGTAGCTTTTGCAATGTATAATAATGTAGACAAAGATAAAAAGGAAAAATATAAATCAGTATTTTTCTCAGCTGCTCTTGCTGTATTTTTAACAGGGGTAACTGAACCAATAGAATTTATGTTTATGTTTATATCACCAATACTATATGTTGTATATGCAGTAATAACAGGACTTGGTTTTGCATTAGCCGATATTATTAATTTAAGAATTCATGCATTTGGTGCAATAGAATTATTTACTCGTTTACCAATGATGTTTAAAGCTGGACTTGGTTGGGATTTACTTAACTTCTTAATAGCATGTATAGCATTCTTCTTCATTAACTTTGTAGTATTTAATTTCTTAATAAAGAAATTTGATATTGGAACACCAGGACGTAAAGGAAATTATATAGATGATGAAGCTACAGATACAAAGGCTGAAGACAAGGTTGCTTCAGAAACTACATCTTCTAATGATGAACAATGCATAAAAATAATTGAATTATTAGGTGGAAAAGAGAATATTGACGATGTAGATGCTTGTATGACAAGATTAAGAGTTACAGTTAAGAATAAAGATTTGGTTGGAGATGAAAAAGCTTGGAAAGCTGCGGGAGCATTAGGACTTATAATAAAGGATAAAGGTGTTCAAGCTATATATGGACCAAAAGCTGACGTATTAAAATCAAATATTCAAGATATACTTGGAATGTAATAAAGATAACTATTTTAAAGGAGGTATCGCAGTAACAATGAAAATTTGTTAGCGATACCTCCTTTTATTATATAACAAGATAGGGCACAGATTAGATGGTACAAGGCACAATTCAGTGTACAGTTAAGGCAGTTCACAGTTTCGGTTAATTTTCCCCTGTGGGGAAAATATTATAGTCCTGCGGACGGCGAATTACAATTGTATTTATAGATATGTTTAGTTCATATATAGAACTATTATACTTAAGTGTTGTTTTTCAGAAATCATGGGTTCACACTACAAGCTATATGAAGGTGCAACCTTCATTAGCCCCTCGTGATAGTTCTATATAAAATACAAATATATTAATGAAACTATCTTATTTTATACACAAAATTATTGCACTTAAAATCTCAGAAATTCCCCAAAGAGAATTTCATCAACAACTGTGCACTGATATATAACTGTGCCTTGACCTGTTCACTATTTAAGTTTATTCATCATCGATAGTATTTTCAACATCTTTTCCATAAGACTTGGAAGGTGTAATCATTAATTTATGTCCTTGTTTTTCTAAATCGCTATAAATAGATTTTGTTGGCATAAGCCATACTTCACCAGTTCCACTAAATACATTTAGAAGACCTTCACCAGAGGCTGCGGAACCAATAAGTGTTTTAGTTGACTTTTCAACAGTAAGTTCAACATCTTCAGTTCTTAAAAATGCGAAGTTACCATCAATTTTTAAATAGTCATCACATAATCTAAATTTCATTATTTCGGTAACAGGAACTGGAGACTCCAAAACTACAATTCCGGAACCAGATAATTTGGTTTGAAATAATCTTTCATTACTGAAAAGAGCAGAAGATGCAGTATTTAAAATAGATGTAGATATATTTACAGAGGATTCACAGCAAAAGAACATTCCAGGATCAACAATGATTTCTTCATCGTCTAATTCTAAAAGTAGATAATGTCCAAAAGAAGGTTCAAGATATATTGCACCGGAACCAGTGTATACTGGCTTTATCATTGATTCTTTATTTAGTTTAGAAGAAATAAACTTTTTGCCAAGACCTAATACTCCACCCATTTTAGAGGAAATATCAATATCGCCTTTTAAAAATGAAAGAGAACCAGATTCTAATTTAACAGAAGAATTATTTAATAGAATTCTTACTTGTCTTAATTTGACATTACTATCTTTCATATATTTAAATGCAACGGCAGATTCTAAAGAGT
The DNA here is from genome assembly GCF_018917145.1 of Clostridium bornimense. Taxonomy (GTDB): domain Bacteria; phylum Bacillota; class Clostridia; order Clostridiales; family Clostridiaceae; genus Clostridium_AN; species Clostridium_AN bornimense_A. The sequence continues at coordinate 6,288 of NZ_JAHLOD010000003.1, forward strand.
TGCCCCCATTTAGCATTGGATATTCAAGAATTTCAAAACGTGAATCATTTACCATGGAATCTATTATTGAAAAAGAATTTTCAATAGAAAAATTTGATCTCATTTTTAAACACCTCCGTAATTTAATATTATCATAAAAGGTTTGAATAGGAAAATTTTAAGGAAAACATAATCTTAGTAATTATTATATAGAATTTGGAGATAATAATATAGAAATAATAAAATTTGGAGGAAAATAATGTTTTCGCTAAAAGAGGAAAGTAGAAGAACTAAGATTATACTAATCTCAGTAACAGTTATTTTTATATTATTAGGTATATATGCAACATTTAAATTTGGAAACGATACGTTACTAGGAAGTTTAGAAGCTCCAGATAATGATGATGTGAAATTTATAAGAAGTGGATGGAATCTTTATGAAAGAGGTTATTATTCATATCATTATCCAGAAAATAAATCAGCGTTTATGATGCCGGGGTTACCTATTGTTATAGCAGGTTGTACTGCTATTTTTGGAAAGATGGGAGCAATCACAGCAGTAAGAATAATACAGGTATTATTGCAAGCTGTATCATTACTTTTAGTATTTTTTATTGCTAGAAAAATATTTAATAATTCTATTGTATCGTTATTAGCATTTATATTAAATGCAATATATTTGCCAAATTTATGGGCATCTCAACTTATTTTAACTGAAACTATATTTAAAACATTACTACTATTATTAATATATGTAACTATGTATGCTATAGAAACTAAAAAAGTTTTTTATTATATAATAGGGGGCATACTATTAGGGGTATCATCATATTTTAGACCGCAAGTAGCACTTTTACCAGTATTGGTTTTAATAATGTGGATAATAAATAAGAAATATACTTTTTTTGATATGGTTAAGTTTGCATCAATAGTAATAGTAATATTTGTTGCTATAATGGCTCCATGGTGGATAAGAAATTATGTTGTTTTTGATAAAGTGATATTATTCACATATGCTACAGGAAATCCAATGTTGCAAGGAACATATATAAATTATGATCAGAGTGTTAAATATACAACAGATATTGAATATAGAATAGATTATGATAAATTTCCTTATTATGAAAGAGATGAATTTAAAAATAATGAGACAGAAGTTGCTTTATCTAAGGAACGTTTTTGGAAGGTATTAAAAAATGAGCCGTTAAGATATATAGGTTGGTACACAATAGGAAAAACTACTCATAATTGGATAAAACCATTTTATTGGGTGGAGATATATAATATTAATTTGAATATTATTTTTGTATACCATTGGATATTATTAATTTTTGCAGTGGCAGGATTTATATTTTATTTATATAAGAGAGGAAGAAATTTAAATTTTCTGTTTATATCTATGATTATATTGTATTTTAATTGTGTATACTTGCCTTTTTATGCATTTTCTAGATATATGTATCCAGTTACATCACTTATGATTATATTATCTGTATATGGCATTTATACAGTATATGAGTTAATAAGATATGGATATTTTGATAAAAATAATATGGGAATATAAAATATATAGTTGAAATCTTTGGTAAAAAATGGTATACTATTTTAGTAGTAATTTTTAAGGAGTAGTATTTTGTACGGTGATCAATTAACTGATAATCAATTATATACTATAGCAAAAAAGAGAGTGGAGGATAAAAAAGATTTTTTCTTTCATCTAATTATATACATATCAATAAATATAATCTTATGGATTATTACAATTAGCGAATCAGGAAAGATAATAATTCCAATATCAACCACTGTAGGTTGGGGAATTGGTGTATTAAATCAAGGTATTAATTTATTTTATAATGAGAAATCTGGTTCTGTTGAGAAGGAATTCAAGAAATTAAAAAGAAATTTTAATGAAGATGAGCCAGAAGAATAGATTAGTTATTATCAGTTTTGGCATTGTTATAAGCTGAATAATTTATAAAAATTTCTCCAGAATTTTTGTAAAATAAAACTGCAGCAATGATAAATAAGAGTTTATTATTGCTGCAGTTTTTTATAATTCATTTAAGTTGAAAGGTGTTGATTGATAAACATAATAGTTTAACCAGTTTGAAAATAATAATGATGCAGTAGCTTTCCAACGTATTAGTGGTGCTTTTGTATCGTCATCGTTTGGAAAATAATTTTTAGGTATAGATATATCTAAACCTCTTTCTTTATCTCTAAAATATTCTTTAGCAAGAGTATCTGCATCATATTCAGCATGTCCAGTTGAGAAGATTTGACGACCGTCTTTTGAGATAATCAATTGAGGACCTGCTTCATCGGACTCTGTTATAATAGATAACTCTGGATGCTTTAATATATCTTCTTTTCTAACTTCAGTGTGTCTTGAATGAGGACAATAAAATACTTCATCAAATCCTCTTAAAAGTGTAGTTTCAGGTCTAATTACTCTATGTTCAAAAACACCAAACATTTTATTTTTTAGTGGATGTTTTTCTATTCCATAATGATAGTACAATCCAGCCTGTGCTCCCCAACATATATGAAGTGTTGAATAAACATTTTTCTTACTCCATTCCATAATTTCACAAAGTTCATCCCAGTAGTGAACTTCTTGGAACGGCATTTGTTCTACAGGAGCCCCTGTAATTATAAGACCATCAAATTTTTGATCTTTTACTTCATCAAAAGTATTATAAAACTTTGCAAGATGAGCTGCAGAAGTATTTTTTGAAATATGAGTTTTAGGGTGTAAAAGCACAAACTCAACTTGAAGTGGAGTATTAGCTAAAAGTCTAAGTATTTGTGTTTCTGTAACTATTTTTGTTGGCATTAAATTAAGAATTGCAATTCTTAGAGGACGTATATCTTGCGTTGAAGCTCTATCTTCAGTCATTATAAAGATATTTTCTTCTTCTAATATTTTTTCTGCTGGTAATCCCGCTGGTAATTTTATTGGCATATGTGAAAGCCCCCCTATAGTAAACAATAAAATTTTAATATATTTAATATTATATCATTTATTTTATTGTAATTGATAAAGGATTAATAATATTAATTACAAAGGCTATCTATTGAGAAAAATAATAATATGTGATAGTCTAAACTAAGCAAATAGAGAATATAGGGTGATAGTATGAAAAGAGAAGTACCAGTTAAGAAAAATGAAGAATATATAATTGATATAAAAGGTTTTGGTCATGATGGTGAAGGTGTGGGTAAAGTGGATGAATTTACACTATTTACACCAATGACTTTAAAAGGTGAAAAAGTTAAGGTAAAAGTAGTTAAGGTAAATAAAAACTTTGGTTTTGGAAAGTTGCAAGAAATAATAGAGCCAAGTGAAAATAGGGAAGAACCAGTTTGTGAAAATTATTATAAGTGCGGAGGGTGCCAATTACAACATCTAAACTATAAAGGTCAATTAGAGTTAAAAAAGGAAAGAGTTAAAGATGTATTAGAAAGAATTGGTGGGTTCACCGTAGGAAAAGATATTGTATTAAATGATGTCATTGGTATGGAAGAACCTTATAGATATAGAAATAAGGTTCAATTACCAGTTGGTGAAGATGAAAATGGTATAAAAATAGGATTCTATGCGAAAAAGAGTCATAGAATTATTGATATGGATAAATGCTATATTCAAAATGAAGAGGGAGAGATTATCACAAAGCTTTTAAAAGAGTGGATGAGAATTGAAAAAGTTTCTGCTTATGATGAGAGTACTGGTGAAGGTATAGTAAGACATGTTATGGTTAGAAAAGGCTATAAAACTGGAGAAGTTATGGTAGTAATAGTAACAAATAAGAAGAAGGTTAATGGTCTTGATAAATTAGCAGAAATTCTAAAGGAAAATATTGAAGGGTTAGTTTCTGTAATTCAAAATATTAATACAAAGAAGACAAATGTAATTTTAGGGTTAGAAAATAAAATTATATGGGGAAAAGAAGATATTGAAGATTATATAGGTAAGTTTAAGTTCAAAATATCTCCATTATCATTTTTTCAAGTTAATCCTATTCAAACAGAAGTGTTATACAATAAAGCATTAGAATATGCTAATCTTACAGGAAATGAAGTAGTATTTGATGCTTATTGTGGTACAGGGACAATATCATTATTTTTAAGCCAAAAAGCGAAAAAGGTTTATGGTGTAGAAATAATAGATGAAGCAATTATAAAAGCAAGAGAAAATGCTGTGGAGAATAATGTGGATAACGTTGAGTTCTTTACAGGAAAATGTGAAGAAGTAATTCCTAAAATTATAAAAAAAGGTGTAAAAGCTGATGTAGTTGTAGTAGATCCGCCAAGAAAAGGCTGTGAAGAATCATTATTACATGCTATAACAGAAATAAATCCTAAGAGAATAGTATATGTAAGTTGTGATCCAGCAACTCTTGCTAGAGATCTTAAAATTTTAAGAGAACTGGGATATATGGCAGAGGAAGTAACACCGGTAGATATGTTTCCTCATACTGCACATGTCGAGACAGTTGTTCTTTTGTCCCAACTGAAACAAAAGCCGGATGATTACATTAATGTCACAATTGAACTTGATGATGTGGATATAACATCTGCAGAGACTAAGGCAACATATGATGAGATAAAGAAGTATGTGGCTGAACATAATGCCGGCATGAAGGTTTCCAATCTGTATATCTCACAGGTAAAGAGAAAATGCGGAATTGAGGTTGGAAAGAATTATAATTTACCTAAAAATGAAGATAGTAGGCAACCACAGTGTCCAGAAGATAAAGAGAGTGCAATTGTGGAGGCATTGAAGCATTTTAAGATGATTCAGAAGAACTAAAAAGAGTCTGATAAATCGGAATTGACAGAGGTAATGAAATGTTTGAAGAATTAGGAATTAGTTTTGACACAGCACTAATCGTCTTACTTGCATTATATTTTATAGTTAAGTGGGCGGTCAAAAATGGAATAAAAGAAGCCTATAGGGATATTACAGGGAAAGTCACTACCGAGTATATCGTGGCAGAACAAATATGTAACGAACTCGGTCTTAACGAAGAGGAAAAATAGTTAATAAAGAGAGGTGCATATGCTATGCCAGGTATACTCGTGGTTGAAGATGATGAAAATTTAAATCGTGGAATTACATTTTCACTGAAAAAATCCGGATATGAGGTTTTTTCAGCAGAATCAGTGAAAAAAGCGAAAAGAATTGCAAGTGATAATAATGTGGATGTTACCATTTGTGATGTGAATCTTCCGGATGGGAATGGACTGGAATTTGTAAGGTGGATGAGATGCAATTATAATACATACATTATTTGTCTTACAGCACTAGATCAGGAGATGGATCAGGTCATGGGATATGAAGCAGGGGCAGATGATTATATTACAAAGCCGTTTAGTCTTTCGGTACTTCTTTTGAAAATAGAAGCACATTTCCGCCGCAGACAGGAGAAAACGGAAGTCGGAAAGATGATTTCGGGAGATATCGTATTTATCGCAGGAGAAATGAAAGTCCTGATAAAGAGTCGTGAAATCAGTCTGACAAAAACGGAGTTGAAAATGCTGACTTTTTTTCTTCAGAATCCTAAACAGATTCTTTCAAAAACACAAATATTGAAAAATGTGTTTGATCTGGAAGGGGATTTTGTGGATGAAAATACAATCGCTGTCAATATCAGAAGACTCCGTGAGAAAATCGAAGACAATCCGGCTGCACCGGTCTATATAAAGAATATCAGAGGTCTTGGGTATATATGGAATCAGGAGGTAAGGCAGTGACAAAGAGATATCGCAAGAAGATTACAGTAGTGCTCTCCTTGGTATTACCTGTCATATTATTGTTTGCAATATTAAATTGCTTTACCACGTATGTGTTTTATGAAGATTATAAATATAAAATGAATCTTATGACAGAGATTGCTGCAAAGGAAGAATTTTATGGGCTGGATGCTGTTTCGGAATTGCTTAAGGATAAGGATATTGAAACTAACGAACAGGGAAGGCGATTATTGGAGCAATATGGATACTGGGGGAATAAAGGAAATGCATTTTATTCGCAATTCCGGCATCAGGTTATGGTGACCGGTGCTGTAAGCACTGTGATATGCGTGCTTCTTTTGACTTTTTTACTTTATTGGAAGAAAAAAGAAGATGCGTGTCATCAGAAAATTTTAGACCAGTTGGAAGAAATTCTGATAAGATTCCGTGAAAATAAATTTGATGATTTACTGAAAACGGAAAATCATGCAGAACTGGAAAAATTGAATGACCAGCTTGAAGCAATCGGACATCATATTCAGTTGATAAAGGAAGAAGCAAGGGCAGAAAAGGAGAACACGAAAGAAATGGTTTCTGATATTTCTCACCAGTTAAAGACACCGGTTGCAGCTTTGGATACATGTTTTAGTGTGCTGATGCAGAATGACTTAAGTGCCACAGAACAGGAGGAGTTTCGTATCCGTTGTCGGAGTGCTCTGGATGGACTGGAGACATTATTGCAGTCGCTTCTTGAAATATCCAAGATGGAAACTGGACTGATTCAGATTAATAAGAAAAAACTTCCGCTTATGGATACTGTCATATCTGCTGTGAACCGCACTTATCCTAAAGCGGATGAGAAAGAAATTGAATTCGTTTTTGACTATGAAAAAGAGCTGGAAACATGCACGATTATGCAGGATAAAAGGTGGCTTGGTGAAGCTGTGATCAACGTTCTGGATAATGCGGTCAAGTACAGTCCGTGTGGTTCAAAAATATTTATCCGGTTACAAAAAAGAAACTATCTTGTAAGAATGGAAATTGAGGATCAGGGAATTGGTATTCCGCAGAATGAGTATCACAAAATTTTTCAACGATTTTACAGAGGAAGTTCCAAGGAGGTCATGGAAAAGAGTGGTACAGGAATCGGACTTTTTCTATCGAGAGAAATTATCGAAAAACACGCAGGTACGATTACGGTAACCTCCGGCAAAAAGAAAAAAGGAAGCATGTTTGTGATTCAATTACCATATGTTGGTTAAATTTTAAGTGAGCAGAAATCTTACAATTCTGTAAGATTTCTGCTCGTTTTTTGAAAGTGAAATGAAAGATTGTCCTGATACAATTTGGATGTAGGTTGAAAAATGACCAAATATATAAACAGGCAAAGAAAGCGTGCTGAAAAGGTACGCTTTACAGAATTGAAAAGGAGGCAACACATGAGTGTGATATTAGAAACCAAGCAGCTTTGTAAGTTTTATGGCGCAGGTGAGAATCAGGTCAAAGCGGTCAATCAGGTGGACATTCAGATTGAGCAGGGAGAATTTGTCGCAATTGTTGGAAAGTCAGGTTCCGGTAAAAGTACATTACTTCATATGCTTGGAGGGCTAGACACCCCGACAAAAGGCAGTGTTACTTTAGCAGGGAAAGATTTATACAGGATGAAGGAAGATGCCCTTGCTGTTTTCCGCAGAAGAAAAATCGGATTTGTTTTTCAGGCATTTAATCTGGTTTCATCTGTTAATGTCTGGGAAAATATTGTACTGCCACTGGGGCTGGATGGAAGAAAAGTGGATGAATCGTATGTAAATGATATTATTGCAACTCTGGGGATTGAAAACCGGATTTATAATCTGCCAAATCAGTTATCCGGAGGACAGCAGCAGAGAGTAGCAATTGCAAGAGCACTGGTGAATCGTCCGGAAATTATATTTGCAGATGAGCCGACAGGCAATCTTGATTCTAAGACCAGTGATGAGGTAATCGCTCTGCTTAAGATGACAGCAAAAAAATATGGACAGACAATTGTAATGATTACCCATGATGACGAAATTGCACAGGTCGCTGACCGTATTCTGGTGATTGAGGACGGACAGGTGGTGGATTTCAGATGAAGACAATAAGCAGGATTGCATATAGCAATGACAAAAGGAACAGGACAAGAAGTATACTGATCATGATGGCAATCTGTCTGACCACGATGCTGCTTGTTATCATCAGTACTGTGGGAAATGGGGTAATTCATTTACAGAAAAGTCAGGCGGCAAGCTCATACGGAAGTAACTACGGCCTGTTTATCGCCGCAGATGGTACGCAATTAAAAGAAGTGGAACGCAGAGCTGAGATATCTGATATCGGCATCATGTGTACGGAGGGCATCCTGAAAGGAAATGAAAATGGCGGCTTTGTCAGTGCGGATGAAACGGTCAGGAAAATGCTTCCCTATAATCAGGAATATGTGTTGAAGGAAGGTACCTATCCGGAAAAGGTGCAGGAAATTGCCGCAGGACGCGCTTTCTTTGATGCAGTGGGATACCATGATGTAAAGGTCGGAGACACCGTAACATTGGAGTACCGTTCCGGCATGCAGTCGGAATACGCACCGGTGGAATTTACTGTAAGCGGGATTTTATATGACCGGGATGAATATACCATCGAGGCTTCCTATGTTGTATTCGGTTCGCAGGATTTTTATAATGAGCGTGTTGCGGAGGGTGACAGGCAATATAATATCTATTTTACCTTGAGCGATTCTGCAAATGTATCTATGAATAATGTTGCGCCTGTTATAAAAGAAATCGCGGATTCCTGCGGCATTGACCAGAAAAACGTGATCATCAATGACCTCTACCTGCAGTGGGTATTGCAGCCGAGCTATGAAATGATTGTGGTTTGTGGAACCCTGATCCTCGGAATCGTGCTGTTTTCCGTTGTGGTCATTTATAATATCTTCCAGGTCGGGATCGCCCAGAAGGTTCAGGAGTACGGAAAAATCAAGGCGCTGGGTGCAACCAGAAAGCAGATGAAGCAGTTGATCTTTCGTGAGGGCATTCTTCTGGCGGTTCCTTCGATACCGCTGGGGCTGCTGTTTGGTTTCCTGATTGCAAAAGTCAGCTTCAACTGGCTGGTGGAGCAGGGAAATCTGGTATCGTCCGGAATCAAGAACCATCAGGTGCCTCTGTTTTCACTGACAATTATGCTCATCTGCATTTTTGTATCGTTTCTTACGGTCGTTTTGGCTCTGCGCAAACCCATGAAAATTGTTTCACGGATTTCACCCATCGAAGCGACACGGTATCTTGACGGCTCCAAAACGCAAAAACAGGGCAGACGAAAAGGCAGAAAAGATGTCACCGTTTTCTCCATGGCAATGGCAAATGTGACAGGCAATCCGAAAAGAACCATTGCTACGATTCTTACCATGGGGCTTTCCTGTGTATTGTTTGTAATTATCTCTAATTATGTTGGGAATATTGACACGGAGCACGAGGCGCGGATTGCAATCAACCATGGACAATTTGAGTTGCAGCTGGATTATTCCCAGAATTATGATGAAGCCTATTCGGAGAATAATCTGGACACAATCCTACAGAACAACCCACTGAATGATTCTTTGATTAAAGAAATCAAATCCATCCCCGGTGTAACGGATGTACTGACGAGAGAAATCGTCTCTGCAGATTTGAACGGAACAAAATTTCCGGTTGCAATCGTAAATCAAGAGGATTTTGAAATGATGCGCGGGGATGGCGATATCGGTTCCATGGACTATGCACAGGCTGTCAAAAACGGGGATGTTTTCTTTGGCTGGTCCATGTGGATGGAAGCTGACGGGTATTCTGCGGGTGCACCGATTACATTCAACTTTGATAACGGAAGCGGAACCTATACCTATCATGGAAAAATCGCAGGCTCCTTTGTAAGCGCGGACACTTATCTGGTCATTCCGGAAGAAGTATACCGCTCTGTAAATCCGAAAGGGACATCTTATGGATACCTGTGGGTGGATTGTGCTAAAAAAGATGTGGCATCTGTAGAGCAAAGCCTGAATGACCTGCTCTCCGATACTTCTCATATCAAGCTGAACACCTATCACGCAGAATTGCAAACCGCAGAATACGCAAGCCGTATGATGAAGCTTGGCTGCTATCTGTTCATGGCAATTGTCGGTCTCATTGGGTTTATGAATCTGGCAAACACCATGATCATCAATATCACCACGAAGAAGCAGGAATACGGTGTGCTGCAAGCGGTAGGCATGACCAATAAGCAGTTGAATCTGAGCTTACAAATACAGGGCTTGATTTTTACGGTTGGCACCATCTGCGTCGCACTTGCTGCCGGTCTGCCCCTTGGCTATGCACTGTTTTCCTATGCGAAGCATAATGGGATTTTTGGAATGAACGTTTATCACGTTCCTCTTATCCCGATTCTTGTTATGATTCTTCTGGTTGGTATTCTACAAATTGTGCTTTCCTGTGTTTTAAGCAGTAATCTGAAAAAGGAAACGCTGGTAGAAAGAATAAGGTATCAGGGATAGCAAGTAATATGTAATGAACTAGGTCTTAACGAAGAGGAGAAATAGATACTTTCCAGATTTGTATGTATGGTAAATCTAAACTGTATTTTAGCAATATTTCCTGAGTGGGGGCAGAAAGTGCCCCCACTTTCACTATTTGGGGGCGAAAAGCGCCCCCCGGAATTCAAAAATGGCTCCATTTTGCGCCCCCTGTTTTTTAAAATCTGGCATCTAAACAAGATTACAATGAAATCAGAACATAAAAAGTGGGGGCAAAAAGCGCCGTCAAAATCATAAAGTGGGGGCGGAAAGCACCCCCACATATAATAAACAAAGGGTTCAAGGGAAAAATCCCTTGCTAGAACAGCATTTGGATGGAGACATCTCTAATGCGTATCTAGCCGTCGCCGGGGACTAATATATAAGAAGGAATATTGTTTGAGCAGGAAAAGACATAGAAGACTCTGGTTATATCGCAGGATATGTGCCTTGAAAGAATTGATTTGCGATAGATAGAAATATTTGAAAACTACCATTCAGTAAAATCTATTCCATTTTAGTAAGTCTTGAGATAAAATATGTTCTGTGAATTATTCACAAGATAATATTTTGAGGAGGCTTGGCAATGAACAAGGATTTTGAACGTTGCTGCAGCTTTCTTGCAGACATGATCATTAAATATGCACCAGAGATAAGAGATGAAGTAGAGATGTGTATGATGATCAAGGATTCCATTGATGACGAGAAAGCTAATAGGCAGAAACAATTTGACAGGTTCTGTTATTACTTAGGCGGAGTAAAACAGCTTCTGGACGAAAAGACTGCTTAGGCAACCGGCGTCCTGCGGATAATTGGTCTTACGTCAATATATTGGACACAAAAAGTCAAACTTTTTTTATTATACACTTCTAGCTGATAGCTCACATTGTTCTGGAGTCATGTAATTTATAGCTGAATGTAGTCTTCTTCTGTTATATCATCCTTCTATGTATTTAAATATAGCTATTTTAGCTTCTTCGAAGGTACGGTAAGTATTTCTATATACTTCTTCTTTTTTTATTGATGAATGAAAAGATTCTATACAAGCATTATCATAAGGACATCCTTTTTTACTAAAGGATTGTACAATACTAAATTCCTTACATAAATCTTTTAAATCATTACTAGTATATTGAGATCCTAAATCACTATGAAATATTAATTTATTATCTTTATGAGGATTTTGATTGTGATAAGCTCTCTTTAGAGCTTTAATAACTAAATCATCTGTCATTTTTTTACCGAAAGCATAGCCAATAATTTTTTTAGAATATAAGTCAAGTATAGAAGCTAGATAACACCAACCATCTTGTGTAGTATGAATATATGTAATATCTCCAACCCATTTTTAATTAATGGAAGTAGTGGTAAAATCTCTTTTTAAAACGTTTTCTAAACCATCTTTTACTTTCTTATTTGAATGAGGTTTATATTTTTTACAGTTATTGCATAAAGCCCGAGTTCAGACATTTTTCTTTGAACTCTTTTCAATGAAACAGTAAAGCCTTCTGTGCTAAGTATATAATGAATTCTAGGTGCTCCATATATACCTTTATTAGATTTATATATTCTTATAATAGCTGCTTTTAATTCCTCATTTTCTATTTCTCTTGCAGATTTAGTTTTATCAAAAGATTTATAATATGTACTTCTGGCTACGCCTAAAACGGTGCACATAGTCTTAATATCATGATTGCTTTTATTAGCATTTATAAATTCTATTACTTGTTCTAATTTCTTGTTGCAAATATGGCCATAGCTTTTTTTAATATTTCATTTTCCTCTTTAAGTCTACTATCATATCCTTATATTCTTGATCATATCTTCTGCCCTTTCCCATAATGGACACATCTTTTCTTAACTAAATAATATTTTACTTAGTTCGATTTAATGTGTCCACTACTTTATACTAACATCAAATTTAATCTTTTCTTCTGGAGAATATTTATTCATACAAAAGCTCCCTCCTAGATAAACAGTTTTATTATTTCAACTGTCTACCTAAAAGGGAGCATATCATAGATCGCCCTATCGGGATATTTTAATATATTTTTTAATTAATAAAAGGTACCAAAACTTTGACACTTACACAGCTTCATATTATTATGGACCACTAAAACCTGAACAATAGAACTTGATTTGTTAGTAAATTGATGATATAGTAACTTTTGAAAATAGGGGAGCTCACAAGTTAGTGGGCTGAGAGTAGGCTGAAGGTCTTGACCCTTAACCTGATTTGGATAATGCCAACGTAGGAATATATTATGACGTACTTTTACGCGGATATACTCACTTTGGTATATCCGTTTTTTGAATACATTTAGAAGAAAGTAGGGGAAATATTATGTTAGGAACTTGTATTGAAAATGTAAGGAATAAGATGCCATTAGTACATAACATAACTAATTATGTCACAGTAAATGATGTTGCAAATGTATTGCTAGCTTGTGGGGGAAGTCCCATTATGGCTGATGAAATAGAAGAAGTTGAGGATATTACATCAATTTGTGGTGGCTTAAATATTAATATAGGTACATTAAATAAGAGAAGTATTGAAGCTATGTTTGCTGCTGGTAAGAAGGCAAATGAATTAAATCATAAACTTTTATTAGATCCTGTTGGAGCTGGAGCTAGTGAACTTAGAACTAGTACTGCAATAAAATTAATGGATCAATTAAAGTTTGATGTTATTCGTGGTAATATTTCTGAGATTAAAACATTGGCTCTTGGGAGTGGTAGTACAAGAGGAGTAGATGCTGATATAGCTGATAAGGTTACAGAAGAAAATCTTGATGAAGCAGTTAAATTTATAAAAGATTTTGCAAAGAAATCTGGTAGTACTATTGCCATTACAGGTGCCATCGATTTAGTAAGTGATGGAGATAAGTGTTATGTAATTCGTAACGGAAGATCAGAAATGGGGAAAATCACTGGAACTGGTTGTCAACTATCTGGAATGATTACAGCATTTATTGTAGCTAATTCTAAAAATAATTGTGAGGCAGTAGCAGCAGCAGTTTGTACAATGGGAGTTGCAGGAGAAATTGCATGGTCAAGAATGCAAGAGGGTGATGGTAATGCTACTTATCGTAACCGTATAATAGATGCAATTTATAATATGGATAAGGATACATTAGAGAAAAAAGCAAATTATGAAATTAGATGATAAAAGAAGAGAGGAAAGATATTATGAAGCCAGTATTAACAATTGCAGGAAGTGATTCTAGTGGAGGCGCTGGTATCCAAGCCGATATTAAAACAATGATTACCAATGGTGTATATGCTATGAGTGCAATAACAGCATTAACTGCACAGAATACTATTGGAGTAACATCTGTTATGGAAGTAACACCAGAATTTTTAGAAGATCAGCTTGATAATATTTTTACAGATATCTATCCAGAAGCTACTAAGATTGGAATGGTTTCTTCTACGTCATTAATTAAAGTTATTGCTAGTAAATTAAAAGAATATGGAGCTAAAAATATTGTTGTAGATCCAGTTATGGTAGCAACTAGTGGTGCAAAACTTATAAGTGATGATGCCATAGACACACTGAAAAGAGAATTATTTACTATAGCATCGATTTTAACACCAAATATTCCAGAGGCAGAGATTATTTGTGAAAGAAAAATAGAAACAGAAGAGGATATGATAGAAGCTGCTAAAATCATTAGTGAAAAATATAATTGTGCTGTGCTTTGCAAAGGCGGGCATCAAGTAAATGACGCTAATGACTTATTATATTATAATGGTAAATATCAATGGTTTTATGGGAAGCGTATTAATAATCCTAATACTCATGGAACAGGCTGTACATTATCTAGCGCCATTGCATCCAATCTTGCAAAGGGCTATGATTTAAACACAGCTGTGGATAAAGGAAAAAACTATATTTCCGATGCTTTAGCGGCAATGCTTAATTTAGGAAAAGGTAGTGGCCCAATAAATCATGGTTTTGATATAACAGGAAAATATGCAGAGTAATGTAGTGAAAAAATATAACTTATAGAAAAAGGCGGCATCGCATTAACAAATGAAAAGTTGTTAGTGATACCGCCTTTTATTATTATACAATGTAGAGAACAAGAACTGTGCACTGATTAGCCCATTAAGAAGTCAAGTATATTCCAACCATCGATTGATTTTGCTTTATACAATTCAGTAAAACCACATTGACTGCAACTTATTGTTATAAACTTTTTGTTTTGTACATCGAATATTTTTGCAAAGTTACCACCTGTAGCTTGAAATTGATCATGATCATAGTGAGTACATCCACATTTAGGACATACATATTGTTGTTTTTCCATAATAAAACCTCCATATATTTGTTTAATAAAGTTGTCCACTGCCTTCTTCCATTTCTAAGGCTTTAATTCTTTTAGGCATAATAGGATGACTAGAAGATAAATTATAACACCATACAAAAAATCCTCTTACTTCATTAGCATAATTTAAATAGTCTTCAATATCAATAGATTTATATAAGTGTTTTCCAGCCATTAAAGACAGCATAGCATTTATACCATTATCACCGGTAACTTTTTGTGCTAATCTATCACAACTATATTCTCTTGTTCTAGAAGCTGTAGCTCCTAAAATAGGAATAAGACTAGAATAAAGAATAGATATATTATATAAAAAAGTAGCATGTTTTAACTTAATATGAGACAATTCATGAGCTATAACAAAAGAGATAGAATCTAAATCATGATGCTCTCTATAAGCTATTTCAAAAAGATCTGCATTAACTTGTATATATTGTTTTCTAATTATAAAAGCAGAGAAAGCATTTAACACACCATTTTCTTGAACAATATATGCTTCAGGGACTTTTTTTAGTCCTAAAATATGAGAGTATGTTACTATTCTTTCATATATGTCTGGGAAATTTTTTTCTGTTATTCGTATAGCTCTACTTCGTACTCCTGCATACATGAAGTTAACTGAAAATGGTAGTACTAAAAGCATTGCTAGTCCATAGCAGAAAATCTTAACATCAGTAGGTATATCTTCGATATCGGTTTCATCACTATCTTGATTATTGTATGTTTCAACTATTGATTTCTTAATGGTATTATAATTATTTTTAAAATTATAAGCAAATATAGAGATTGCAGATACAATAATCAATATATTTATTATTACAAGGGCCCTATACCAACGTTTTTCAGATTTATGCCTACATTTTTTTATTTTATTATTATCTAGTATTTCATTAGAATTTAATAAGTTGTCCAATTTATCATCTCCAGATATTAGAATTTGATATAATTATAGCAAATGCTTTTGTTATAATAAAGATAACAAACTGTAAATAGGTGAGAAAATGAGATTTAATAGGTTATTTGAGATTATATATATACTGATTAATAAAAGAACTATAACAGCAAAAGAATTGGCAGATAAATTTGAAGTATCTCAGAGAACAATTTATAGAGATATTGATTTACTATCTTCTGCAGGTATTCCCATATATACTACTAAAGGTAAAGGTGGAGGAATCGGAATTTTAGATAATTATGTATTAAATAAATCGATGCTTTCAGAAGGTGAACAAAATGAGATTATAGCTGCATTACAAGGGTTGAGTGCAATAAATTATACCAATGTAGATGACGTACTTTCAAAAGTCAGTGAATTTTTTGGTAAGAGTAATGAAAAGTGGATAGAAGTTGATTTTTCTGATTGGAGTGAAAATCAAAAAGAAAAGTTCAACATTATAAAAGAAAGTATTATTAAAAAAGAGGTTATATCCATAGAGTATTATAGTAGTTATGGAGAAAAGAGTAAACGAGTTATAGAACCTTTGCAATTAATGTTTAAGGGAAAGTCATGGTATATAGTAGCATTTTGTAGAGTTAGAGAATCAATAAGAATATTTAAAATTAATAGAATACGTAAGATAGAGGTATTGGAAGAACGGTTTACAAGATGCTTTAAAAAAGATATGGATATGGAAATTACTGAACCTAGTGATATTCAATGTATAAATATGAAGATGAGAGTTGATGCATCACAAGGATATAGGGTTTATGATGAATTTTCAGAGGATGAAATTTATAAAGAAGAAGATGGCTCATTTATTGTAAGCACAACTTATCCTATAGGTTCATGGGTGTATAGTTATATTCTTTCTTATGGATCTTATGCAGAAGTTATAGAGCCTCAATATTTGAGAGATGAAATTAGAAAACTATTAAGGGAAACTTTAAATAAATATTTATAATATGACAAACATGGGTCAGTTTATCATTGATATTATAAGTACATAAAAAATAATTATTTATGGAGGGATATTAATGGAAAATATGAATTATTGTCAAAGTTGTGCAATGCCTATGGGAGGAGAAAAAGATCTACTTGGTACTAATGCAGATGGAAGTAAGAATGAAGAGTACTGCAAATATTGTTTTAAAGATGGAGAGTTTATAGCAGATATATCTATGGATGAAATGATAGAGGATTGTATTCCTCATGTTGTAAATGCTAATAGTAACATGACAGAGGAATCTGCTAGGGCAATGATGAAGGAAGTATTTCCAAAGTTAAAAAGATGGAGTAAGTAAGAATATTAAGAGCTTTGCAATTAATTTTATAAGCAAAGCTCTTAATATTTTATTTTTATTACTTAGAACTTGTTAATGTAAGAAAAAGGAGATATACTATAACAAATATACATATATTTGAAGTTTGGGGATGAAATTCATGATTATAAAAACGATAATAGAGAATACATCAATTTCTGATGAATTTCAAAATGAACATGGTTTAAGTTTATATATAGAAACAAAAAAACATAAAATATTATTTGATTTGGGGAAAACGGATTTATTTATTGAGAATGCAGAAAAATTAAATATAAATATTAAGGATATTGATTTAGTTATTATTTCTCATGGCCATTATGATCATGGTGGAGGATTAAAAAAGTTCCTAGAGGTGAATACTAGAGCAAATATTTACATTAATAAACATGGTTTTGAAGAGCATTACTCAAAACGACCTACAGGTATTATTGAAGAAATAGGTTTAGATAAAGGATTAAAAGATAATAGTAGAATTATTTTTGTAGATAAATATTTAAGGCTTGATGAAGAATTAGAAATCTTTTCTGGAGTAAGAAATAATAATTTATTATCAAAATCTAATAATGTATTACTTATGAAAGAGGAAGGACAATTTATAAAAGATAACTTTAATCATGAACAAAATTTAATTGTAAAAGATAACGATAAATTAGTATTAATTGCTGGATGTGCCCATAGAGGAATATCAAATATAATAGATGAGTTTATTGATATAAAAAGAGAGGAACCGAAATATGTATTAGGAGGATTTCACCTTTCAAGTCCTAGTCACAAGAAAAGTGAAGATACCTCTTTAATTAATGAAATAGGATGTTATTTAAAAAGTAAAGATTCTTTTTACTATACATGTCATTGTACAGGACTAGCTCCTTATAATCAGTTAAAAGATATGTTAAAAGAAAGATTACAATATTTATCTACAGGTACATGTATTGAGATATAGCAATTATTATAATTGAATATTAAGAATTGTTGATAACTCAGTTATATCTTTTGCTATGTATGTGGCTCCAGCGTTAGTAAGTTCTTCATAATCTCCATAACCATATAATACTCCAATGGAATCTATTCCTAATTCTTTAGCAGCAGTTATGTCATATTTTCTATCACCAATCATCACAATATCGCATAGAGAAGTTATGTTATTAGAAGATAAGGCGTATTTAATAATATCCATTTTTTTAGATAGACTTCCATCTAAAGTGCTACCACTTACAAAATCAAAATACTTAATAATATCAAAATGTTTTAATATTTTTTCTGCATATATTTTCGGCTTTGATGTTGCTAGTATAACAGTTTTATTATTATCTTTTAGTGATTTTAATAATAAATCCATATTTGTATATAGAGAATTTTCAAAGATACCTTTATCGGAGAAGTATTCTCTATATTTTTTTATTGCTAAGTCTGTTTCAATGTCATTAAAATTATAGTACTCCTTAAAAGATTCCTGAAGAGGAGGTCCTATAAACTTATATAAATCTTTATTGTTAGAAACTTCTATGCCAAAAGATTTTAATGCGTATTTGACGGAATTAGTTATTCCTATCATAGGATCGGTGATAGTACCATCTAAATCGAATAGAATAATTTTCTTATTCATAAAATACCTCCTTATATTAAGTTATAAGATTTTAATATAAAAATCCATAAAGTTAATGTTACCGAGCTTAGAAGAGTAGTTAATACAACGATACTAGAAGTCAAGACGCCATCATTATTCATATTCTTAGCCATAATATAACAACTTGCAGTTGTAGGAGAGGCTAACATAATTACAAGAGCTATTAATTTTGCATCTGTAAAGCCCATTAAAATAGCTATAGGAAGAAATATGGCAGGTTGAATTAGTAATTTTATTGACGAGGCAATAATTGTTGGTTTAAGCTTCTTTAGAGCTTTTCGACCTTCAAATCCTGCACCAATTGCTATAAGAGCTAATGGCGATGCCATAGCAGCAAGACTACTTACTGTTTTAGTAATTATTATTGGAAATTTTATATCAATTACTGATACCATGAGACCAGCAATAATAGCAATAATAATTGGATTTTTAGCAATATTTATTAAAGAGTGTTTGATTTTATCTACAATTCCTTCAGTAGATGATCCAGCCCCTTCCAAAGTAAGAACTATAACTGAATATATATTATATAAAGGAACAGTACCTATAATCATCAAAGGAGCCATGCCAGAGTTACCATATATATTTTGAATAAAAGCTATTCCAAGAATAGCAGCACTACTTCTAAAAGAAGCTTGTACAAAGGCACCCACCATAGATTTATCTTTCATAAATATTTTTGTTAAAATCCATATAGTAAAAAAACATATAGTAGTTGCAATTGAGCAAAATAATACATATTTTAAATCCCAAGCTTCTTTTATATTAGTAGTAGAAATATCATGAAATAGGAGCGCTGGTAATGTTATTGTAAAGTTAAACTTATTTGATACCTTAACAAACTCATCATTTAGAACTCTAATTTGTTTAAGTATATATCCTAAAACTATAACTAAAAATATAGGAATTGTAGCATTTATACTATAAAAAAAGCTATTCATCTTTACCTCCGTATTATTGACTAGATTGGTTTTTAATATTATAGCATATAAAGAAAAAATAGGGAAAAGATATAAAAATTTAATATATCAAGAGAATATAAAAAGAAACGATAGATAAATATAAGCACAAATGATAAAGGGTAATTAAAAATTACTAAGTTAACTTTTATTTTGGGGGCAATATTTATGAAACATTATTATGAAGAAGGTTTAATGATTTTTAAGCTTGAGGGAAAAGTTCATAAAAAGATTCTTTTGTATAATGCAAATTTTCAGAGTCACATTAAAGTAAGACATCCGGAAATGGATTTGAATAAGATTGAAAGTATCTTAAGGGATCCAGATTATGTATTTAGAATGTCAAATAACAATCCTGAATGTTATTATGAAAAGATAATTGGGGAACATAATTATAGGGTTGTTGTTTCAAGAAGAAAAAAACATGTAAAAGAAGTAGTAACAGCGTATGAGATTAATAACGAAGAAGAGTTTACAATAAAGCATACTCATTGTATATATGATAAGAATAATGAGTTGCATTACACAAAAATTAATGAAACCTTAGAGAATGATATGGACTATTTTTACGAATTGTTTAACGTTGTAAAATAATCTAGATGGGGTATAACAAATGAAAAATCAGTATTTAGGAGAAAATATGAAAAGTTGATTTAAAGTTATAAAAAACAAACTTTAAATCAACTTTTTCTTATTTATATAGTAAAATTAAATATGAATAAGAAAAAATGTAATAAAATCATAAAAAATAGTGTATACTAAAGTTAGGTGGAATTTTCACCTTGATAAACCAAATAAGGAAGCAAAAGTTTGCTTCCTTATAGGATACTTTTATTTAGTATAGGGACTTTTCAAAGATAGATTTAGGGCATCTTTGAAAAGTCTTTATGCTTATTTGAGGACGTTTATTAGTACATATGCAATAACACACATTATACCAAATAAAAATATCAAAATACTTAAGAATCTCTCATTCTTGGGGCTACAACTAAAGTTGAATTTTTTGTTGCCGCTAATACCTGATATTTTCATACAAGGTTCCTCCATTCTAAAGTCCATTATTAAACCAAAATACTCTACAATTTAACTTACTAATCAAAGATAAATGGGGACTTTAACATAATTCTTTGTTATATAAGAATTCAGATGTACTTCAGTAAATTAATAACTATGAATGGAAATAAATGAGGAATCTTTTATAAAATTTAATGAAATCTTTAGAACTTGAATACGTTAACAATTAAATGTTGATTTAATTGTTAAAATGCTTCATTAAATTTTTATTCTGTGCCCTAATAATATATTAACATATTTTACATAATATGTATGTAAAATGTGATGAAAAATATTTTATAAAATTTTAGGAATATTATATAATCACGATTACTGGGTATAAATTAAGAATATAAAATGCTTCATGTTCGATGTATTAGTTTTACAAATAAGGTGCTATAATATAATTGTGTAATATATTTCATTTTATATAAAAAAATGAAATAAACTCAATTTTAAAAAAGGGGAAGTCTTTTATGGAGAAATTTTTTAAGCTAAAAGAAAATGGTACAACTATTTCAACAGAAATTATGGCAGGGATTACTACGTTCTTTGCAATGGCATACATAATTTTTGTAAATCCATCTATGTTAATACTGGCAGGTACAGCAGATAATCCAATGCCCGCAGGAGCGGTTTTTTTAGCAACAATAATAGCTTCTGCTATAGGTACATTGGTAATGGGGCTTTTTGCAAATGTTCCCTATGCTCAGGCACCAGGTATGGGACTAAATGCATTTTTTACTTTCACTGTCTGTGGAGCTTTAGGTTTTACATGGCAACAAGCATTAGCAATGGTATTTATTTGTGGACTAATCAATATCACTATAACTGTTACAAAGATTAGAAAGTTAATCATTAAGGCAATACCAGAGAGCATACAACATGCTATTGGTGGAGGAATTGGAATTTTTATTGCTTATATTGGAGTAAAAAATGCAGGACTTATAAATTTCACATCAGATCCAGGAACTTATAAAGTTTTAGATAGTGGAACATCTGTAGCAAACAGTAGTGCAGTGCCAGCGCTTGTTAGCTTTAATACACCTGCTGTTATTTTATCATTAATAGGAATTATACTGATGGTTGTTCTTTTGATTTTTAAAGTAAAGGGAGCAATTATTATAGGAATAGTAGTTACTACAATAATAGGAATACCTCTTGGTGTAGTTGATTTGTCTGCAATAAATACTACAGCAGGATTAGGAGAATCATTTAGACAATTATCAGATACGTTTTGTGTCGCTTTTGGAAATAAAGGTTTATTATCTTTATTTAGTGATACATCACAAATCCCATTAGTGTTAATCACAATATTTGCATTTAGTTTATCAGATACTTTTGATACAATAGGTACTTTTATTGGGACAGGTCGTCGTACAGGAATATTTAGTGCAGAAGATCAAAAAGCTCTTGAGGATGGAAAAGGATTTAAATCTAAAATGGATAAAGCATTATTTGCAGATTCAATAGCTACATCAGTAGGTGCTATTTTAGGTACTTCAAACACTACGACTTATGTTGAGAGTGCAGCAGGAATAGGTGCTGGAGGCCGTACAGGACTAACAGCTGTAGTTACAGCTATATTATTTTTATTAAGTATGGTATTAGCACCTGTTATAGGAATCGTACCATCACAAGCAACTGCACCAGCATTAATTGTAGTTGGAATTATGATGCTTTCATCATTTAAGGAAATAAAGTGGGATGATTTAGAAGAAGCTATTCCAGCATTCTTTGCAGCTATATTTATGTCATTTTGTTATAGCATATCATATGGAATTGCATCAGGATTTATCTTCTATTGTATAGTAAAAGTTTGTAAGAATAAAGCAAAAGAAATTCATCCAATTTTGTGGGTTTGTACTGCTTTATTTATAGTTAATTTTATAATTCTAGCAATAATATAGGTTAAAAAGGGAGGTGTCGCATTGACAAATGAAAAGTTGTTAGCGATATCTCCTTTTATTATGGTACAATTTCAGCGCACAGTTAAGGCAGCTCACAGTTTCGGTTAATTTTCCCCCTGTGGGGAAAATATCATATGTTCAATTCACAAACTGTGCACTGTGAACTGACAATTGTGCACTGATATATACCTGTGCCATGTGCCTTCATACTTGTGCCTTGACATTCTATTTTATTAAAAAACTGCCACACTTTAATCTTTGACTCATTTGTGAGCAGCCTTTTTTGCAATGATTTTAATAATAAAATGTTAATAAATTTTTATTTTCTTAGTAATATGTTGACATTAAATAAAAAAAGGAGTATATAAAATATAGAGGTTAGCACTCAACTGGTTAGATTGCTAACAAAACGAGATTTGAGGGTTATATTGAAAGGAGAGGTTTAGCGTGGAAACTAAACAATTTAAAGCAGAATCAAAAAGATTATTAGATTTAATGATTAACTCTATTTATACTCATAGAGAAATTTTCTTAAGAGAACTTATTTCTAATTCTAGTGATGCTATTGATAAGATTTATTATAAAGCATTAACAGATGATTCTATAACTTTTGATAAAGATAATTATTATATAAAAGTATCTATAGATAAAGATAATAGAACTTTAAAAATTTCTGATACTGGTATAGGTATGACTAAAGAAGAACTTGATGATAATCTTGGAGTTATTGCTAAAAGTGGTTCTTTAAAATTTAAAAAAGAAAATGATACAGAAGATGGTCATGATATAATTGGTCAATTTGGTGTAGGTTTCTATTCTGCATTTTTAGTTGCAGATACAGTAACTGTTATTAGTAAAGCTTTTGGTAGTGATGAAGCTTATAAATGGGAATCAAAAGGGGTAGAAGGGTATACAATAGAACCATGTGAAAAAGATTCTGTTGGTACAGATATCATTCTTAAGATAAAAGAGAATACTGAAGATGAGAAATATGATGAATACTTAGAAGAATACACTATTAAGTCTATAATCAAGAAGTATTCAGATTTTATAAGATATCCTATTAAGATGGATGTTACAGAAAAGAAATTAAAAGAAGGTACTGAAAATGAATATGAAGATGTTATAGAAGAAAAAACTATAAATAGTAGAGTACCAATCTGGAGAAAGAATAAAAATGAATTGACTGATGAGGATTATGATAATTTTTATGCTGAAAAGCATTATGGTTATGATAAACCAATAAAACATATCCATGTAAGTGTTGATGGAATTGTAAGTTATAATTCTATATTATATATTCCAGAAAAAACACCATATGATTTTTATACAAAAGATTACGAAAAAGGATTAGAACTATATTCTAATGGTGTTATGATAATGAATAAATGTTCTGATTTACTTCCAGATTACTTTAGTTTTGTAAAAGGTATAGTAGATTCAGAAGATTTATCACTTAATATTTCAAGAGAAATACTACAACATGATAGACAACTAAAACTTATTGCTAAAAATATTAAAACACAAATAAAGAATGGTTTATTAGATACATTAAAAAATGAAAGAGATAAATATGAAAAGTTCTATGCTTCTTTTGGAAGACAATTAAAATATGGGGTATATAGCGAGTTCGGTAGCCATAAAGAGGATCTTCAAGATTTATTAATGTTCTATTCTTCAAAAGAGAAGAAATTAGTAACATTAGATGAATATGTATCAAGAATGCCAGAAGATCAAAAATATATTTATTATGCAGCTGGAGAATCTATTGAAAGAATAGAAAAATTACCACAAACTGAAATGGTATCAGATAAAGGTTATGAAATCTTATACTTTACAGAAGATATTGATGAATTTGCAATTAGAATGTTAATGTCATATAAGGAAAAAGAATTTAAGTCAGTATCTAGTGGTGATTTAGGTATTGAAGATAAGGATCAAGAAGTAACTGAAAGTGAAGAAAAAGAAAATAAAGACTTATTTGATGCAATGAAAGAAGTTTTAAGTGATAAGGTTAAAGAAGTTAAGGCTTCAAAGAGAATGAAGAAGTATCCTGTTTGCTTATCAAATGCCGGGGATCTTACTATAGAAATGGAAAAAGTTTTAAATTCTATGCCTAATAATGAAAATGTAAAAGCAGAAAAAGTATTAGAAATAAATATGAATCATGATGTATTTAAATCTTTAAAATCAGCTTATGAGAATGATAAGGATAAGTTTAATTTATATACAAATGTTTTATATAATCAAGCATTACTTATAGAAGGATTACCAATAAATGATCCAGTTGAATTTACTAATAACATATGTAAGATAATGAAATAATGCTAAAGAAAGCTTTGGAAGTAACGATTAATTTTCGTAAGTACCAAAGCTTTTTTTTATAATGTAATTTCTTATTAAGATAATGTTAATATATTATTAATATAGTTATGATATAATATTTTAGAAAAAACCTGCAAAGGTTAATGAAGATATGTAACTATATTACAAAAAATGTGGAAAAATACACAAAAATGTAGTATTATGTATTTATGGATTAATAATAGTTTATTAAGAAGGAGAATAGCAATGAAGTTAAAAAAGAGATTGATTTCTTTAGGGTTATGTGTTGCTCTTGTATTTGGAAGTAGTACTTTTGCTTTTGCCGACGGTTCAAGAGTAGTAACATTAGGTGCGAATTTAAATGAAGAACAAAAAGATAAAATGTTAAAATATTTTGGTGTAGACAAGAATGAAGTGGTTGTATTAGAAGTTAACAATGATGAGGAAAGACAATACCTAGAAGGTGTTGCTTCAGAAGCACAAATTGGGACAAAAACTTTTTCTTGTTCATATGTAGAACCAAAGGAATCTGGAAATGGTATAAATGTAAAAACAGCTAATGTTACATGGGTAACAAGTTCTATGGTAGCTACAACACTTTCAACAGCTGGATTAACTGATGCAGACTGTGTAATTGCAAGTCCATTTCCAGTGTCAGGTACTGGTGCATTAACTGGTATAATGAAGGCATTTGAAGATGCTACAGGTAAAAAGTTGGATGAAGATAAAAAAGAATTAGCTTGTGAAGAATTGATTACCACTGGGGATCTTGGTGATGATATTGGACAAGAAAAAGCAACAGGAGTAGTTAATGATATAAAGAAAGATATAATAAAAAATGGTACAAGCGATGCAAAACAAATTGCTGATACTATAAATAATGTAACTAATAATTATAATGTAACATTAACTGATGAACAAAAGGAACAAATTCAATCATTAATGGAAAAAATAGCAGCACAAGACTATAATTATAAAGAAATGAAAGATACATTAAATGGCATAGGAAAAACAATATCTGATAAGTTAGATGCAATGGGTGAAAAAGTAGATAAAGGTTTCTTTGATGGAATGAAAGATTGGTTTTCTGGAGTTGGAGACTGGTTTTCAGGTATTTTCAGTAGCAAAGATAAAGATTCAGGTATTTTAGGTGAGACTAATGACAGTGTTCTTGGTGACAATGTAAAAATAGATTCTACTGATGATACAGTTGTTAATAATACGTCAGATACAAATAAGTCAAGTGAAGAGGGATTCTTTAAGAAGGTTTGGCATTGGTTCACAGGATTATTTAGTAGTGATGACAGTGATAATTCACAAAATTCAAATGAAACTGAGGACAATTCTACAAATGAAAATGTAGATAATTCAGAAAGTAATGCTGATAATAGCAATGTTGAAGGTGAAGAATCAAGTAACTAAGTTGTATAATATTGAAATTTGATTTTAAAGAGCTGTGGCACAAATGAGTGTGGCAGCTTTTTAAATGAAATAGAAGTGTAGGTCACAAGTATGAGGACACAAGGTACAGGTATACATCAGTGCACAGTCAGGTATATATCAGTGCACAATTGTCAGTTCACATTGCACAGTTGTTGATGAAATTCCCTTTAGGGAATTTCTGAGATTTTAAGTGTGATAATTTTATGTATAGAATAAGTTGGTTTCCTAAATTGCGAAATGTGAATTGATTGAATTGTGAATTGAACAAGTGATGTTGACAATATGATAAAATTGTAAAAAATATATAAAGATGGATAATGTATATTGAATAAATGTAAAAAAATGCTATAATGATATATACAAAGTAGTTATATTTGATTGGGGTGAATATATGTGTGGAGAATATAATTGCAATGAAGTAATAGATATTATAAACATTTTAAATAAACATAATGCCGGAAGTAAATTAAGTTTAGAATATATAATGACATGTTTAAATAGATATGAAAAAGTCGCAAAAGAATTATCAGAAAAAGAGGATAATATAAGAGATTGGGTTATCATTGGAGATATACTATATAATATATCTAACTATTATTTAGGGTATAAAAATAAATATGATAAAGATAAATGTGGTATGGATAGAATGTTTAAGGATTTATACATATTAGAGACACATTTAGATAAAATAAAGATAGGAAAAAGATTAAATAAAAGGCTAATGAAAAAGTTTATTAAAAATCTTAAAATTTTTAATGAAGAAGAGATATTATTAAAACGAATTAATATTAACAGATTTTATTATGATAATATTGATAAGAATGACACGATAAAAGAAATAGTCGATAAATATTTAGAATATAAAATTATTGATGATGAAATTGAAGTTCATAAAAAAGAATTTTATTTATTTATAGAAATGTGGAAAGATAATAAGATAAAATCGCTTTTAAAATATGATACTGAATTATATTTTAGATTGATACGTATATTTGAAAAGTTAGACTATTTAAAAGATAAAGAAGTTACAAAAGAGAATTTAAAAAGACAAATATCAATTATTGATAAAGAGTTATATCCATTATTAGATGAATATACTAATAATAAATAGAATGAGGGTTATACATATGCTATTAAATGAAAAAGAAATAGATTATTATATGGAATGTATAGAAGAATTTATGAATCTTGAAGAATATAGATCTATGAGTGAATTTATTCAACATGGAAAGGTATCTTGTCTTGAACATAGTTTATCTGTAGCATATTATAGTTATCTTATCAGTAAAAAGTTTCATATTAATGTTGATGCAAGAAGCCTTATCAGAGGAGCTGCTTTGCATGATTTCTTTTTGTATGATTGGCATATAAAAGAAGGTAGAAAAGGATGGCACGGATTTAGGCATCCTAAAATAGCTTACGAAAATGCTATTAAGTATTTTGATATAAATGATATAGAAAAAGATATAATATTAAAACATATGTGGCCGTTGACTATTAAAATTCCTAGATGTAAAGAGGCATTTATTGTGACATTTGTTGATAAGATGTGTTCTTTAGCAGAAACATTTAGAATATATCCGTCTTTGATTTCACCATAAAAGAAAATTATTTTTAGATGAATAAATAATAGTAACTAGGAAAAGATAATACCACAAAATTAATTTGGAGGTGTTATTATGGATAAGAATCATGATGGAATGATAGGAGGATTACCTGTAAATATCAATAAAGAAATTCCTACTGCCAATAGTGATGCTAAGTCAATAACAGCTTTGATAAAACATTCAGGAGATGTGGTAGGATATCAACTTTCAGATGGTGCAAAGGTAACAAAAGAAGAAGCAATTAATATAGCTAAAGCTGGAGGAATATCTGGAGTAGCAATAAGTACTAGAAATGGAGAAGAATATTTGAGAAGTTTACCGGATCAAAGTGAAGGAAACAATTTAAGTTCTTTACCATCTATAAAAGAATAAAATATAGTTATTATGGAGACTGTCGCACAGATTAGTGTGGCAGTTTTTTTATAAAAATTAAGTGGATATCATAATAATATGCATTAGTATATAGTTTTAATGAGATATAGTAATAAAGTTTTATGGTATAATGTTACGTAAGAGAAATAAAAAGGGGGACAATTATGAAGATTGAAACAAAGTGTTTACATGAAGGATACAAACCGGGAAATGGGGAACCGTTAGCATTACCAATATATCAAAGTACTACTTATAATTATGATTCTACAGAACATATTGGAAAGTTATTTGATTTAACAGCAGAAGGACATATGTATTCTAGAATATCTAATCCTACTGTAGCAGCAGTAGAAGAAAAGATAGCTGCCTTAGAAGGTGGAGTAGGAGCATTATGTACCACATCAGGACAAGCTGCGATATTAATAAGTATTCTTAATATATTAGGTGCTGGAGATCATTTTATTAGTACATCTAAAATATATGGAGGTACAATAAATTTATTTTCTGTTACATTGAAAAAGTTTGGAATTGAATGTACTTTTGTAGATCAAGACTTACCAGAAGAGGAATTGCAAAAATACTTTAAGGAAAATACTAAAGCTGTATATGGTGAGACACTTGCAAATCCAGCATTATCAGTATTGGATATCGAAAAGTTTGCAAGATTAGCTCATAAAAATAATGTACCATTTATTATAGATAATACTTTTGCTACACCTATACTTTGTAGACCAATTGAGTATGGGGCAGATATTGTTGTACATTCTACAACAAAATATATGGATGGACAAGCAATACAAGTTGGTGGGGTTATAGTAGACAGTGGTAATTTTGATTGGTGTAATGGAAAGTATAAAGAGTTTACTGAGCCAGATGAATCTTATCATGGAGTAATATATACAAAGGATTTTGGGAAGGCTGCATTTATTACAAAGGCAAGAGTTCAGATGATGAGAGATTTAGGAGTATACCCATCAGCTAATGCAGCGTTCCTATTAAACTTAGGATTGCAAACATTAGCAGTTAGAATAGAAAGACATTGTGAGAATGCAAAAAAGGTAGCAGAATATCTTAATAATTCAGAAAAAGTTGAATTTGTAAATTATCCAGCGTTATCTGATAACAAGTATTATCAATTGTATAAGAAGTATTTACCTAAAGGATGTAGTGGTGTTATTTCTTTTGCAATAAAAGGAACAAGAGAAACAGCAGTTAAATTTATGGATTCATTAAAGTTAGCATCAAATGCTGTTCATGTTGCTGATGTACATACATTAGTTTTACATCCAGCAAGTTCAACTCATAGGCAACTTACTGATGAACAATTAGTTGCTGCAGGGATAAGTCCCGGGTTAATAAGATTATCAGTAGGAATTGAAAATATTGAAGATATTATTGCTGATTTGGAGCAAGGATTTGAAAGAATATAAAAGTAGTAACTTATCTGAAGACTTATAACTATTATAAATATATAAGTAATGTGCTTTTGGGGTATTAGATGGAACATATAAATAGTGGAAGTATTATGACATATTCAGCTGTTCAAGGTGCTATTGTTGGTGGAGCAATAGAAGGTATAGAAAAGTTTAAAGATGGACAAAGGATAAGTAATAAAGAAATACTTAAAAAATCTATAGTTACTGCTATAGATTTTACTATTAAATCTGTATCTACTATAGTTATAAAGATAGCTACGGATAAAAGAATTTTAGTTTTCATACCTAAAAGTACGTCATTTACTAAGTTAAGTAATATAATTTCAGTGCAAGTAGATAATATAAAAGTTATTATAAGGATATCAACAGGTGAGTTGACAATAAAAAGCGGAATAATAAAGATGATAGAAGCTACAATATCAACATTTACAGCAGTAATAGCTTCTAACAATGGGACAATAATAGGAATGAATTTGGGGATGTTAGTAGGAAATGTTGCAGCAGTAATTTGTAGCTTTATAGGAGGAACATTAGCCTACATAATAGGTGATAGAGGTGGATATATAATATCAAAGTATTCAGAAAAAATAATTACCAATATGTCCCGACATATTTTAGTTATATAAGTTGGAATATTATAGGTAGATGTTTCAAGTATATGAAATAGTAAAATAAAAGGGGGGTAGTAATGACGGGAAAAGAAAATCTAGAAGTTGATTTAGGTAAAGAAAAAAGAGATTCATTTAAATCTAAAAGTGGTTTTATTATAGCATGTGTAGGTTCAGCTGTTGGAATGGGAAATATATGGATGTTTCCATATAGAGTTGGACAGTATGGGGGATCTGCTTTTTTAATTCCTTATTTTATATGTGTTGCTATTATTGGTTTTACAGGTGTTATTGGTGAAATGGCATTTGGAAGAGCAATGAAAACTGGACCAATAGGGGCTTTTGAAAAGGCAACAAAGTTAAGAAAAAAAAGTTTTGGCAAATATATTGGAATTATTCCAGTAATAGGAGCGTTAGGTATAGCTATTGGATATTCTGTAGTAGTGGGATGGTTTATAAAATTTTTGGTAGCGGCTATTACTGGAGATATTATGAGTGTTTCCAATACTGGAGAGTACTTTGGAAACTTGGCTACTAACTTTGGGAGTATAGGATGGCATATACTTGGATTAATTATTACATTTATGATAATGATTTTAGGGGTATCAAAAGGTATTGAAAAGCTTAATAAAATATTAATGCCAGCATTTTTTATTTTATTTATAATATTGTTGATTAAAATCATGACACTTAATGGTGCTGGTGAAGGGTATAAATATTTCATTATTCCAAAGTGGAAGTTATTGTTGAATCCTAAGACATGGGTATATGCATTAGGACAATCATTTTTTTCTTTATCCTTAGCAGGATCTGGTACTATTGTGTATGGTAGTTACTTAAAAAAAGATGTTGACATAGTAGATAGTGCTAAAAATGTAGCAATTTTTGATACATTAGCAGCGATACTTGCTGCATTAGTAGTTATTCCAGCAGTATTTGCGTATAATATGGATCCTACAGCGGGACCACCATTAATGTTTATAACATTACCAAAAGTATTTCAAGAAATGCCTATGGGTCAGCTTTTTTCAATAATATTTTTTATAGCTGTAATTTTTGCTGCTATTACATCATTAATGAATTTATTTGAAGTACCTATAGAAGCTTTACAAGAAAGATTTAAAATGTCAAGAAAAGTTGCAGTAATCATTGTTGCCTTAATTTCTTTTTTAATAGGAATATTTATTGAAAGTGGAGACAGCGTTGGAAAATGGATGGATATAGTTTCAATCTATATAATACCTTTAGGAGCTTTGCTAGCTGGAATTATGTTCTTTTGGATATGTCCTGATGATTTCGTTTATGAAGAAGTACAAGCAGGAAGAAGTAAGAGGATAGGTAAGTGGTTTAGACCTATGACTAAATACGGTTTTGTTGTTTTAACAATTATAGTATATATTTTAGGCATATTTTATGGAGGAATAGGATAAAAAATAATTAAAAGGGCTATTGTAATAACGATTAAATTTAGTAAACAATAGCCTTTTTCAGTGTATTGTTAATTATAGATATAAGTTCTTATAATTTATTATAAAATATATTTTTTATTATATAAATAAATGAGAATTAGTTGCAATTAGTATAATAGATATTTACAATATAAAATAACACTAATATATAAAGGAGAGACAGTTATGAATCCGACGGCATTTACAATACTAGGATTAGAAATAAAATGGTACGGTATATTAATAGCTACTGGTATGTTATTGGGATTATTTGTAGCAAGTTATACATGTAAGATAAGAAAGGTAAACTATGATGATCTTTTGACAGCAGTATTAATTATATTGCCTATAAGTTTTATAGGAGCTAGATTATATTATGTAATTTTCAATTATGAAAATTATCATAGCTTTATTGATGTTATAAATACACGAGAAGGTGGATTAGCTATTCATGGTGGAATAATAACTGCTATAATTACTACACTTGTTTATTGTAAAATAAAAAAATTTAGATTTTTAGATTTTGCAGATGTAGCAGCGCCTTCAATAATATTAGCACAAGCTTTAGGAAGATGGGGAAATTTTGTTAATGGAGAGGCTCATGGGGGACCAGTATCGGAAGAATTTATAAGCCATTTTCCTAAGTTTATAGCTGAGGGAATGAATATAAATGGTGTTTACTATCATCCTACATTTTTATATGAATCAATATGGAACATAGTGATTTTTGCTATACTTATTTATTTATTAATCAAGGTAAAAAGAGTAGGAGTAGTTTTCTTTACATATATAGGATTATACTCCTTAGGAAGAGTGTTTATTGAAGGGCTAAGAACAGATAGTTTAATGCTTGGACCAATTAGAATGGCACAGTTAGTAAGTATTATTGGTGTTGTTGTATCAATTGTTTATTTAGTTTCAATAAAAAAGAAAGATAAAAATTAATAAAGGACTGTGGCATAAAGCTTTTTAGTATGTCACAGTCCTCTATATTTTATATAATGTAGAATTATTATGATCTAAGTTGTAATTTAAACTATTATTTGATTAATGAAATTATTTCATCTATTTTTTTAGCTCCAAAGTGAATTTCTTTATCATTTACAATAATTGCTGGTACACTCATTACTTTGAATTTAGTTTTTATATCTCCAAATTCAGATAAGTCAATCATTTCAGCCTCCACATTTTGGTTTTCTATAGCAATCCTTTGAGATGCTACAACTACATCCGGGCAGAAATGACAAGCAAGAGATACAGCAACTTTTATGTTAGTTGGTTTATCGATATTTTTTATAGCTTCTAATGTTGAGTTTTCTATAGGTTGACCAGCACTTCCTAAGTTGTAAATAGAAAGTACAAATGAATTTAATTCATGACCACCAGGAACTCCATGGAATTTAACACCACTATAGTTTCCTTCAGAATCTAAGAATGCAACTACTGGAAATTTATCAGCATTTATTTTATTTTCAATAGTTATGTTTGCACCTTTTTTATAGATTTCAGTTTTTATTTTATCGCTAAGATTAGAAATATCTAATATTAAATCACGAAGTTCTATAGATTTAGGTAAAGATTCATCAACGATAGAAACTAATGTAACAGGTTTTGTTAATCTAGAGAAAACACCTTTAAGTTGATTACGTAATCCATCGTTTAATAATTTACTTTGCCCACCTATAACTTCATTTGTAGTAGAAGTGGTTGTATCTTTTGATACTTTTTCTTGTGTAGGTTCAAAGTCATCTTTTATTCCTAATCTTTCTTTTTCTTCAGAAATATATTTCTCAGCACACGTTGCAGCAATAGCACCATCAGCAACGGCGGTTACAACTTGTCTAAGAACTTTAGGTCTTAAGTCACCAGCAGCATATACTCCAGGAATATTAGTTTCCATATTTTCGTTAGTGATTATATATCCAAGGTTATCCATATCTATAGAGTCTTTAAATAGTGAAGTTTGTGGTTGATATCCTACAAATATAAATATACCAAATGTTCCATCTTCCTTAGAAGCTGTATATTCAAAAGTTTCTTTTGTAATATTATTTATAAATTTACAATGATTCAAAATACCGTCACCAGAAGCTTCAACTATTTCAGTATTAAATTTGACTTCAATTTTAGGATGTGCTAATACTTTATCGGCAATAGATTTTGCACAAGTAAATTCTGGTTCTCTAGCAATAACAGTAACTTTTTTAGCAAATCTAGTAAGGAATATAGCTTCTTCAGCAGCTGCAAATCCTGCACCTACTACAAAAACATCTAGATTTTTGAAAAATTCTCCATCGCAAGTAGCACAATATGCGATTCCACGTCCAGAAAACTCCTTTTCGCCAGGGAATCCAAGTTTTCTTGGGGAAGCTCCAGTAGCAATTATAATAGCTCTTGATTTTAATTCACCTTTATTAGTATATAACGTTTTAACTTCACTATTAAAATTTACAGAAGTTACTTCAG
The DNA here is from genome assembly GCF_018917145.1 of Clostridium bornimense. Lineage (GTDB taxonomy): Bacteria > Bacillota > Clostridia > Clostridiales > Clostridiaceae > Clostridium_AN > Clostridium_AN bornimense_A. Next base: position 40,408 of record NZ_JAHLOD010000003.1, read on the forward strand.
CATCTTGAAATTTAACTCCAAAGTTACTAGCCTGAGTTTTCATATCTTCCATTAATCCACTACCACTATGATGAATAACACCAGGATAGTTTACTATTTCTGAAGTAGTTTTTATTTGTCCACCTATAGTTTCTTTTTCTAAAACTAATGTATTTAACTTTGCACGTCCAGCATATATAGCTGAAGATATTCCAGCAGGTCCCGCACCTATTATAATCAAGTCATAAATTGTATTCATATATACCTCCTTAAAAGTTTTTAAATTAAAAATATACAGTTGACATGTTATGATATCAATTCTATATTTCTAATTTATAATTAGTATAATGGGGTATTGCAAAATAAGATTTATGCAATACCCCTATATATAAAACATTTATAAAGGGATTTTAAATATTATAGTTTACCAACTAAATCTAATCCTGGAGTTAAAGTTTCAGCTCCTGGAGTCCATTTTGCTGGGCAAACTTGATCGCCATGAGCAGCTACAAATTGAGCAGCTTGAACTTTTCTTAATAATTCTTCAGCATTTCTTCCAATTCCTAAATCATGAACTTCGTAAGCTTTTATTTCACCTTCTGGATTTACAATGAAAGTTCCTCTTAGAGCTAAACCTTCTTCTTCAATCATAACACCAAAATCTCTAGCTAATGTTCCTGTTGGATCACCAAGCATTGGGTATTTAATTTTTGCAATTGTTTCTGAAGCATCAGCCCATGCTTTGTGAACAAAGTGAGTGTCTGTTGATACTGAGTAAACTTCACATCCGATTTCTTTAAACTTTTCATAGTTATCTGCAAGATCTCCTAATTCTGTTGGGCAAACAAAAGTAAAGTCTGCTGGATAGAAAAAGAATACTGACCATTGACCTTTAGTTGAATCTAAAGAAATTTCTTTGAAATCTCCATTGTGATAAGCTTGAACTTTGAAATCTGATACTTTTTTATTTATTAATGACATAAAATCATCCTCCTAAACTCTATTCTTAATTAATAATAATTATCTTTTAATGATTACTATTTAATAATAATTATTAATTAATAAAAAGTCAATACTAAATATATATTTATTTTTAAATAGTTTAACTTTTTTTATTAGAAAGTATGTAGGTTAACAAAAATAATTGAACATTAAGGAATAATCGCAAAATGTAGAAAAATTACTTTATTTAGGATAAAATGGTATAAGAAATGTGTGAAGATATTTGATTTTAGTAAATGGAGGACTAATATGTTTAAAAGCAAAAAGGAAGAGTATATTTTAGCAATAGGAAAAAATAACTTTTATGTTAACTATCCTGATGGAGAAGAGGATACTATATTTGTGAAAAACATAAAATTAAATCCTAACGTACCTTTTTTTCATTATTTATTTGATACTTATGCACTAATAAAAGAGATAAATATTAATAAGAAACTATTTAATAAAAATATTTTTTATACATTAATACAGGATGACACTAGCAAAGCTGATATGAAAATATTAAGTGAATATCTTAAAAATATTGGAGTGCAAGAAATAGCATGGGTTCCTCAAAATATTATGATGAGTAGTGATGAAATGGAGCAATATATATCTATTTCCAAAACTATAAGATGTTTTATTGTTTCATATATAAATGTAGAAAATGATATTAGAGGTTGTAAAAAGAAAGTTTTCTTGGATAAAGATGTGACAATAGATACAGTTGAAGAAGTAGTTAATGATATTAGGATTGAATTTGGTAAAGATATTAATGTGTATATAAATAATATAGATAATGATATGGATGAGTTTAAAAATATAGGTACACTTATCAGTAAAAATGAAATTTTAGATAATACCAGAAAGTTTTTCAGTTATGGAAAATAGATTGGGGGGATAATTATAGCGTAAAATAGTCTGTTTTGTTTATTAGAAGATGATGCTAATCATATAGATAAAGTAATCTTAGAGGATTATTGTAGGGAATATTTGAATACAAGTAAAGTATCTTTTATTGAACAATCTGTAGTATTAAATATGGAACATAATAAGTCCGTTACAGTTTCTAAAACAAAAAGATCTATTGTAGTAGCTTATATTGAAAATAATTCTGTTATAAAAAAGAATTTATTAGATATAAAAGTAGAAATAGCTGAAGTAGAAGAAATAATTAAGGATTACATGTATACTAATAGATTTGAGAGTATACCATTATATATAAATAATATTAATGACGATATGAGTGAATTTAGCTTCATGGGAACATTAGTTGGAAAAGAAGTTATATTTGAAAATACAAGAAGATATATTGAGAAGAAATAAGTATAAAAGTACAAGATATATAGGATATAGCAAAAATCATTTTTGGAGGTGCCGCATTAACAAATGAAAAGTTGTTAGAGCGATACATCCTTTTATTATGACAAAAGGCACAAGTAAGGTTAATTCACAATTCAGTCAATTCAAGCAATTCATATTTTCAGTGCAAGCAGTGCACTGATATACACCTGTGCCTTGTGCCCTCGTACTTGTGCCATAGACTTCTATTTTGCTGAAAAAACTGCCGCACTTTGATATGATTACTTTGTGCGACAGCGTCATGAAAATGCATTGACTATGAACTATTTTAATTTATTTAACTAAGTAAGTTCCTTCAGAATCTTGAGTAATAAGTCTTTGCTTCATTAAACCACCTAAAGCTTTTTTAAAGTAATTTTTTGAACAATTAAAAACTTCTTTTATTTCTTCTGGTGAACTAGCATCGCAGAAAGGAATAAATCCGTTATTTTCTTTAAGGAGATTTAAAATCTTATCTTCAATAAGTAATCTCTCATCTTTTAATGAATGAACTCTTGTTGTTAATGAAAGCGTACCATCTTCATAGATCTTTTTAACTCTAACAGTAAGTTTTTGACCGTGATGAAGAGTATCAAAATATTCATTATGAACTAATATACCTTTATATAATCCTTTTACTGCTACATAAGCAGAATTAACAGAAGAGAATCCGTAAACATAACCAGGAACTATATCTCCAACAGCTATATCAGTTGCAAATTTGATAAAATCATCTACTTTAGGGGTAGCAGCAAGTCTACCTGTCTTATCAACATAAAGGCTAAAAAGATATGATCCACCTTTTACTAATTTAAAAGTTTGTTGTTTAAAAGGAACTAATACATCTCTTTCTAGACCGATACTTACAAATGCTCCGAACTTTGTTATATCAGTAACTTTAAGATAGCCTATATTACCAACAGTTAATAGTGGCTCTTTTAATGTAGCGATAATTCTATCAGATGAATCTCTATATATAAATGCATCTACATTGTCACCTACAGCAATTTTTTTGTTATTTAATGATTTTTTAGGTAATAGAACATCATTGCCATCAGAGTCAGTAAGGTAATAACCAAACTCTACTTTTCTATCAACCTTTAAATTATTGAATTTTCCTAAGTTCAATATTCACACCTCCTAGTGTTGTAAATTATATTTTAACATAAAGTATATAGTAATAGCAAAATTAATATTAACAACATATATTAATAGAAATCGATTAATTTAAAATGGAGGTTTTTTATGATAAATTCAGCAGCTTCCATCATTCTTTTTCTATTATGGATCATATATTTAGCTTTATTAGCATACACTATATATAAGGTATATTCGTTAAAAAATAAAAGCAGTTATTCGAATAAGTTGGTAAAAGAGGTAATAATTACAGCTGGTTTACAGATATTTATATTTATTTTATGGATATTATTTTATTATTTTATTACTAATTTAGCCATGGTTTTTTTGTTGACTATTATAGATATGATACTTGTATTAAATATGATACTTACAGTAGCTAAGTTAGATTATGATCCGTTAAATAGTTATATACCATATTTATATTCTTTTTCTATTATATCTATAATTGTGTATTGGTTATGGATTATGAATTTATAGTATAAAGTATTACCAATAGTTATATCATTAATTATTGGTAATATTTTTTTCTCTAAATCATAGACTTATATAAAGTAATAATAAAGTAGGGGGATAATGTGGAACTTGTATCATTTAAAGGAGAGTATGACTTTATTTTATTAATAGCTATTGTTTTAGCTATGGTAATTATGTCTGTAGTAGTATCATTATTTAATCCAAATACAAAAGAAGAATATTATAGTTTTAATAGACCTAAATTTGCACCACCAGCTATTTTGTTTAAAATTATATGGATAATACTATACATACTTATGGCATGGTCATTTTATAGAATTATTTTAATTACTAATACTGGAGAAAATACTGTAATACAATTAACGTTATTTATATCACAATTAATAATAAATTATTTATGGTCTTTTATATTTTTTAAATTCAGAAAAAGGAAACTTGCATTATTTAGCATCGTTATATTAATATTATTAGTAATAGCATTGATAGTTTCATTGTTTAAAGTGGACATATTGGCGGCTATTTTATTAATACCATATTTGATATGGTTATTATTTGCGTTTGTATTACTAGTAGATATAATTAAAAAAATAAAGAAAGATTAGTAAATGTTAAGAAACAAGGTGATAAGGTGATTTTATTAAAGAATGGCGAGATTCATACAGTAACTAATGGAATCTTCTACGGTGACATACTTATTGAAAATGGTAAGATAAGAGAAATTGGAGTTAATATAAATATAGATGGATGTGAAACTATTGAGTTAAATGGTGCATATGTGTCTCCAGGATTTATAGAATCTCATTGTCATGTAGGATTACATGGTCAAGATGTAGGAGCTGGTGAAGGGGTAGATATTAATGAAAGTACAGATCCTATTACAGCGTCACTTAGAGCTATAGATGGTATAAATCCTTTTGATAGTGGATTTCAAGATGCTAGAGAAGCAGGGGTAACTACTGTTCTTACAGGACCAGGATCAGCTAATGTAATTGGAGGGACTTTTGCAGCAATAAAGACTAAAGGAACAGTAGTTGATAAAATGGTGATAAAGGAAGCAGCAGCACTAAAGGCAGCTTTTGGAGATAATCCAAGGAGAATTTATAAGAGTAAGAATAAGATGCCATCAACTAGGATGGGAGTCGCTGCAATCTTAAGGGAAAATCTTTATAAAGCAGAAAGCTATAATCATAAAGTTAATATTTTAAAATCAAAAGGTGAGTATTATGAAAGAAACTTAAAATTAGAAACTTTAGGGAAGGTTTTAAATAGGGAACTTCCATTAAAATGTCATTGTCATAGAGCCGATGATATAGCTACTGCAATAAGAATAAAAAATGAGTTTAATATAGATATAACTTTAGATCATTGTACTGAGGGACATCTTATTAAAGAATATATAAAAGAAAATAAAGTACCTGTTATCGTTGGACCAATACTTTCATCTAGAGGAAAACAAGAACTTAAGAATAAAAATATAAGTGCTATTAAGGAATTATTTGATGAAGGATTAGAAATTTCTTTAACAACAGATTATCCTGTAATGCCTTTTGTAGGTTTACTTAACACTGCTATTGAAGCTTGTAAAAGTGGAGTAGATGAAGAAGATGCGTTAAGTATGATTACAATAAATGCAGCGAAAATTATAGGAATTGACAATAAAGTTGGTAGTATTGAAGTTGGAAAAGATAGTGATTTGGTAATCTTTGATAATAATCCATTTAAATATGTTAGCAAAATTTTGTATACCATAATAGATGGTAAAATAGTTTATAATAACCTTGACAATAATTAAGGAATAAAATAATATTTAATTAAGTAATTAAATATTTTAACTCGGTGAAGGAGAAAAGTAACATATAATAAGCTTATAGAGAGTAGATGATGGTGGAAGTTCTACAGTGGATATATGCGAAAAGAGCTGTTGGAGAGTTTTTTATACAAGTGGACATTATGTCAAATAGAGTGGTACCGCGGAAAATCCGTCTCTTTGTATGAGACGGATTTATTTTTTGTAAATAATATTTATATATGGAGGTTGTAATATGGATTATAAAGTTTTAATTAGTGAAAAAATTGCAGAAATAGTTGATTTAGATGCAAAGACTATAGAAGATAAAATAGAAATACCACCTAAATCAGATATGGGAGATTTTGCATTTCCATGTTTTATTCTTTCTAAGGTGATGAAAAAAGCTCCTAATTTAATAGCTGTAGACCTTGCAGAAAAAATTAATAAAGATAATTTAGAAAAGGTTGAAGCATTAGGACCATATTTAAATTTCTTCTTAGATAAGTCTGCTTTTGGAAAACAAGTATTAGAAGGTGTTTTACAAGCTGGTGAGGAATATGGAAATTCTAACTTTGGTAAAGGTGGAAATGTTGTTATAGATTTCTCATCACCTAATATAGCAAAACCATTCCATGTTGGACATTTATTCTCTACTGCAATAGGTAATGCATTATACAGAATGTATAATTCTCAAGGATATAATTCAATAGGAATAAATCACTTAGGGGACTGGGGAACACAATTTGGTAAGCTAATATCTGCATATAAGAGATGGGTTGACGAAGAAGCTCTTCAAAAAGATGCAATAAAGGAACTTTTAAGAATATATGTTAAGTTCCATGATGAAGCAGATATAGATCCATCATTAGAAGATGAAGGAAGAGCATATTTCAAGAAATTAGAAGATGGTGATGAAGAGGCTGTAGTACTTTGGAAGAAGTTTAGAGAATCTTCACTTAAAGAATTCCAAAAGGTTTATGATAGACTTGGAGTAAAATTTGATTCATATAATGGTGAAGCATTCTATAACGATAAGATGGATGTTGTAGTACAAGAATTAAAAGATAAGAATCTTCTTACAGAAAGTAATGGAGCTCAAGTTGTAAATCTAGATGAATACAATATGCCACCATGCATAATCTTAAAGTCAGATGGAGCAACAATTTATGCTACAAGAGATTTAGCAGCAGCATTATATAGAAAGAAAAAGTATAATTTTGTGAAGAGTCTTTACGTAGTTGGAGGACCACAAGCATTACACTTTAAACAAGTTTTCAAAACTTTAGAATTAGCAGGACATGAGTGGGCAAAAGATTGTACTCATGTAAGCTTTGGATTAGTTAAGTTTGCCGATAGAAAACTTTCAACTAGAAAAGGAGAAGTTATTTTCCTAGATGATTTACTAAAAGAATCAGTAAATAAAACTCTTGAAATAATTAATGAAAAGAATCCAAATCTTAAAAATAAAGAAGAAGTAGCAGAAAAAGTTGGAATAGGTGCAATGGTATTTACTTATCTTAAAAATTCAAGAGATAAAGATATAGTATTTGATTGGAATGATATGCTATCTTTTGAAGGGGAAACAGGTCCATATGTACAATATACTTATGCTAGAGCAAAATCTATCTTAAGAAAATTCGGAACAGTAGAAGGAGAAGTAAATTACGGTTTATTAACTTCTAAGGAAGAATTTGAACTTATTAAGACATTAGATGGATTAAACGATGCTATATTAAATGGAATAGAAAGAAATGAGCCATCTGTAGTTACTAGATATGCTATAGATGTGGCTAAAGCGTTTAATAAAGTATATAATGCATTACCAATAGGTACAGCAGAAGAAGATGTTAAGAAAGCAAGATTGAAGTTGGTAGAAGCAACAGCAATTGTTATTAAGAAGGCATTGTATTTAATTGGATTAGAAACTGTAGAAGAAATGTAATAAAAAATGTAATTTGAAGTAGGTGTCGCATTAACAAATGAAAAGTTGTTAGCGATACCTCCTTTTATTATGGCAGAAAACAGTGCACAGGTCAGGGCACAAGTAAGGGTATTTTCAGGGCACAGTTAAGGCAGTTTACAGTGCATAGTTTCGGTTAATTTTCCCCTGTGGTGAAAATATTATAGTCTGCCGACGGCGATGTATTTGGTGCATATATAAAACTGTTATACTTAAGTGTTATTTTCATAACCTGTGCCTTGTGCCTTCATACTTGTGCCCTGCACTTCTATTTTGATGAAAAAATTGCCACACTCTGATCATACTCCTTTGTGCAAGAACCCTTTTTTAGATAAAGTATAATTTAATTGAAAAAAATCAGAAAACATAGTAAAATATTTATATAATTTGAATTAATTTCACTTAAATATGTTGATGTATAATTCTATTTATTATCTATGTTGCTATAAAAAATTCATTTGATTAAAAGAAGCCTAAGTACTAGTTATCTTTGTAGAATAATCTTAAAAAGAAGGTGTTATTATTTAATTTACAAAGGTTTGTTATCAATTATGTAAACGTTATAATAGCGAAATGAGGGGAAGGGTATGGGAAAGTTATCAAAAAGATTGACTAGTTTAGTTACTACTGTTATTTTGACAACTACTATAATCTGTGGAGATATAAGAATAAGTCCGCAAGTTAAAGTAAAAGGTGCTACAACTTATACAAATGAATATGGTTTAGCAAAGAAAACAGAGGATGGAGTTATCTTACATGCATTTACTTGGAGATTTACTACTATAAAAAATAAAATGAAAGAGATAGCTGAAAGTGGTTTTTCAGCAGTACAGGTTTCGCCGGTGCAAAAGTGTTCAACTTCACCAGGACAAAATGTTTGGGAATGGGTTTTTACTTATCGTCCAACTGGTTATTCAATTGGTAATCATATTGTTGGTACAGAAGAAGAGTTTAAAGCTATGTGTAAGGAAGCTGATAAGTATGGAATAAAGATAATAGTAGATGTTGTTGCAAATCATTTAATAAGAGACAATGAGACAGATCCAGCTTTACGAGATAATAATGAATATTATCATAATGCTGGAGTGATAAATGGTGGAGACTATAATAATAATAGGTGGAAGGTAACTCATGGTGATTTGGCTATTGATTTGCCAGATTTAAATACTGGTCATAAGGATGTTCAAAAGAAGGTTATAGAATTTTTAAATAATTGTATTGATGATGGTGCTGATGGATTTAGATTTGACATGGCAAAACATATAGAACTTCCAAATGATCAAGGTGGAAGTGATTTTTGGCCTACAATTTTAGATGCGATTTACAAGAAGAAATCAGATGCATTTGTTTATGGAGAAGTGCTTCAAGATGCTACATCTAATTATGGAGAATATAATAAAATTATGTTTACAGGTGCAGATGCTTATTCACGTAATCTTAGAGATAAAGTTATTAGTAATAATAATATAGGAAATGTTAATGGAATTCTTGATTATAGCTGCGATGGGGGAAATCCTAGCAAATTAGTAACTTATATAGAAACCCATGATCATTTTGCTAATGATACAGGGGGATCTCCTAACATATATGGAGGAACTAGAGGATTTAATAATTGGCAAATGGAAAAAGGTTATACAATAGTGGCATCAAGACAAAAGGGAACACCACTATTTTTTGATAGACCAGCATTCACAGGAATGGTGGATAGAACAGCAAAGTGGCCTGGTACTTATGGATTAGCCGGACCAATGGGAGTATCACAAAATATGTGGAAAGATGCTGAAGTAATAGCAACTAATAAGTTTCACAATGCTATGATTGGAGAACAAGAGCATATTGAATCAATAAATAATAATACTGTATTAATAAAACGTGGTAACAAAGGTGTAGCAATAATAAATATGGACGGTGGAGCTGATGTAAATGTTAAGGTAGGTTTGCCAGATGGAAAATATAAAGATTTAGGCACTAGTGGTGGTACATTTGAGGTTTCTGGTGGCATGTTAAAAGGTAAAGTGCAAAGTGGGAAAACTGCTTTTATATATAAAGAAGAAGCCATAGTAAAAATACCTACACCAACAATTTCTATGGAAGGCGGAAGTTTTATAGATTCATTGGAATTAACTTTGGGATATACTAATGCTACATCTGGTACTTATAGTATTGATGGTGGATCTAATGTGACTTATTCTAATGGTGAAAAAATAAAAATTGGTGAAAACAATAAAATTGGAGATAAGATAAAAGTTACATTAACAGCTACAGATGGAGTGAAAACTTCAGATCCAGTAACTTATGTATTTAGAAAAAAGGATCCCAATGAGAGAAATATAGCATATATGGAAAAGCCATCATCATGGCAAAATGCATATGCTTATGTTTATAATGATGATCCTACAGCAACTACAGTAAAAGAAAATGCAAAGTGGCCAGGATTACCTATGACAAAAGGTGATGATGGAATATATTACTATGAGATGCCTGAAGATTATAATAATGCAAGAATAATATTTACTGATGGAACTAAAGAAGGTAATAAATATCCAACAGGAATAGATACTCCAGGATTAATAGTTGAAGGATCTATGATTTATAAAGATGGATTATGGGGGCCATATGATAATCCAAATAAGAAACCAACAGTTTCTATATCAAAACCTGGAGGAGAATTTATCGATAAGCTAACATTAACATTAGGATATACTAATGCTACATCAGCTGTGTATTATATAGATGGTGTAAAGCAAGGAACTTATACTGATGGAGAAAAAATTACTATAGGTGAAAAAAATAAAATTGGAGATATAATAAAGGTTAAATTAGTTGCAACAAATGGAGAAAAGAAGGCTGAAGAAGAGTATAGCTTTAAGAAAGTAAAGGAAGATGAAGAACTTTCTTTAGATAGTATAACTACTGATTTGAAGTCTCCACAATTGGAAAATAGCAAAATTAAGATAACTGCTAATGCATCAGGGGGTGTTGGTAATCTCCTTTATAAATTTGATATTAATGACAAAGAAGTTCAAGGATATTCTAGCAAAAATACTTATACATGGAATCCGAAAACTAAAGGGGATTATAAGATTAAGGTTATAGTAAAAGATGAAGATGGAAATAAAAATTATAAATATATTACTTATACTATAAAAGAGAAAAATATTAGTTTATCAGTAGATAGTTTTTCTGTAAATCCTAAATCTGTAAGGGTAGGAGAAACAGTGAAATTATCAGCGAATGCATCTGGAGGAAGTGGAACAATACAGTATAAGTTTGTAGCGAAAAAAGGTAACAATGAAACAATAATAAAAAATTACTCAACAACTAAAACTGTGACATGGACACCATCAGTAGCAGGAGAATATGAATTGTTAGTTTATGCTAAGGATAGTGAAGGCAATAGTGATTCTGCTACTACATCATGTACAGTAGAAGAATCAAGTGAAGAAGTAGTTATAACAACAGATAAAACATCACCACAAGTAACTGGAACAGCAATAAAGATAACTGCTAAGACAAAAAATATTAGTAATCCTAAATATATGATTTCAATATTTTCATATTCTGATGGATGGACAACAGTAAAGAAATATTCAACATCAAATGAGTATGTATGGACACCAAAAAAATCAGGAAAATATAAGATAGAAGTAGCTGTGATGGATGCTAAGGGAAAAGAGATATTTAAGAGATTAAACTATGAAGTTGCAGAAAAAGTTAAAAGGATTGAGGAGAATAATAGTAATATAAAATATATAGGAAAATGGTCAACAAGCAGAAATAAGAATCACAGTGATGGAGCGGTAAAGATATCGAATACCACAGGAAGTAGTGCAGAATTTAAGTTTACAGGAACAGGAATAAAGCTATTAGCATCAAAGTATAAAGATAGGGGTATAGCAAAGGTAATCATAGATGGAGAAAGTTACTCAGTAGATATATATAGTTCAAAAGCAATGTATAAGAATGTAGTATTTCAAAAGAAAGGATTAAAGTCTGGAACTCATAGTATAAAGGTTGAATATACAGGTATGAGAGATTCAAAATCAACAGGAAATCTTATAATAATAGATGCTTTTGACATAGTAGATGGAAATATAGTTGAGAAACCATCAAACAGAGTAGAGGAAAGTAATAGTAAAATAAAGTATTCTGGAAAATGGTCATTAAGCAGAAATAAAAATCATAGTAATGGAGCAGTAAATGTAGCAAAGTCTTCAGGGTGTAGTGCAGAGTTTAAATTTACAGGAACAGGAATAAAACTATTAGCATCAACATATAAAGATAGAGGTATAGCAAAAGTAACTATTGATGGAGTAAGTTATTCAGTAGATATGTATAGTGCAAAAGCAATATATAAAAATGTAGTATTTCAAAAGAATGGGTTAAAGTCTGGAACCCACACTATAAAAGTAGAATACACAGGGATGAGAGATTCAAAATCAACAGGAAACCTAATAATAATAGATGCATTTGATATAGTTGAAGGTAATATAATTTAAAAAATAAAACTGGCGCATTATTTTGAGCCAGTTTTATTTTTATCATTTTCTTTATATGAAGGACATTTAGAGGAGCAATTGCTACAATTACATCCTGATTTACTTTTTTTTATATTAGAGTAAAGGATATATACTGCTAATAAAACTATTAAACCACCAATCAATATTTCCATAAGAGTGCCTCCTTAAAATATTGCAGATCCTATATTAAAAATTATAAAGCTTGCAATCCAAGCTACTACAAATTGAAATACAACTGAAAATGCAGCAAATTTACCACCAAATTCTTTTTTCATTGCACCAATTACAGATATACAAGGAGTATAAAGTAGTACAAATACTAAGAATGAGTAGGCTGAAATAGTGGTAAAGTGTGATGGTAGGACACTAGATAATGATTGCCCAGAGCCATAAATTACCCCCATTGTACCTAAAATTACTTCTTTTGCCATTACTCCAGTTATAAGAGAAACAGAACTTTGCCAATCTCCAAATCCAAGAGGCGCAAAAATAGGAGAAATAAATTTTCCTATATGAGCAAGGAATGAATTATTGATATTATCATTGCTTATATATCCTGTAAAATTAAATGAAGATAGAACCCAAATTAAAACAGACATTGAGAAAATTAGTGTTCCAGCTTTTTTAATAAATCCAGAAGCTTTATCTAAAGTATTACGACAAAGATTTTTTATGTTTGGAATTTGATATCTAGGTATTTCAATAACCAATGGTTCATCATCATTTCTAAATGAAGTTTTAGAAAGTAAAATTCCCATTAAAAATGCTACAAATATACCTAGTAAGTATAATGAAAATATAATTTCTGTTTCATAACCAAAGAAAAATACACTAGCAAACAATGTATAAACTGGTAAACGTGCATTACAACTTATAAATGGCACTAAAAGTGCAGAAAGTTTTCTGTCTTTATCACTTTCAAGAGTTCTAGAAGACATTACAGCAGGAACAGAACATCCGAATCCTATTATAAAAGGTATAAATGCTTTACCTGATAGTCCCATACTTCTCATTAACTTATCCATTATAAAAGCAGTTCTTGCCATGTATCCGCTATCTTCCAAAGCTGATATTCCTAAAAATAAGCAAAGGATAACAGGGAAAAATACAATAACTTGTCCAACACCGCTGATTATTCCATCTATTATAAGTGAAGAAAACCAAGGTGAAGTATTTGACAATTCTTTGGAAAGGTATGGAGTAAGATAGTTATCCATAAGATTTCCAAGAAGGTCAGATAAAGGTTGTCCTACCCATGAAAAAGTAAATTTGAAAATTAAAAATAAAAGCAAAAAGAATATTGGAAAAGCTAGAAATCTATTTAGTACAATAGAATCTAATATTTTACTCCATTTATCTGAATCACTACGTCCTTCAGAAATAGTGGATGCTTTTAAAGTATTATCTATATAGTTGTAAGCTTCAGCTTCTGATGCAAAATAATATTTAGATGAAATAGTTAGTTTGCTAAGGTTTTTAGATTCAAGAAATTCTATAACTTTATCTAAAGTTTTTGTGTTAGTAGCTGAAATAGGGATTATTGGCAAACCTAAATTGGCTTCTAATTTTTTTAAGTCATAATTTATCCCTTTTTCTTTTGCTATGTCCATCATGTTTAATAGTAAAACTATAGGTTTATTAAATCTTTCTAATTCTGTAGTAAGATATAGGTTTCTTGATAAGTTTGATGCATCAACAATATTTAAAATTACATCGACATCTTCTGTTTCAAGAAAAGTTTTAGCAACCTTTTCTTCATTAGAATACGTATCCATTGCATAAATTCCTGGTAAGTCTACAATTTTAATGTTTTTATTTAAAAATCCTTCTTTTTTCTCTACGGTTACCCCCGCCCAGTTACCAACTTTATAATTGGAACCAGTTAATGTATTAAACAAAGTAGTTTTTCCGACGTTAGGATTACCGATTAGTGCGGCTGTTAACATTTTATGCCTCCTTGATGAATATATTTTTTGCATCTTTTTTTCGTAAAGCTAAATCAAATCCTCTAAAGTTTACTATTATTGGATCACCTAGAGGTGCTTTTCTTTTAACCTTTATTTCAGTACCTTCTAGACATCCTAGAGCTTTTAGTCTTTTTACTAATTTTTCTTCACAGTCTATTTTGGTTATTAAGGCTGATTGTTCTAGTCTTAAATCTGTTAAGCGCATATACTCCTCCTAATTTTAAATTTATGAAAAATATATAATAATATGAATAATAGAATGATATTAATTATAAAAATTATTTTAAATTGAATATGTTTATCAATAATATTATATGTAGGATAAGTAAAATTTGCAATGCTATGAAAAAGGGAATGATAAATAAAACTGTTGACAATAGTATAACAACGAAATATAATAGAAATACCATAATGAAATACTAACTTATCAAGAGAGGCGGAGGGATTGGCCCAATGAAGCCCGGCAACCTGAGAAATTAAGGTGCTAAATCCAACAGTTTTAGACTGAAAGATGAGGAATAACGTGTATAAACTCGAGTTTTCCTCGAGTTTTATTTTTTTTATTAAAAATGTTGACATTAATATATTAGTAGTAAAAAAACATAGTATATCAATAGGAAATAAGTATAATGTAACAGGAGGAGTATAATGATTGAAATAAAAAACTTATCTAAGAGTTTCGGTGATGTATCAGTTTTAAAAGATATTAATTTAACTATAGATAAAGGTGAAATATATGGATTAGTTGGACAAAGTGGTGCGGGAAAATCAACATTGCTAAGATGTATAAATAGACTTGAGACATATAATGATGGATCGTTAAAAGTTGAAGGAAAAGAAGTTAAAGAATTTTCAGAGAAAGAAATAAGAAATTTTAGAAAAAATTTAGGAATGATCTTTCAACATTTTTCATTATTAGAGAGAAAGACAGTATATGAAAACATTGCACTTCCAATGGAGTGTTGGGGATATCCTAAAAATAAGATAGAAGATAGAGTAAATGAATTATTAAAAATAGTAAATTTAGAAGAAAAAAAGAAGTCAAAACCAAGAGAATTAAGTGGGGGACAGAAGCAAAGAGTTGCAATAGCTAGGGCATTAGCATTAGAACCAAGTGTGTTACTTTGTGATGAGGCTACATCAGCATTAGATCCTAGAACAACAAAATCTATATTAAAGCTATTAAGAGAAATAAATGAAAAGTTAGGCATAACAATAGTGATTGTTACTCATCAAATGGAAGTTGTAAGAGAAGTTTGCAATAAAGTTGCTATTTTAGAAAAAGGTGAAATAGCTGCAGAAGGACATGTTGAAGAGTTATTTTTACATCAACCTAAAGCTTTAAAGAGTTTATTAGGGGAAGCAGAAGATGAATTGTTACCAGAAGAAGGCACTAATATAAGAATAGTATTTCCAAAGGAAAGTTCTGAAGGATCAGTTATAACATCAATGGCAAGAGAATTAGATATAGATTTTTCTATAGTTGGAGGTAAACTAGAAAAGTTTAGAGATGATGTATTAGGTGCTTTAATAATTAATATTGATGAAGATAATATTAGTAGAGTTAAAGATTATTTAGATAGTAAGAAAGTTGTATGGGAGGTAATAACTAATGACAGATAATTTTCCATTATTTTTACAACAAATATTGTTACCAGCGCTAAAAGATACATTATATATGGTTGTAACATCAACAATATTGGCATCGATAATAGGTTTTATACTTGCAATAATATTATTTGTTACTGATAAAGATGGATTAAGACCCAATAAATATATATATAAGATTTTAGACATAATAATCAATGTATTAAGAAGTTTTCCTTTTATAATATTGATAGTAGCAATAATACCTTTTACAAGATTTATAGTTGGTAAAAGTATTGGTGAGACAGCAGCTATTGTTCCTTTAACTATAGCAGCAGCGCCATTTATAGCAAGAATAATT
The DNA here is from genome assembly GCF_018917145.1 of Clostridium bornimense. Lineage (GTDB taxonomy): Bacteria > Bacillota > Clostridia > Clostridiales > Clostridiaceae > Clostridium_AN > Clostridium_AN bornimense_A. Next base: position 56,507 of record NZ_JAHLOD010000003.1, read on the forward strand.
GAATCAGCACTGAAAGAAGTGGACAAAGGTCTTATAGAAGCAGCTAAATCTTTTGGAGCATCTAATATGCAAATTATATTTAAGGTTGTTGTAAAAGAAGCAATGCCATCAATAGTATCTGGAATAACACTTTCTATAATATCAATAATTGGATATTCAGCCATGGCAGGAGCTGTAGGTGCCAATGGTTTAGGTAAAGTTGCCATAACATATGGTTACACTAGATTTGATAATAAAGTAATGTTCTATACCGTTGTATTATTAATAATAGTTGTACAATTAATACAAACAGTGGGGAATGTTTTATATAAAAAATTGAAATAATAAAACTATAGGAAAAAGGAGAGATTGAATTATGAAATTTAAAAAACTAATAGCATTATCATTAACAGCAATAGTGGGGTTATCATTAACAGCTTGTGGAAGTGATAAAAAGGCAGAAGACAATGGGAATAAAACTAAGATTGTTGTAGGAGCTTCACCAGTTCCACATGCAGAAATTTTGGAAGAAGCAAAATCAATATTAAAAGACAAAGGATATGATTTAGAAATTAAAACTTTTGATGATTATGTATTACCAAATACAGCTACAGAAGAAGGAAGTTTAGATGCTAATTTCTTTCAACATGCACCATATTTAGAAACATTCAATAAAGAACAAAACACACATTTAGTAGCAGGAGCTAAAATACACATAGAGCCAATGGGAGCATATTCAAAAAAGATAAAAGATATATCAGAACTTAAAGATGGTGCTACTGTATCTATACCTAATGATGGATCTAACGGTGCAAGAGCATTAAAATTATTAGAAGCTAAGGGACTTATTAAGCTTAAAGATAAAGAGATTCCTTCTGTATTAGACATAAAAGAAAATCCTAAGAATTTAAAAATAACTGAAATGCAAGCAGAACAATTACCAGTTTCACTTGATGATGTGGATTTATCAATTATAAATACTAACTTTGCAATTCAAGGAAATTTAAATCCACTAAAGGATGCTTTATTTATTGAAGGTAGTGATTCTCCATATGCTAATATTTTAGTTACAAAGGAAGGTAATGAAAATACTGAATGGTTTAAAGCATTAGAAGAAGCATTAACTTCAGACAAAATTAAGACTTTTATAGAAGAAAAGTACAACGGAAGTATTGTACCAGTATTTTAATAAGAATTTATAATATAGAGCTGCCGTAATAACGAATAAATTTCGTAAGCGGTAGCTTTTTTATTGGCAGAGAAGTGATTCGGTACAGGGAAGAAGTATTTAATATTTAGTAGTATTTAATTTTTATGAATATAGATATATAATACTATAGGAGAATTTATTAAGTTTACTTGAGAAAGTTAGATGGACTAAAACAAAAGGTGAGTTATAAAGAATTGGTTATATATAGTGATTAAATAATATTTTAAAATATCAATAAATTTAAAGCAGTGAAGAGACTAAGACAATGTTCTTACAAATATGAGATTAATAAAAATGGAAAGGAGTATGTCAAAACCAGGAACATTGCAAACTTGAAAAGCGAATAAAACTTATTCATAGTAAATTATCTAATTCAAGTATTAATTATAGTAAATATAAATTAATAATTGCAATTTTAAAAGATATTGTTAATGTGTAGAATGTAAAGTACTATACTTTTGGAGTATCAAAGAAACTAAAGTAGATTTCTAAAGATAGAATAGGACACGTTGAATAAGGAATAAAACAAGCTTTATAAAGTTTTATAAGGTTTTGACAACGGTGAATAGATGCTAGTAAGAGAGACGGTAATTCCTATTGATGATATAAATGAACAGTTATTGTTAGAAGTTAATGGTAAAAAAGATTTATATAAAAAATCAATATATTTAGATTTAGAGCATTATGTATATAGAATTCCTATATGTGTTGGAGTTTTTGGAATAGGATATTTAGATGAAGAAGACAAAGTATTTAGAGTTGTGCAGTATATGCTTGAAAACAGAGAAGATGTAAGAGAAGTATTGTATAAAGGTAAAGAATTATTAAGAAAGTTAAAAACAACATATGGAAAAAGCTATATTACTACTTTTTCAGGAAATAATGATTTTACAGTAATAAGATATTTATTTAAGAAGTATAAAATAGACATGGATGTAAATAAAGAATTTATTTCAATAGATATTCAAGAAGAATATAAGAAAGTTAAAAATGAAGTTATAGGACTAAAAAATCTAGAAAAGATTTTTAACATAGATAGAGATGGTGAAGTTATTTCGGGAAATACTTTAGCTAAAACTATAGGCAAGATGTTTCATGATAGAGAGTATTGTTATAGGATACCGAGAGAAAAAATAGATAAAATCTTAGTTTATAATGAAAAAGATGTGTATAATTTATTTCTGATAAATATTTTATGGAATAAGTTCATAAATGATTAATAATAATATATAGTTGGTAGTTTATTAGTGTTTAAGAGTTTTTTAGCTATCAACTATATAGTATTAATAACGATAATATTTTCAGAAAAATTCCATATATTATTGACATAAAACGATGTAAAACATATAATTATATTATAGAGATAAAAGATAATATAGGAGGTGTAGTTATGATAATTGCTATTTTAGTAACATTATATTTAGCTATAATATTAGTGTCATTATATATGTTCATTTTGAAAACGATTAGAGTGGCGAAGTATGGAAAAGGTGTTTTCAAATTGAACTCAACAAAGTGTAAAAAGGATATAAAAGCTAAAAAAGAATTTTTAGTTCCTGTAGCGCCATTTTTAGAAGATGATAAAGTATATCTTCCACTAACAGTTGTAGCAAGATTAATTGGAATTAAAAATATAACTGAAAGCGAAGATTATAAATTAATAATAAAGTTTTCAGGTAAAAATATTAAAGTAGATAAAGACAATATCGTAACTCTCTCAAACGGGTATAATAATAGAAAAAGGTTTTCTGATGTTCAAGTAAGAAATAATCATGTTATGATAGAAAGTAGAATTTTAAGAGATTTATTTGGAATACATGTTGAGATAGTTAATGATAATGTAATTTTGAGATAATTAAAAGTCCAGTAATGGACTTTTTTTTTATGTCTTCTCATATGAATATATAAAGGAGGAGATAATATGTTTTTTCAGCAATCTTTAATAGGAGTGTTTATATGCATATTTATTATGATATTGGCTATAAGTTATATAGTAATGGCTATTTTGGTAAGAAAGGTATATTTTAAAGCAATAGAAGATATTAATATTAGAAAATCGAAAGGAGAACCAGGAAATTCTATATTGGTAAAAGAAACTATTAATACTTTTAATGAATATTTAAAAAATGGAATAAGAAATATAAATACTGAAGCTTTAATAGATGAAAAAATACCTACAAGAGTTTGCAATATGGAAAATTATATGAAGTATATAATATCTACAGTAATTGTTTTAGGGTTATTAGGTACATTTATGGGATTAACAGGTTCTATAGGTTCAATACATAAAGTAATAGATAATATAATAACAGAAGGCGGAAATATAGATGAGTTTCTAAGTGGAATTTCTATACCATTAAGTTCAATGTCAACGGCATTTTTTACTTCAATAACAGGTATATTATCTTCAATATTATTAAGAGCAATAGCAATAGCTACATATATACCAAGTAGAGAAAAATATTATACCATTATGGAGAATTATTTAGATAATATATTATTAGCTGAAAGAGATTCTGATTTTGAAAGGTTATTATTAAACTTAACTAAAAATATGAATACAGCTATGAGAAACATGTGTGATAACATAAGTGGAACATTTGAAAGAGAACTTCAATCATTAACTAGACCAATTAATGATTTTAAAAAATCTGTGGATGCATTAAGAAGAATTAGTGAAAAAAATGAAATTGCTACAAGAAATCTAAGTTCCAATATAGATAAATATTCTACAGCTATTGAAAGCCAACGATTAAATAAATTTATGGATGATATGTATAGGTTGGTGGGTGATATAGATGAGAAAAATAAGAAGTAAAAAAGATATAGAATTTAATTATTGGCCATCATTTGTTGATGTAATGAGTTCTATAGCTTTAGTGTGCATATTTATGATGATAATTTTTACTACATTAATTTATGGAAAGTATAGTAACTTAAAAAATACATATGGCAAATTTGATGATATAGGGAAAAATAGGGCATTATTATATGAAAAAATAGAGAGTGAATTAAAGCCACAATTAGGGGAATATATCACTTTTGATAAAAATAATGGAGTAATAGAAATAAATACGGAGATACTTTTTGATGTAGATTCTTATGAATTAACCGATAAGGGAAAAGATTTATCAAGATTATTAGGAAATGTATTAATAGAATTTTTATCTAACGATAAGTATAAAGATAAAATAGATTCAATTGAAGTTATAGGACATACTGATAATACATATACGGGAGAATATAATAGGTTTTTATCTACAGATAGAGCATGTGCATTTGTAAATGAAATGTTATCAAGTCAAGATGAGAATAAGTATGGGAAGTATTTCAAGGCATCAGGGATGAGCAAGTTTTTACCTAAGGCTGGTACAGTAGAAAATCAGACAACAGAAGAAGAAGATCTTAATAGAAGAATTGAAGTAGCTATAAATTTCAATGATAGTGATATAGAAGAGTCAATTAGAACATTCTTTTCTAAGAATAATAAGTATTAATATATTAAGGCACAGGTATATGTCTGGGCACAAGGCACAGTTGTGGATGATGCTGTCGCACAAAGAAGCTAGAGATCAAGAGTGTGGCAGTTTTATATACGCACTCGATATATCTATAAACATAACTTGTGCCCTGTGCCATCTAACATGTGATCTAGTAAAAGGAGGTATCGCTAACAACTTTTTAGTTGTTAATGCGACACCTCCAATTTTATCTTTTAAATTTATTTTGTGTATTAATAATATATTTTGATTGAGTATTATTCTTTTTTCTTTTCTTAAGTAAATATATGATACTTACAATTGATATTATAAGAAGTATAATTAAAATCATTACGCTATATTTTATTATCTTAAACCACTTATAGTAAGATTGATTTTCACTTAAAATAGTTTTCTTGTAAACAGATGAATACACAGGAATTTCTATAGTGTTTTCTTTTTCTTTAATAGTAATTGATCCGACAGGATCAGTATTATTCTTTCTAAAAACATCAGCTTTAACGTTATATTCAATCTTGGTATTTTTTTCGTTAAAGTCATTGTCATATATCTTTACATTATCTTTTATATAAAGATCAACATTTTTTGTTTTTTCAGGGCCAAAAGTTTTAAAAACTTTATAGTTTACATCTATAGATCCAACAGATGCATTTTTAGTAAATTCTACAGAATCGTTACTGTTGAATTTATGACCAGAGTAGATAGATTTTTTTGCAGCGTAAGAATAATCTATAATAGACTTCATATCTGCAAAAGAATCTTCAGAAGAAGGAGCGAAAAGGACTACCCCCAGCATCTTTCTATTATCTCTTTCAAATAATGATGTTAAACATCTGCCTGCTTTATCAGTAAAACCTGTTTTACTAGCAATGCATGTACTATCTGTTAATTCAGGAAAATCTCCATTTATAAATCTATTAGTATTTCGTAAATCCACTTCACCATTTCCAAAGTCATGCTTGTAATGTGGTGTTTTAGATACAGCAAGAATTTCAGGAACAGTATAGGCTTTTCTTGCTAATAAAGATATATCATAAGCAGTAGTTTGATGTTCTGAAGTATTAGTATCTAAGCCACTAGCTGATACAAAGTGGGTATTTTCCATATGAAGTTCTTTTGCTTTTTTATTCATCATCTCTACAAACTTTGAAGTGTCACCATTAGATACAGTTGGAATATTTGTAGCAATAGTTTCAGCTATATCATTAGTGGAAGCTATTAAAATACAGTTCAAGGCTTCCTCCGCTGTTAATTTTTGACCCACAGTTAAATGAGTATATTCATATAAAGCAGAAGGTTCTTGCATCAATGTATAAGGTTCTATTTCTATAGTGTCTGTTGGTGCTTTATTTTCTGTTAAAAGTAAAGCTGTCATAAGTTTTGTTATAGAAGCAGGAAAGGCTTTCTCTTCAGCATTTTTAGAATAAATTATATCTCCAGTTTCTACATCCACTACAATAGCATATTTACTAGATATTTCAGGATAATCTACAGTATTTGCTTTTACATGTATAGGATTCAATATTGTAGTAGATACTAATAGAACTGATAATAATATACTTTTTATTTTCATAATTGTAATCACCTTTTTTATATTAATTGCTATTATAAAGTATATCATTTACAAAGAATATACTCAATTACTAGTTAAATGATTAAAAATATTTGAATTTTCAGAAAAGTCTTTAAATTCAAATAACAATTTGGTAAAATATTACTGTGAACGTGTCCAGCGCAAAGTTAATTGTTAACAGAAATTTATAAAATATAACATCAAGTAAGGAAAAAATTATACGAAAATTTTATCAAGTAATATTTATTGGAAAAGAAAAAATATATATGGATACTATGTTATTAATTGTAATGGATTAGTAGTGAAAGATTTAAAAGTGATAAGATACCAGTATAAATAGACTTAGAAATTAAGGGATTGGAAATATCATCAGCTATATTTCTAAACCTTATAAAATATAAATAAAAAAGAGAAAACGTAGGTTACAACGTGAGATATGTAAAAAGTATCTAATAAATAAGAAGGGAGATAGTTGCTGCAAAACAAGTAACATTATAAAAGCTTTAATATAGTTTTATGAACTTTTATAAGTTTTCAGTGATGATTAATATGATGGAAAGAACTTTAGCATTAGTAAAACCAGATGGGGTAGAAAGATGTTTAATAGGGGAAGTAATTGCTCATTATGAAAGAAAAGGACTTCATATAGCAGATATCAAAATGGTTGTACCAACTAGAGAATTAGTAGAAGAACATTATAAAGAACATAAAGGAAAAGACTTTTTTAACGAGTTAGTGGATTATTTAGCAGGAAACAATGTAGTAGCAATGATAGTAGAAGGAACTAACGCTGTAAATGTAGTAAGAAAAGTTAATGGTAATAAAAATCCACTAGAAGCAGACCTTGGAAGTATAAGAGGAAAATATGCTTTTGAAACTACTAAAAACTTAGTTCATGCATCCGATTGTATTGAGACAGCTAAAAGAGAAATAGCTTTATGGTTTAAATAAAATAGTAGTGGGGAAAATACTATAATTTTTATAGAGGGTATCGTAATAATAAATGAAAATTTGTTAACGGTACCTTTTTTGTATATACCTTATTGTATAATTTTGATTTTAAATATTAAATTCTAATAGATTCTGCAGGAATTTCCTACAAAACTGTGAATAATACACTGATAGTAATATCTTTATATACATATAGATTGATAAAATGTAAAAAAATTCTTGACTTAAATGTAAAAAGAAGGTACAATCATATTAAACAAATAGGAAAAGTAAGAATGAGGTGAGGACACTGAAGATTTCAACAAAAGGAATATATGGATTAAAGGCTTTAGTTGATTTAGCAATATATTCAAAAGAGGATATCGTGACATTAAAGAGTATCAGTGAGAGACAAAATATTTCTGAAAGATATTTAGAACAAATTTTTTCATTGCTTAGAAAAAGCAAAATAATAGTAGGAAAAAAAGGATCACAAGGTGGATATTCTTTAGATGTAAATCCAGAGGATACAACGATATATACAGTACTTAAAGCATTAGAAGGAGACTTTTTACAAATGTCTTCAGTAGAAAGTGATGATAAATTAGATAAAGTTCTTGAGGAATTAGTATGGAATAAATTAGATGAATCTATAACTAATTTTTTATGTAGTGTTACATTACAAGATTTAATAGATGAATATAAAGAGGATGAAAAAGATCCATTTATGTATTATATATAATTTTTTTAAACAGAATACCTAGTAAGACGATAGAAATAGTAAGGAGTGAATAAAAATGAAAATTGCTAAAAATTATATTGAATTAGTGGGAAAGACACCTTTATTAGAGTTAGGAAAGTACTCAAAAAATAATAAGTTGAATGGAAAGATTATCGCTAAATTAGAAGAATATAATCCAACTGGAAGTGTAAAAGACAGAATAGCATTAGCTATGGTGGAAGATGCTGAAAAGAAAGGATTATTAAAAGAAGATTCAGTAATAATTGAACCAACATCAGGTAACACAGGAATTGGACTAGCTTTTGTTGGAGCTGTTAAAGGATATAGAGTTATATTAACTATGCCAGAAACAATGAGTGTAGAAAGAAGAAAAATACTAAAGGCTTATGGAGCAGAATTAGTATTAACTCCCGGTAGTGAAGGAATGAAAGGAGCAATAAAGAAAGCTGAAGAACTAGGAAAAGAGATTCCCAATGCTTTTATACCACAACAATTCACAAATCCGTCCAATCCAGAGTATCATAAAAAGACTACAGGAGTTGAAATTTGGGAAGATACTGATGGAAAAGTTGATGTTGTAATAGCTGGAGTAGGTACTGGTGGAACTATTTCAGGAATAGGGGAGTATTTGAAAAGTAAAAATCCAAATGTAAAAGTTATTGCTGTAGAGCCTAAGGATTCACCAGTATTATCAGGTGGTAAACCGGGATCACATAAGATACAAGGAATAGGAGCTGGATTTGTTCCAGATAATTTTTATAAAGATGTTATAGATGAGATAATACAAGTATCAAATGAAGATGCATTTAAAACTGTAAAAGAATTAGCAAAAACAGAAGGAGTTTTAGCAGGAATATCTTCAGGAGCAGCTGTATATGCAGCAAAACTTGTAGCTGAAAGAGAATTAGGAAAAAATATTGTTGTAATTTTACCAGATACAGGACTTAGATATCTTTCTACACCTGTATTCGATGAAGTATAATATTTTTCAAAAAAAGTTGTTGACAAATTAAGTACTAGGAATATAATGTAATTAAGATAAACGAAACAAATCTATGAGTAAGAGGAGTAGATTAAGAATTAATTTTTAGAGAGTCGATGGTTGGTGTAAATCGATAATTAATCTTTATTGAATGGACTTACGAGAGGAAACTGAAATTTTCTAGATGAAAAGAGTAGGGGACACGGCTTCCACCGTTAACAGGATAGGATATGTTAGTATCTAAAAAGAGATATGAATATGCAAAGGCATATTTGTAATAGAGGTGGCACCGCGATTTCAAGCCCTCTACGCTTAGGCGTAGAGGGCTTTTGTTTTTTTAAGAAAAGGAGGTAAGAAAATGAATATAGAAGTTTTGTATTTAGGTGAAGATAAGAAGTTGTCATATAAGTTACTAAATGGTGATGAAGAAACACCAATAACATTATTTAAGAGACTTAAGGGACAAAACAAAGTGATACTTGAAAGTGCACTAGGAGGAAGATATTCAATACTAGCATCTAATCCTTATAAAAAAGTTAAAAGTTATGGAAATAAAATAGAAATTACGACAAAGAATAAAGTTGAAGTTTTAGAAAAAGATATTTTATCATTTTTAGAAGAAGAGATAGAGTTTGATGTAAAAACTTATGAGAAGTTTCCTTTTCTAGGGGGAGCATTGGGGTATATTGGTTATGATGAAAAAGCAACTTATGAGAAAGTTAAATTTAATAATCCAGATACACTTGGGGTACCAAAATCATATTTGATGTTTTATGAAAAATTTATTATCTTTGATCATTATTTTAATAATTATTATTTATGCATAGTAACAGATATAAATGAAGATGTGGCAGATGAGGATTTCAGTTTCATTAGTAAGGATAATGTTTATACGGAAAAGAAGTCTATTAGTGAAGAAAATGATTTTACTAGTAATATGACTAAAGATTCATTTAAGAATATGGTAAGTAAGTGCAAAGAATATATAGTTCGTGGTGATGTTTTTCAAGTTGTTCCATCGCAAAGAATAACAAAAAAATATGTAAAAGATGAATTTAGTATATATAGAAAATTAAGAAGAACAAATCCTTCACCATATATGTTTTATATGGATTTTGAAGAATTTAAAATCGTAGGTTCATCACCAGAACGGTTAGTAAAGGTTAGTGATGGGATAGTTAGTACAAATCCTATTGCAGGAACAAGACCAAGAGGAATTAATCCAGAAGAAGATTTGAAACTAGAAGAAGAATTAAAAAATGATGAAAAAGAAAGAGCAGAACATTTAATGTTGGTGGATTTAGGAAGAAATGATATAGGAAAAATATCAGAGATAGGAACTGTAGAAGTAAATAAGTTTATGGTGATAGAAAAATATAAAAGAGTAATGCATTTAGTATCAGAAGTAAAAGGAAAATTAAAAAAAGATATATCAAAGTTAGATGCACTAAAAAGTATTATGCCAGCAGGAACATTAAGTGGAGCACCAAAAGTAAGAGCTATGGAAATTATAGAAGAATTAGAACCATGTGCTAGAAGGATATATGGTGGAGCTATAGGATATTTTTCTAATGGTGGAGATTTTGATACTTGTATAGCAATAAGAACAATTATATTTAAAGATGGACTAGCTCATGTTCAAGGTGGAGCAGGTATTGTTTATGATTCAGATGAAGATAAGGAATATGAGGAATCAGTTAATAAAGCAAGAGCTCTTTTGGAGGTGATTCAATGATTTTGATTATAGATAATTATGATTCATTTACGTATAATGTGTACCAATATGTTGGGGAAATATACAAAGATATTATTGTTAAGAGAAATGATGAAATTACCATCGATGAAATAAAAGCAATGAAGCCAGAAGGAATAATAATTTCTCCGGGACCGAAGAGACCTGAAGATAGTGGAGTTTCATTAGATGTTTTAAGAAATATAAAAAATGTACCTATTTTGGGGATATGCTTAGGACATGAAGCGATAGGTTATGTTCATGGTGGAGAAATTGTAGAAGCAAAAAAAATTATGCATGGAAAAACATCTTTAATTAACCATGATGGAAAAGGATTATTTAAAGGGTTAAATAATCCATTAAGAGTTATGAGATATCATTCTTTAGTAGTTAAGGAAAGCAAATTAGAGGGACTTAACATAACTAGTAGAAGTTTAGATGATAATGAAATAATGTCGGTTGTATCAGAAGATGGAATGATAATGGGGATTCAATTTCATCCGGAATCAATATTTACTGAAGATGGAAAGAAGATAATCAAAAATTTTATAGATATAGTTAGGGGGTAAAGGAAATGGAATTTAAAAATATTTTATTAAAGTTATGTAATAGAAATGATTTAACTGATGATGAGGTATATGAAGCAGGAAGATTTATTTTTAGTGGTGATGCTACTGAATCAGAAATAGCAGGAGCACTTTTAGCACTTAAGACAAAGGGGGAAACAGTAAATGAGATAGCTTATATAGCTAAGGCAATAAAAGACTATGCTCCAAAGTTTAGTTATACTCATAAAAATTTATTAGATAATTGTGGTACTGGTGGAGATGGTGCAAATACTTTCAATATTTCAACAACTGTTTCTTTTGTATTGGCTTCTTTGGGGGCAAAGGTAGCAAAGCATGGCAATAGAGCTATATCTTCAAAAAGTGGATCATCAGATGTATTAACTGAGTTAGGAGTAAAAATAGATTTAGATAATGATGCAATGGAAAAGATATTAGAGGAAATAGGAATAGTATTTATTTTTGCACCTAATGTTCATAAGAGAATGAAGTATGTTATGCCAGTAAGAAGAGCACTTAAAATACCAACAGTTTTAAATCTAATAGGACCACTTACCAATCCTTTTGATTTAAATGGACAACTTTTGGGGGTACCAAGAAAAGAATATGTACAAAAGATGGCAGAAGCGCTAAAAATTTTAGGTAGAGAAAATGCAGTAGTAATTAATGGAGATAATAAAGTTGATGAAGCGATATTAACAGGAACAAATTATATATCTATATTAAAGAATGGCGAAATAGAAAACATTGAGGTAAAAGCAAAGGATTATGGTATTAGAGAAGTATCTTTAGAAGAAATAAAAGGTGGGACACCAAAGGAAAATGCTGAAATATTAAAAGCTGTACTTAAGGGGGAAAAAGGACCACATAGAGAAGTTGTAGTATTTAATAGTGCATTAGGACTTATGGCGTGTGGTATAACTAATACTATTGAAGAAGGAATTGAACTTAGCAAAAAAGCATTAGATACAGGAATAGCTTATGAAAAATTAGAACAGTTAATTGAAAGGAGCAATAAAGTTGGAAGGGATATTGGATAAAATCATAAAAGAAAAAGAGAAAAGGCTACCCTATCTTAAAGAAGAAGCTAAAAAAGTTTTTACAGGAAAAAAAGAGAATATATCCTTTATCAATGTGCTAAAAGAATCTGATGATATTGTAATAATTGGTGAATTTAAAAGAGCTTCACCATCAAAGGGAGATATAAATATTTGTAGTCCTGAAGATAAGATACCATATTATGAAAAAGCAGGTTGTGGATGCGTTTCAATTTTAACTGAAGAAAAATTTTTTAAGGGAAACTTTAGCGATTTAAAACGTGGAAGAGAGTTAGTTAGTATACCGATACTATGTAAAGATTTTATTATTGATAAGTGTCAAATTGATTTAGCGAAGGCTAATGGTGCCAATATCATTTTATTAATATTAAAAATTTTAGATGATAACAAGTTTAAAGAATTATATGATTATGCAACAGATTTAGGTTTAGAAGTGTTATGTGAAGCTGCTGATAAAGAAGAAGTAGAGAGAGCATTAAACTTTAATGTTCCTATAATAGGCATTAACAATAGAAATCTAAAGAATTTCAATGTATCTTTTGAAAAGTTAGAAAGATTAGTAACTTATGCAAAGAGTGGTGGAGCATTTATTATCAGTGAAAGTGGAGTGAAAACTGCAGAAGATATAAAAAAGATAAGAGAACTCGGTTGTAGTGCAGTATTAATAGGAGAAACTTTTATGAGATCAGATAATGTTATTGATACTGTTAATAATTTAAGAGGTTGCTAAAATGAAGATTAAAATTTGTGGAGTAAAAGAAAGAGATCATGTAGCTTTATTAGAAAAATTAAATGTTGATTATGTAGGATTTGTTTTTTGTAATAGTAAAAGACAAATAACTATAGAGGAAGCTAAGAAAATATCTAATGGATATAACAATATAAAAAAAGTTGGAGTATTCAAAAATAATTCTAAGGAATTCATTTTAAAAGCTTATAATGAAGTAAATTTAGATATTGTGCAATTACATGGTGATGAAACTGTAGAATTTGTTAAAGATTTAAATATACCAGTTATAAAAGCATTTAATCTAAAGGATAAAACATCAATAAATAAGATTTTAGAATATAGAAATATTAAAAATTTAGAAGGTTATTTAGTTGATAGTGCTATCGGTGGTAGTGGTAAAACTTTTAAATGGCAATGGTTAAAAGACTTAGATACTGATATAAAAGAGAAGCTATTTTTAGCTGGTGGTATAAGCGAAGATAATTTGGAAGAAGCAATGAAGGTAGTAAATCCTATTGTTATTGATTTATCATCATATTTAGAAGTAGAAGGAGTTAAATCTCCAGAAAAAATTAAGAAGTTTATGAAGAAAGTAAAAGAATTAAAAGAGAGGGGCTATTAATATGAGTAAGTATAATTATCCTGATATGAATGGGTATTTTGGAGAGTTTGGTGGAAGGTTTGTTCCAGAAACTTTGATAAGTGAAGTTAAGAAATTAAAAGCATTCTATGATGAAATTAAAGATGATGAAGATTTCAAGAAAGAAGTTGAATATTATTCTAAAGATTATGTAGGTAGAGAATCTCCATTAACATTTTGTGCAAACTTAACAAAAAAGTTTGATGGTGTAAAGTTTTATTTAAAGAGAGAAGATTTAAATCATACAGGATCTCATAAAATTAACAATGCTTTAGGACAAGCACTTCTATGTAAGAGGATGGGAAAAAGTAAAATTGTTGCTGAAACAGGTGCAGGACAACATGGGGTAGCAGCAGCAACAGCAGCAGCTTTATTAAATCTTGAATGTATAGTTTTTATGGGAGAAGTAGATGTAGAAAGACAGAAATTAAATGTTTTTAGAATGAAGCTTTTAGGTGCTAAGGTTGTATCTGTAAGTAAAGGTAATGGTACATTAAAAGATGCTGTTAATGAGGCATTAAAATATTGGGTTGAACATTGTAATGATACTCATTATTTAATAGGATCAGTATTAGGACCACATCCATTTCCTGAAATGGTAAGAGATTTTCAAAGTGTTATTGGGAAAGAAACCAAAAAGCAAATCATGGAAAAGGAAGGCAGACTTCCTGATGCAATAGTTGCTTGCGTAGGTGGAGGAAGTAATGCTATGGGTATGTTTTATCCATTTATAGAAGATACAAATGTAAAGTTATATGGTGCAGAAGCTGGTGGATTAGGTGTACAGACAGGAGAACATGCAGCAACATTAGCAGAAGGAACTAAAGGAATATTACATGGATCTAAAATGTATCTTCTTCAAGATGAAAATGGGCAAGTTAAAGAGCCTTATTCTATATCAGCAGGATTAGATTACCCTGGAGTAGGACCAGAACATTGTATGTTAAGAGATACAAAAAGAGCTATATATGAATCTATAAATGATGATGAAGCATTAGAAGCTTTTGAAATATTAACTAGAGAAGAAGGAATTATACCTGCTATAGAATCTGCACATGCTGTGGCGTTAGCATTTAAAGTTGCAAAAAAGATGAAGAAAGATGAAATTATAGTGGTTAATTTGTCTGGTAGAGGAGATAAAGATGTAGAGAGAATAGGAGTGATTTTAGGTGACAAATATAATTAGTATAAAAGATGCATTTAAAAATGGAAAGGCAGTAATGCCATATGTTATGTCCGGTGAAGATTCAGTAGAAAAAACAATAAAGGATATAAAATTTCTTGCAAAAGTAGGTGCAGATATAATAGAAGTAGGAGTACCTTATTCAGATCCTATTGCTGATGGAGATGTAATTTATGCTGCAGCTACAAAGGCTATAAGGAATGGAATAACAATTAAAGATGTATTTCATATAATAGAAGAAGTAAGGAAAGAAGTAAATATTCCTTTAGTTGTTATGACATATATAAATCCAGTTGTATGTTATGGATTAGAAGAATTCTTTAAAAAATGTAATGAACTTAAAGTTGGAGGTATTATAGTACCAGATTTACCATTAGAAGAAATAGATTTAATTAAACCATATTTAGAAAAGTTCTCAGTTGAATTTATTCCATTAGTGTCTATTAATTCTTCAGAAGAAAGAGTTAAAAAGTTGTGTGAAAGTAGTAATGGATTTTTGTATGCAGTAAGTGTACTTGGAATTACAGGAGAAAGAGGAAAGTATCCTAAGAGCACTATAGATTATATAAGAAAAATAAAAGATATATCTACATTACCAGTAGCATTAGGATTTGGAGTAACAAGTAGAGAACAAGTTGATGAAATTTATAATGATGTTGATGGATTTATAATAGGAACAAAAATTGTGAGATTATTAGAAGAAGAAAATTATGAGGAATTAGAAAAACTTGTAAAGAGTTTAAAGGATTGAGATAATTTATTTATATAAAATTTCACAAAAAGAGGCTGAAGCAATATATTTATTAAGTATTATGCTGCAGCCTCTTTGTAATTTAATATATGTTTAAAGAATAAAGAAATAATTGTTCAAATTGATAATTTATCGTAAGATATTTAATAATTTACTATATTGTGATAAAATAAATTAAATGTTGGGGGTTATTCTAAAAAAAGGGGGACTAAATATGTTTAATATTTTTAACTTGCAGTCATTGGAAGAGTTTTCTGAAATAGCAGAAAAGAATAGTACAATTGACCAAGAAGAATATGATAAATACGATGTTAAAAGGGGTCTTAGAAATAATAATGGAACAGGAGTTTTAGTTGGATTAACAAAGATAGGAAACGTTGAAGGTTACGAAGTTGTTAATAATGAAAGAAAACCAGTACCAGGAACCCTTAGTTATAGAGGTATTGATTTAAATGAAATAGTAGAGGGATTTCAAAAGGAAAACAGGTTCGGTTTTGAAGAAGTTTGTTATCTATTGTTATTAGGAAAGTTGCCCAATAGCAGTCAATTAGAAGCATTTAAGGATATGCTTAAAAATTCAAGAAATTTACCCAATGGTTTTACAGAAGATATGATTTTGAAGGCACCAAGTAAGGATATAATGAATAAACTTCAAAGAAGTATATTAGTATTATATTCATATGATACTAATCCAGATGATAATTCTGTTAAAAATGTTTTAAGACAAAGTATTGAGTTAATTGCTAGAATACCATGTATGATAGCATATGGATATCAAGCAAAATCTCATTATTATGATAAACAAAGTCTTCATATTCATATACCAAGACCAGAATTGAGTACTGCTGAAAATATATTGTATATGATTAGACCAGATAATAAATTTACTAAAAGTGAAGCTGCAATCTTAGATTTGGCTTTAGTAATTCATGCAGAACATGGTGGTGGAAATAATTCAACATTTACTACTCATGTTGTTTCATCTGCAGGAACAGATACCTATTCAGCTATTTCTGCTGCTGTTGGATCTTTAAAAGGAACAAAGCATGGTGGAGCTAATATAAAGGTAATGGCAATGATGAAAAACATAAAGGAAAATGTATCAAACTGGGAAGACAAAGAAGAGATTGAAAGTTATTTAAGAAAAATTTTAGATAAAAAAGCATTCGATAAGAGTGGATTGATATATGGTATGGGACATGCTGTTTATACTATCTCAGATCCAAGAGCAGTATTATTAAAAAAGCAAGCATTCAAGTTGGCAGAGGAAAAAGGAAGAATAGATGAGTTTAATATCTATAAAAATGTAGAAGAAGTTACTAAAAAGATTTTTAAAGAAAGAGGAAGAAATATAGCTACAAATGTGGATTTATACTCCGGTTTTGTATATGATATGTTAAATATACCAGTAGAACTCTATACGCCATTATTTGCTACTGCTAGAGTTGCAGGATGGTGTGCACATAGAATTGAACAAATTGTAGCGGAAAAGAAAATTATAAGACCAGCTTATAAAGGAATTAAGAAAAATGTAAGTTATGAAAAACTTGAAGATAGAGATGAGGATCAATGTTATACATTTTTGCCTAAAGAATAGTGATTAATAATTCAAGAGGAGATATCGCTAACAAATTTTTATTTGTTAGCGATATCTCCTTTTTTTATGGCACAATTCAGTACACAGTTTCGGTTAATTTTCCCTAAAGGGAAAATATTATAGTCCTTAGGGAGGCGAAAGGTACAATTGTATTTATAGATGTATTTAGTGCATATATAAAACTATTATACTTAAGAACTGTGCACTGTGCACTGATAATTGTGCACTGATATATACCTGTGAAAAAATATATGAAAAAATAGGAAAAAATTAACAAATATAATGACAAAAGTTTCCAGTTAATATATAATCGATAGTGAGGTGTATGAAAAAGGGGGGATATTATGATTAAAGATTATAGTACTAGAATTGTTTTATTGGTTCAGAATGCTGAGACAATTTTCACGTATTTTGTGGTGTCTCCGAATACAATAATGAACTTTAATATAAGTAATGGGGATTATAGTTATAATAATTCTAGTCCGGTTTTAAAACTATATTATAAAAATGGGGATACATTTACAGAAGGAGAGACGGTATATATAAATTCATTTGCTGATAGTTGGTACATACATCCTCGTAGACAGGGTATAGATGCATTTGTAAAATTGGGGAGAGTTCTTGAAGATGGTAAATTCGTAGAGTTAGCTAGATCTAATATTATCTCAATTCCAAGAAATTCAGAATCATGGGATACAAACGTAGTATATTCAGATGTTTCTTATAGATTAAGGGAATCAAAGGATATGTTGTATAAGGAAATAGTAACAAATTTATCAAAAGAGTCTATAAGTGAAGCTAAGTAGAGTAAGGAGGAAATGAGATTGGAAAAAGGATATGTTGCATTAGTATTACATTCACATTTACCATTTGTAAGACATCCAGATATAAATGATCCTTTAGAGGAAAGATGGCTTTTTGAAGTGATGTCTGAGTGTTATATGCCTTTATTGAAGGCTTATGAAAATTTATTGAATGAGGGAACAAATTTTAAGGTAACTATGTCAATAACGCCACCTCTTATGGAGATGTTAGAGGATGAATATTTAAATGAGAGGTACTATAAGCACTTGAGGAAGCTGATAGAACTTACGCAAAGAGAAATTGTTAGAACAAAAAATGATGAAAAGATGAATGCCTTAGCATATTTTTATAATGAAAGGTTTATTGAGTTATTAGAAATATACAATATGTATGATAGAAGGATTCTAAATGGTTTTAAAAGATTTTGTGACAGTGGAAATTTAGAAATAATAACTTGTTCAGCAACTCATGCTTTATTGCCATTATTAGAAATTAATGAGGAAACTATAAAAGCTCAATTAACTACTGGAGTTGAAAATTACTATGAACATATAGGGAAAATGCCAAATGGAATTTGGTTACCTGAATGTGCATATACATATAAATTGGAAAGTTATCTAAGAGAATTAGGAATAAAATATTTCATCTGTGAGAGTAAAGGTATAAAATATGGATCACCTAAGCCAAGGTATGGAACTGCAGCACCAGTAGTTACCCCTAATGGTATAGTAGCATTTGGTAGAGATGAAGAATCATCTCATCAAGTATGGAGTTCTTTTACCGGATATCCTGGGGATGTTGATTATAGAGAATTTTATAGAGATATAGGGTTTGAATTACCTATGGATTATATTGGACCATATATTAATGAAGGTGGAATAAGAATTGATACAGGAATAAAATATCATAGAATAACAGGTAAGACAGAAAATAAAGATATATATAATAGAGAATGGGCAATGAATAAGGTGGAAAGTCATGCTAATCATTTTACGCATTCTAAGAATAATCAAATCGAGGAATTATCTAAGAATATGGACGTTACACCAATTTTAACATGTCCTTATGATACAGAATTATTTGGACATTGGTGGTTTGAAGGACCAGAATTTATAGAAAAGTTTATGAGAAAATCTTGTGAGGAGTGGACAAATTATCAGTTAATTACTCCATGGGAATATATAAATAAGTATCCAAATATACAGTATTCTACCCCATCACCATCATCATGGGGAGCTGATGGTGATTATTCTGTATGGCTAAATGGAGATAATGATTGGATATATAAAGAGTTGCATCAATGTGAAGTTGCTATGACGAGATTAGCTAATACTTTTGATAAACCATCTGACTTAGAAAGAAGAGCATTAAATCAAGCGGCTAGAGAATTAATGCTTGCGGAGGCTTCTGATTGGCCATTTATAATAAAAACTAATACAACTGTTCAATATGCTATTAATAGAATTAATGGTCATATAAATAAGTTTTCTAAATTATATGATGATTTAACTAAGAAAGCTATAGAAGAGAAGTACTTGGAGAATATAGAGAGTATTGATAATATATTTAAAAATGTAGATTATTCTTTATATAAATCAAAATAAACTTGTATAATAAAAGAAAATGAAAAGTCCCTAGAGGACTTTTTATTTGTAATTAAACTCTATATAATAAAGCTAAGCGTATTTTACACAAATTAAAGGAGAGATTATTATTAAAGGTTTATTTGATACAAGAGTAACTATTTTAGAAAATGGATTAAAAGTGATATCTATAAAGAAGGAAACTGCTTTAATTGCAATAAATTTAGGGGTGAAAATTGGTTCTATATATGAAGCTAAAAATGAGAAAGGGATATGTCACTTTATTGAACATATGTTGTTTAAAGGCACAAAGAATAGGACAAATAAGGTGCTTAATGATGAACTAGAACAATTAGGTGGTGAGTATAATGCTTATACCGAATATAGTTCTACAGTATACAATATAACATCATTGAAAGAAGAAGCGGAATCGGCAATAGAATTATTAAGTGATATGGTTATAAATAGTAACTTTCCTAAAGCTGAGATGGAAAAGGAAAGAGAAGTAATATTATCAGAACTTAGATCTTCTAGGGATGATATAGAAGAATTATCATTTATAAAGATAAATAATTATGGTTTTAATAGAAGTCCTTTAAAATATGAAATAATAGGGGAAGAAAAAAGGGTAAAATCATTAAAAAGAGAAGACTTAATAGAATTTTATAATAGATGGTATGTGCCATCAAATTGTTGTATATCTATAGCATCATCAATGGAACATGATGAAGTAATAGAATTAGTTGAAAGGTATTTTAGTACATGGGTTGATAAGAAAGTAAGTCATCCAGAAGTTATTATAGAGGATAATAAGCCATTGACAAAGAGAAGTTACAAAAATGATATTGAACAAGGTTCAATTTTGTACTTATACACATTTCACAATTTAACTAAAAAAGAAGAGTTAGCATTAAAAATTTTAGAACATAGATTAGGTTCTTCAAACAATTCTATATTATTTAGAGAAGTAAGAGAAAATAGAGGATTGGCTTATGAAATATATTCAGAAATGAATACATCTAAAGCTATAAAGACGTTATATATTTATACAACAACTAATAAAGAAAATATAAATGAAGCTATGGGGACCATTGATGAATGCATTAAAAAAATAAATAATAGAGAGATAATGTTTAATAAAAAGACAATAGATATAATGAAAAAGATTCTTAAAACAGCAGTAGTGTCAACGTTAGAAGATGTTACAGATATAAGTAACTATGTACTTCATCAAGCGTTGGATAATGAGGAACTATATCAATTTGTTGATGATATGAAAGATATCGAAAATATAGATGCAGAAGATATATACAATGTTGGAATTAAGGTATTTAAGAACCCTACAATACATATTTTACTTCCAAAGGAAAGAGATGAAGATGAATAATATAATTACTAATATAGAACTTTGTAAAAGGAATAAGGAAAGATCTAATATTTATATAGATAATGAATTTGCTTTTGCTGTATCCAATGAAATAATATATAAGTTTCATTTAAAAATAAAAAGTAATATAGATATGGAATTAATAAGAGAAGTTGTAAAAGAAGACAACTATATAAAGGGAAAAGAAACTTCGCTAAGATATATAGAAAGAAGTTATAAAACTGAAAATGAAGTTAGAAAAAAATTATTGGATAAGGAATATGAAGAAGAGACTATAGATAGAGTTATAGAATTTTTAAGAAATTATAATTTTATAAATGATAATGAGTATGTAGAAAGATATTTGAAGGAAAAATTAAAGACTTATGGATATAAGTATGTTTATAATAAATTGATTCAAAAGGGTATAGATAGAAATATTATTGAGACATTATATGAGAATTCTAATAAGGATGATGAAGAAAGTGGAGCTTATGAATTAGCTAAAAATAAATATAAGTCATTAATAAAAAGTGAAGAAACATATTTAAAGGCTTATAAGAAACTATATGATTTTTTAATGAGAAAAGGGTATTCTGTAAACCTAGTGAAAAGTATTGTAGAAGATATTTGTAATAAAGAAGATTTTCTAACAGACGAAAATGATAATAAGATGAAAGATATAGCAAAGAAAAAATATTTAAAAGTTAAAGATAAAAATAAAACAATTATGTATTTAATATCAAAGGGATATGACTTCGATAAGGTTAAAGCAGTAGTTAATGATTTAGCAAATGAGAGGTGAATATGAGAAATATTAATCTAATTGATATATTTATAATAGTGGTATTTATATATTCAATTATAAAGGGAACTATAGTTGGATATTCATCTTATAATATGAAAAGAAATATAGTATCATTTGAAAATGTAATAATATTTTTTTTCAGTTTGATTATTACTATTATTTTAGGAAAAAAGTTTATTATGCCTAATTATATGGATATCGTTAATGGAATATCAAACAAGTTAGGGAATAATATAGGAAGTTTCATAAGAAATGTGCCGAAAGTTACAATTATTTTTTTGTATGTAATAATAAGTATATTTATTATAAATATATTTGTAGCATTTATAAAAATTATTAATAATAAATTAATTTTTAATGCTATAGATAGTATAAATACAAAAGTTTGTAAGAAAAAATTTAGCATTAGATTTTTATTAGGACTATTATTAACAGTGCCTAAAAGTATAATAATTATTGTCGTAACGGTATTTCTTATAAGTATAAGTGGTGTATTAGTTCCTAATAATAAGATACTTAAAGTAGTGGATAACAGCGTATTATATAATAAAATTAATGAAAATGTAGTTTCACCTGTATCTACATCATATGTTTTTAAGTATATTCCAACAATTCTAGATAACTCCTTCAAGATAATTGGATATGATTCTAATTCAGGAGATATTACACTGTACAATGGAGTTACTATAGAAGATGGAATAAGATCCAATAGTGATATAGATAAATTTGCTATTGAGCTTACTAAAAATATGAAAGGTGATATAGCTAAAGTTGAAAAGATATATATGTGGATAAGCTCTAACATAAAATATGATTATGAAAAGGCAGGAAACATAATGGAGGAGAATTACGTAAGCGATTCTGGAGCAATACCTGCTTTTAATAGTAGAAAAGGAGTTTGTTTTGATTATTCGTGCTTATTAGTATCATTTTGTAGGGCGATAAACATAAAATCAAGAATTGTAACGGGAGAAGGCTTTACAGGAACTCAATGGGCACCACATGCTTGGAATGAAGTATATTTAGAAGATGAAGATAGGTGGATAAATGTAGATACTACATTTGCTACTAGCGGATATTATTTTGACTCATATAATTTTGACAAAGATCATATAAAAGAATCAGTTATCGGAGAATGGTAATTAATAATATATATATGTTTTATTTGAAAATCTACATCATTAAATGAAATAAGATAAACAACTTCTAACATAAGTTTCTTATCAATGTAGATTGTTTTTTAGAACTTATATATATAACGAAAATAGGCTTTCGAAATAACAAATGAAAATTTGCTAACGAAAGCCTATTTTTTAAATTCACAATTGGCGATTCACAACAATCACAATTACGGGAGGGGCTGTCGCACAAAGGAGTTAGATCAGAGTGCGGCAGTTTTTTTATCAAAATAGAATATCAAGGCACAAGTATATATCAGTGCATAGTTGTCAGTTCACAGTTATGGATGAAATTCCCTTTGAGGAATTTCTGAGATTTTAAGTGTGATAATTTTGTGCATAGAATAAGTTAGTTTTTTTAAGATAGTTATATTTTATATATAACTATCACAAGGGGCTAATGAAGGCTGTGCCTTCATGTAGCTTGAACTAGAAGCTCTTGATTCGTAAAAAACAACACTTAAGTATAACAGTTCTATATATGCACTAAATACATCTATAAATACAGTTGTACTTCGCCGTCCGCAGGACTATAATATTTTTCACCACAGGGGAAAATTAACCGAAACTGTGCACTGTGAACTGCTTTAACTGTGCACTGAATTGTACCTTGTGCCATATAACCTGTGCCCTGTCTTCTGACATAAAAAAAGGAAGTATCGCTAACAACTTTTTATTTGTTAATGCGACACCTCCTTGGATTTTAAGATATAGTAGTACTAATTTGTTGGTTCCTTTCTTAGCTTTTTTAAAATTAAATTTATAGCCTTATCACAATCTTCATCATCAGGATTTAATGCCCACGCAGTATTAAAGTATATTAAGGCTTTTTTGTTATTAAGAGAATGAGCGTAGCAATATGCTAAATTAAAGTAGTACTTAGAATCAGTTTTTAAGGCCAAGGCTTTATTTAATAGTTCTATTGCATCAGTATATTCTTTGAGCTTTATATGACAAACAGCAGCATTATATAATGCATCTGGTTCATTTTCTCTTATCTCAAAAGCTTTTTCATATAAAGATAGAGCTTTTTTGTACTCTTTTTTTGCATAATATAAATTTCCTTCATCAAAATAATTCATATATACCTCCTTGATAGAATTTATATTTAAATTATGGACAAAATAGAATTTTTAATTCACAGGTATTAGATAATTGTAATTTATTATATTGAAGATATGTAATTATTGTGTATATACTAAAAAACATGTTATAATGAATTTCAATAATGTGGTATTATTATAGTAGTACCACTGGAGATATGTGTAATATTTATAACAAGTGGCAATATTTAAGGGGTGGACTAGTGATGAATAAAAATTTAAGGGTAGGGATAGATGTAGGTTCTACTACAGTTAAAGTTGTTGTATTGAACGCTACAGATGATATTATTTTTAGTAAATATACAAGACATTATTCAGATATTAAACTTACAACTATAAATGTTCTTAAAGAGGCCTATAACAAAATTCAAAACAAGAATGTAAAGATTAATGTAACTGGATCAGGTGGATTAGAAATAGCAGATATACTAAAGGTAGATTTTATACAAGAAGTTATAGCATGTACTAATACTGTTGAAAAATATATAAGTGATACAGATGTTGCTATAGAATTAGGTGGAGAAGATGCTAAAATAACATACTTTGGATCTACATTAGAGCAAAGAATGAATGGAACGTGTGCAGGAGGAACTGGAGCGTTTATAGATCAAATGGCATCGTTATTAGAAACTGATGCAATGGGATTAAATGAATTAGCTAAGGGACATAAAATTATATATCCAATAGCTTCTAGATGTGGTGTATTTGCTAAAACAGATATACAACCATTAATAAACGAAGGTGCAGCAAAAGAAGATATAGCAGCATCAATTTTTCAAGCTGTAGTTAATCAAACTATTGGTGGATTAGCTTGTGGAAAACCTATTAAAGGTAAAGTAGCTTTTCTTGGTGGTCCATTATATTTTTTATCACAGCTTAGAGCTAGATTTATAGAAACATTAAATTTATCTAAGGAAAATGCAATTTTACCTGAAAACTCACAATTATTTGTTGCTATGGGAGCTGCAATAGCTTCTGAAAATTCAAAAGAAGAAGACCTAGAAAAATTAATATATAAGCTAGAAAATAGTGATAGCGAAGTACATAATGATGATGTATTAGATCCACTTTTTAAAGATGAAGAAGAGTATAATGAATTTAAAGCTAGACACGAAAAGGATAAGGTTGAATTTATACCGCTAGATTCCTATAAGGGAAATTGTTATTTAGGTATTGATGCTGGTTCCACAACAACTAAAATTGTATTAATAAATGAAGATGGAAATATTATATATTCTTTCTATGATAACAATAGAGGAGAACCATTACAGCTAGTACTTAAGGAAATAGAAAAGCTATACAATATCTTACCAAGTGATGTTAATATAGTATATTCAGCAGTAACAGGATATGGTGAATCATTAATAAAAAATGCTTTAAAAATTGATGAAGGAGAAGTAGAAACGTTAGCTCATTATAAGGGTTCTAGTAAATTCTTAAATGGTGTTGAGTTCATTTTAGATATAGGTGGACAAGATATGAAGGCAATAAAAGTTAAGGATGGGATAGTTCAATCAGTAGTTCTTAACGAAGCTTGTTCATCAGGGTGTGGTTCCTTTATAGAAACTTTTGCAACATCACTATCTATGAATGTAGAGGAGTTTGCTAAAGTAGGGATTAAAGCAAAAAAACCAGTAGATTTAGGAAGTAGATGTACTGTATTTATGAATTCGAAAGTTAAACATGCTCAGAAGGAAGGCGCTGAAGTCGGAGATATTTCTGCTGGATTAGCTTATTCTGTTATTAAAAATGCTTTATATAAGGTTATAAAAATTAAAGATCCTGAAGAATTAGGAAAGAAAGTTATTGTTCAAGGAGGAACATTCTTGAATGATGCAGTTCTTAGAGCACTAGAATTAACATTAGGTAAGAATGTTGTAAGACCTAATATAGCGGGACTTATGGGAGCTTATGGTGCTGCATTAATAGCAAAGGAAAGATATCAAGGTAAAGAGACTACTTTGTTATCAAGAGAAGATATAAGTAAATTTTCTGTGAACAAGAAATTTACTCATTGTAATGGGTGCGGAAATAAGTGTATGCTGACTATTAATATATTCAATGATGGAAGAAGATTTATATCTGGTAACAAATGCGAAAAGCCCCTTGGAAATAGTGGGAATAAGTTAGATATACCTAATTTATACGAATATAAATATAATAGAATTTTTGATTATAAGCCATTAGAGGAGAAAGAAGCTACAAGAGGTGTTGTAGGAATCCCTAGAGTATTAAATATGTACGAAGATTATCCATTTTGGCATACTTTCTTTTCAGAGTTAGGATTTTCAGTTAAACTTTCAAGTAGATCATCAAAAGCAATATATGAAAAAGGAATAGAAACAATACCTTCAGAATCTGTATGTTATCCGGCAAAAATGTCTCATGGACATATAATGGATTTAATAGAAAGTGGAGTTAAGTTTATTTTTTATCCTTCAATACCATATGAGAGACAAGAATATGAAAATGTTGATAATCATTATAATTGTCCTATAGTAACTTCATATCCAGAAGTAATAAAAAATAATATTGAAGCATTAAAAGATAACAATGTAAAATTTAAGTATACTTTTATAAATTTAAATTCAAAAAAATCTATAAGAAATCAATTATATAAAGATTTATGTGAATTCAATATATCTAAAAAGGAAATAGATAATGCCGTAGATATAGCATATGAAGAATTAATAAGAGCAAAAAATGATATACAAGCTAAAGGTGAAGAAACTTTAAAGTATATAGAAAAGAATAATATAAGAGGTATTGTTGTATCAGGTAGACCTTATCATGTAGATCCTGAAATAAATCATGGACTTACAAAAATAATAACATCTGAAGGAATGGCAGTACTTACAGAAGATTCAGTAGCTCATTTAGGTAAGTTAAATGGACAACTTAGAGTTATGGATCAATGGGCGTATCATAGTAGATTATATAGAGCTGCAGCTTTTGTGAGAACTAGGAAAGATCTTGAACTTATACAGTTAACTTCTTTTGGATGTGGATTAGATGCTGTAACATCTGATCAAGTACAAGAAATATTAAGTAGAGGGAATAAGATATATACATTGCTAAAAATCGATGAAGGAAGCAATTTAGGTGCTATTAGAATAAGAATTAGATCTCTTAAGGCAGCAATTAAAGAAAGAGAACATGGACAAGAGAATGAAATAGTAATAAAGAAACCTAAAGAGAGAGTACGTTTTACTAAAGAGATGAAAACTACTCATAAGATTTTAGCACCACAAATGTCACCGATACATTTTGAACTTTTACAACCAGCTTTTGATAAATCAGGATATGATGTAGAGATTCTTCAAAAGGTTGAAAAAGCGGATATTGAAGAAGGATTAAAATATGTAAATAATGATGCTTGTTACCCTGCAATAATAGTCATAGGACAAATGATAAGAGCGTTAAAAAGTGGACGTTATGATTTAAATAATGTTTCACTTATTATGACTCAAACAGGGGGAGGTTGCAGAGCCTCAAATTATATTGCATTTTTACGTAAAGCTTTATCAGATCTTCATATGGATCAAATACCAGTTATATCTTTAAATGCTGCTGGACTTGAGGGTAATCCAGGATTTAAGATAACTTTACCAATGATAAAAAGATCTATGATGGCACTAGTATATGGGGACTTATTTATGAATGTATTGTATAGAGTAAGACCATATGAAAAGGAAAAAGGTGCAGCCAATAGATTACATCGTAAATGGGTAGAGAAGGTTAAGGCAAATATTGAAGATGGAAATAGTAGAGTGTTTAAGGAAAATGTACGCAATATAGTTAAAGAGTTTGATGAATTAGAATTATTAGATATTAAGAAGCCAAGAGTAGGAATTGTAGGAGAAATTCTTGTTAAGTTCCATCCTGTAGCAAATAATTATGCAGTAGATATAATTGAGAAAGAAGGCGGAGAAGCTGTAGTGCCTGAGCTTTTAGATTTCTTTATGTATTGTGCTGAAAATAGTAAATTTAAATATAGTTGTTTAGATGGATCATTATTATCTGTTTTAACATCAAATGTAGTAATAAAGTATTTAGAACATCATAGAAAAGTTGTAAAAGAAGAGTTAGGAAAAAGTAAGAGATTTAAGGCACCTCATACTATTGAGGAATTAGCTAATAAGGCTGGAAAAATAATGTCTCTTGGACATCAAACAGGAGAAGGATGGTTCCTTACTGGTGAAATGATGGGATTATTAGATGATGATGTTAATAACATAATATGTATGCAACCTTTTGCTTGTCTTCCAAACCATGTAGTAGGTAAAGGAATGATTAAGGAACTTAGAAGACATTATCCTCTTGCAAATATAGTTCCAATAGATTATGATCCAGGAGCATCAGAAGTAAATCAGTTAAATAGAATTAAACTTATGATGTCAGCGGCATTTAAAAATATGGACAAAGAACAAAATATAGATGATATTATATCACCAAAAGAGAATATAGATAATAATCAATTACAAGGTCAATTTTCTTGACAATAGTAAATCTTTGTTTATAATTAATAATATAATTTAATAGATAAACTAAGATGAAGAGGAGTAGTGAAATTACTTACTATAAAGAGAAAGAAATTTGTAAGCTGTGAGATTTCTTAGTAAAGTGTTCATGAAGGTAGCTTCGGAGTTTTTCTGGTGAATTAGAAGTAGTCAGAAACGGAAAATAACCGTTATTATAAAAGAGCTAAAATTGATTAATTTTAGAACTAAGGTGGTACCGCGCATAGTCGTCCTTTTGGAGCTATGCGCGTTTTTTTGTACATAAATCAAAACCGTGTTATGTGAATAGTGCAAAGTGGCATTTGCTATTGATGTAGTAACTGTACACTGTGCACTATGCACTGTGCACTGAAAGCGGAGGTAACAGTATGGAAGAAAAAAATATTTCAATGTCAAAGACATATGATCCTAAATCTTTTGAAGATAGAATATATCAGTGGTGGGAAGAAAAGAAATTTTTTACTCCAAAAGTAGATAAAAACAAGAAACCATATACAATAATTATGCCACCACCAAATATAACAGGACAACTTCACTTAGGTCACGCATTAGACAATACATTACAAGATGTATTAATAAGAACAAAAAGAATGCAAGGATATTCTGCTCTTTGGCTTCCAGGAGAAGACCATGCATCTATTGCAACAGAAGTTAAAGTAGAAAATGAATTATTAAAATCAGGCTTAAAAAAGAAAGAAATGGGAAGAGAAGCGTTCTTAGAAAAAGTATGGGAATGGACTGATAAATATAGAGATACTATAAGAAATCAGCTTAAAAAAGTTGGTGTTTCAGCAGACTTTACTAGAGAGCGTTTTACAATGGATGAAAACTTAAATAAAGCTGTAAGAACAGTTTTTGTTAAGTTATATGAAGAAGGGCTTATTTATCAAGGAAATAGAATAACTAACTGGTGCCCTAACTGTCAAACTGCCTTGTCAGATGCTGAAATAGAATATAAAGAAAGTGCAGGTCACTTTTGGCATATAAACTATCCAGTTAAAGATAGTGATGAATTTGTAGAAATAGCTACAACAAGACCAGAAACATTATTAGGAGATACTGCTGTTGCAGTTAACCCAGATGATGATAGATATAAACATCTTATAGGAAAAACATTAATTCTTCCTTTAGTAGGTAGAGAAATTCCTGTAGTAGCAGATGATTATGTTGATAAGGAATTTGGAACTGGATGTGTTAAAATAACACCAGCTCATGATCCTAACGATTACTTAGTAGGTAAAAGACATAACTTACCTGAAATAAGTGTTATGACACTAGATGGTAAAATTGTAGAGGGTTATGGAAAATATTCTGGCATGGACAGATATGATGCAAGAAAAGAAATGGTTAAGGATCTTGAAGAAGCAGGACTTCTAGTTAAGGTTAAAGATCATACTCATAATGTATCAACTCATGATAGATGTGGTAAGGTAATCGAGCCAATGATATCAAAACAATGGTATGTTAAGATGGAGGAACTTGCAAAACCTGCTATTGAAGCAGTTAGAAATGGTGATACTGATTTCGTTCCACAAAGATTTGATAAGATCTATTTCAACTGGATGGAAAACATTCAAGACTGGTGTATTTCTAGACAATTATGGTGGGGTCACAGAATACCAGTATGGTATTGTAAAGATTGCGGTGAGATAACTGTATCAGTAGAAAATGCAACTAAGTGTTGTAAGTGTGGATCAAGCAATATAGAGCAAGATAATGATGTATTAGATACTTGGTTCTCTTCAGCTTTATGGCCTTTCTCAACTCTTGGATGGCCAGAAAAAACTCCAGATTTAGAATATTTCTATCCAACAGATGTTTTAGTTACTGGATATGACATAATATTCTTCTGGGTAGCAAGAATGATTTTCTCATCAATGCACAATATGGGAGAAACACCATTTAAGCATGTATTAATTCATGGATTAGTTAGAGATGCAGAAGGTAGAAAAATGAGTAAGTCTCTAGGCAATGGTGTAGATCCACTTGAAGTTATCGATACTTATGGAGCAGATGCATTACGTTTCATGCTTATAACTGGTAATGCTCCAGGAAATGATATAAGATTTAAAATTGAGAAGGTTGAAGCTGCAAGAAACTTTGCTAATAAGATATGGAATGCATCTAGATTTGTTATGATGAACTTAGATGAAGAGTTATTAAACAAATATAAAGATTGTAAGAACTATTCATTAGCTGATAAGTGGATATTAGATAGATTTAATAATCTAGCAAAAGAAGTTACAGAAAACATAGAGAAGTTCGATTTAGGTATAGCAGCACAAAAAATCTATGATTTCATGTGGACAGAATTCTGTGATT
Organism: Clostridium bornimense; assembly: GCF_018917145.1. GTDB lineage: Bacteria > Bacillota > Clostridia > Clostridiales > Clostridiaceae > Clostridium_AN > Clostridium_AN bornimense_A. The sequence goes on from NZ_JAHLOD010000003.1 coordinate 87,364, forward strand.
GGTATATAGAACTTGTTAAACCAGTATTCTGGGGAGATAATGAGGAAGCAAAAGGCGTTGCATATAACGTGCTTAAAAAAGTACTTGTTGGTGGACTTCAATTATTACATCCATTTATGCCATATATAACAGAAGAAATATATAGTCACTTAAATTGTGAGTGTGAATCAATAACAATATCTAAGTGGCCTGAATTCAGTGAAGAATTAGTAGATAAAGTTGCTGAAAAAGAAATGAATTTAATAATAGAAGCTATAAAGAGCTTAAGAAATGTAAGAGCAGAGATGAATGTACCACCATCTAAAAAGGCAAAAGTATCTATATATGCTATGGAAGAAAAAGATGCATTTAAGAAAGGTATAATTTATCTTGAAAAACTAGGTTCAGCTTCAGAAGTTGAATTTGTAGATTCTAAAGATGATGCACCAGAAAATTCTGTTACAGCAGTAACATCAGGGGCAGAATTATATATGCCATTATTAGATCTTATAGATCTTGAAAAAGAACTTGAGAGATTAAATAAGGAAAAAGATAAACTTCAAAGTGAAATAGATAGAGTAGAAAAGAAACTAACTAATGAAAGATTTGTATCTAAGGCTCCAGAAGCTGTAGTAGCAGAAGAAAAAGCTAAGGGTGAAAAGTATAAAGAAATGTATAAAGCTGTAGTAGAAAGGCTTGAGACATTACAAAAATAGAAAATACAATAAGAAGAGTGGCTGTAGCTCTGAAGTGCACAACAGCCCTCTTATTCAAAAGTTAAGGGGTTGATATTTGTGACAGAAGAAAACAAGTCTTCGAATTTTATAAAAACTATAATAAGCAATGATTTGGAAAGTGGAAAGTATAAGGAAATAGTTACACGTTTTCCACCAGAACCTAATGGTTACCTTCATATAGGTCATGCAAAATCAATAATATTAAATTTTGGAGTTGCTGATGAATTTGGTGGAAAAACAAATTTAAGATTTGATGATACAAATCCTGTTAAAGAAGATACTGAATATGTAGAATCAATTAAAGAAGATGTAAAATGGCTTGGCTATGAGTGGGATAACTTATTTTTTGCATCAGATTACTTTGACTATATGTATGAAAAAGCTATATTACTTATAAAGAAGGGATTAGCTTATGTATGTGATTTAACACCTGAAGAAATAAGAGAGTATAGAGGAACACTTACAGAGCCTGGTAAAGAGAGTCCATATAGAAATAGAACAGTAGAAGAAAATCTAGAATTGTTCCAAAGAATGAAAGATGGAGAATTCAAAGATGGAGAAAAAGTTTTAAGAGCTAAGATAGATATGGCATCTCCTAATATAAATATGAGAGATCCTATAATATACAGAATAGCTCATGCTTCACATCATAATACTGGAGATAAATGGTGTATATATCCAATGTATGATTTTGCACATCCATTAGAAGATGCTCATGAAGGTATAACTCATTCAATTTGTACATTAGAATTTGCAGATCATAGACCTTTATATGATTGGATAATTAAAGAATGTGAAACAGAATGTGTACCAAAGCAATATGAATTTGCAAGATTAAATATTACTAATACTGTAATGAGTAAGAGAAAATTAAAGTTATTAGTTGATGAAGGTATAGTTGATGGGTGGGATGATCCTAGAATGCCGACTATAGCTGGTCTTAGAAGAAGAGGATATACAGCAGAAGCTATAAGAAACTTCTGCAAGGAAATAGGTGTAGCAAAAGCAGCTTCAACAGTAGATTCAGCTATGCTTGACTATTTTGTAAGAGAAGACTTAAATATAAAAGCTCCAAGAACAATGGCAATTTTAGATCCATTAAAATTAGTTATAACTAATTATCCTGAAAATGAGGAAGAAATTCTTGAAATAGAAAATAATCCTCATGATGAAAATTCGGATAAGAGAAAAGTACCATTTTCTAGGGAAATATATATTGAGAGAGAGGACTTTATGGAAAATCCTCCAAAGAAATATTTTAGATTATTCCCAGGTAATGAAGTTAGACTTAAAGGAGCATATTTTGTAAAATGTAATGAAGTTATCAAAGATGAGAATGGAAATGTAACAGAAATACATTGTACTTATGATCCAGAAACAAAGAGTGGTAGCGGATTTACAGGAAGAAAAGTAAAAGGAACAATACATTGGGTTAGTGCTAAACATTGTGCTAAAGCTGAGTTTAGATTATATGAACCACTTATTTTAGATTCTGAAGATGAGGAAGAAGAAAATAAAAATTTCTTAGAGAAGATAAATCCAAATTCTCTTGTAACAAAAGAAGGATTAATAGAAGATAGTTTATTAACTGCAGAAAAGGGAGAAGCATTCCAATTTTTCAGACATGGTTATTTCAATGTTGATTCAAAATTATCAACTAACGAAAAGCCAGTATTCAATAGAATAGTATCATTAAAGAGTTCATTTAGATTATAAGAAGAAGGAGGTATCACTAACAAATAAAAAGTTGTTAGTGATACCTCCTTTTATTATGGCAGAAAACAGGGCACAGGTTAGATGGCACAGGGCACAAGTAAGGTTAATTTTCCCTAAAGGTAAAATATTTTAGTCCTGAACTGTGAACTGTGAACTGACACCTGTGCCATGATTTCTATTTTGCTGAAAAAACTGCCGTACTTTGATTTTACTTTTTCTGTGCGATAACCTCTTTTGATTTACTACCAAAAACGACATAATTTTATATTAGTTAAATGTTATAATTGGTGATATATAATAGAAGTTATCTCATAGAAAGGATAAAAGTTTAATGATGGTTAGAGTTATAGCGGGTGCATTTATTATTGAGGGAAATGATTATCTACTTATGAAAAGATCAGATACTAAAAAAATTGCACCTGGAATGTGGGGTGGTGTAGGTGGACATGCAGAGCCTAATGAATTAAATAGTCCAAAGAAAACGTGTTTACGAGAAATATATGAAGAGACAGGCATAGAGGAAGCAGATTTTAAAGATTTTAATTTAAAATATATTATTATTCGTAGGAATAAGGGTGAAATTGTGTTAATGTATTATTTTATTGCCTTATCAAAGATAAGAAGATATGAAGATAAAACGCAAGAAGGTAAATTGCATTGGATAAATAAACATGAATTATTAGATAGACCTATGTCATTTGAAATAAGAAGTATGTTAAAACATTATATTAGTATAGGATATAAAAGCAATGAAATCAATGTTGGAACTGTAAGTGTTATTGAAAATAAGCCAGTAATGAATTGGAACACCATTGATTCATGGGAAGGGTTAACTGGAATTGAATGATATCAAATTAGTAATTAAATTATGTTAGTTCATTTTTACAGTACATTTAAAATATACTATATGAAGGTGAAACCCTCATATAGTTCATGAACTGAGCCCTGTCTTAATTTGTTGCTGATTTTTTTATAGGATATAAATAATCATTAATTGATTGAGATAAGTCGTTTATTTTAGATAATAGTAAAGTTCCTTTATTTTTATCTATATATTCTGTATAAGTCATAATTTCTATAAGATATTGAGATTTAGTTAGTTCTTTTAATGCTTCTTGAAGAATATTAAATTCTGAGGTAGTCTTATTTTTAATATTTGGGCTATCTAAAATTAAACAAAGTTTCTTAAGACTATTTTTTAATTCTTTAACAAAAACAGTAGCTCTATTTTCTTTTGTTAAACTATAACATAACTCTTTAGCCAATATTGCAAAAGATAAAAAGTTCTTTTTTATTATATTAATAATAATCATCTCCATTTTAACAATTTAACTATATATTGTAATTATATCCACAAGGTGAAGACATATACATGTAATTTAGTAATTTCTATATAAATTGATATTTACCAAATTGTGGTGATATAATATCATATATTAAAATAAGTGGAAGAAGTTGATGAAATGAGAGTAATACATACCGATGGCAGAGATAAAAGGTTTGAGAATCTTTGTGGTGAACTTGATAAGTATTTAAATAATATAATTGGAGAAGAAAAGCAAAAAAATCAATATAATCGATATAATACCCTTGACGATATACATGATGTAATTTTAATTGAAGATAAAAGTGACATCGTAGCTTGTGGAGGATTTAAAAGATATGATGAATTTACTGCAGAAGTAAAACGAGTATATGTAAAAGAAACTGCAAGAAGACATGGACTTGGGAAAGCTGTAATGGATGAAATTGAAAAAGTAGCCTTAAAAAAAGGATATAAAAATCTTATTTTAGAAACCGGAAAGGCTCTAAAAGGCGCTGAAAAGATGTATATAAAGTTAGGGTTTGAGGTTATTAATAATTTTGGTCCATATATTGATAATGAAGAATCTATATGCATGAAGAAGATTATTTCAGTTAAGAAAATAATTAATAAAGAGACTATAAGATAATTCACAAAGCGCAATTTATAATTAATGTTAATTTCCCCCTATGGGGAAAATATTATAGTCCTGCGTACAGTCAATGTAATGGCAATGGGTAATGAAAATTGGCATTTCCATTGGATAGGCTATGTAACAAATTTCATTAGTTTTAATAAGAATCATTAATCGTGAGTTGCGAATTAAAAAAAGAGGCCTTGCCTACAAATTTTCATTTGTTATTGCGACAGCCTCTTTTTCATAAAGATTAAATTTTAGTTATTTATAAATTTTTCGAATCTTTCCATAACTTTATCTTTTCCTAAGATTTGCATTATAGCATAAAGGTCAGGTGTATTAGTTCTGTGAGTTATAGCACTTCTTACAGCACCAGCAACATCAGAAACCATTCCTTTAAATAATTCAGGATTCTTCTTAAATGCCTTTCTATCAGCAGTATATCCCATTTCGATTGCTTTTTCTTTAAGAGCAGCAAACCATTCTTCTTGAGTACCATTTAAGTCTAATATAGGCATATATTCTTTTATAATTTCTTTAGCAGATTCCATATTTAAAGATTTAGGTAATTCAATATTGTCTACACTTTCTTTATTGAATAATTCATCAAAGAAATAGAAAATCTTTTCTTTAACATCAGACCACTTACCAAAATCTTTTCTTGGCTTTGGAACTTCTCTATCAATATTAAATATAGAAGTAGTGAATTCCTTATCTTTTGATACTAAATTAGCCATTTCAGTATCATATTCTTTACTCCAAGCTAAGTAGCTATCATAAACTTCAGTAGCTTTCATTTTTGATATAACATTTTTGCTTACATCATTTAATTTTACTATATCAAATAATGCACCACTTTTACTCATTTTATCTAAAGATATTTTGAATTCTTTGTAATCTAGAGTTGGATTTTCTTCTCTCCAAGTTTCAAAAGTAGAATTTATTATATTTAAAAGATATTCTATAACAGAAGTTACAGGGTAACCTTCTTCTCTATAATATGAAACAGCACTTTCAGCATCTTTTCTTTTACTTAATTTTCTCTTAGATCCACCATCTTGTTTCATGATAGTAGGTATATGTGCATAGTTTGGAGTATCAAAACCTAATACGTTAAATAGTTGAACGTGAATTGGTAATGATGATAACCATTCTTCTCCTCTTATTACATCAGTTGTTCCCATTAAAGCATCATCTATTGCATGAGCAAAATGATAAGTAGGAAGTCCATCAGATTTAATGATTACTATATCTACATTATTTTCAGGGAAAGAAATATCACCTTTTATTAAATCGTGGAATTCAACTTTCTTGTTGATATCTCCAGGAGATTTTAATCTCAATATGTAAGGATCACCGTTTTTTATACGTTCAATTGCAACATTAGGATCTAAATCTCTACATTTTGCATAAGCTCCATAGTAACCAGGAGTAATCTTATTTGCAGTTTGTTCTTCACGAGTAGCAGTTAATTCCTCAGCAGAACAGAAACAAGGGTAAGCTAGGCCTTTTTCTACTAGAACTTTTGCAAAGGCTTTATAGATATTACCTCTTTCGCTTTGTTTGTATGGTCCATAATTACCTTTTTCAGTATTTTCACCAGTAACACCTTCATTAAAGTGTAAGTCGAAACTTTCCATAGTTTTTATAGTATCTTCTATAGCACCAGCTACTTCTCTTTTTTGATCTGTGTCTTCTATTCTTAAATAAAATATACCATCACTTTGAGAAGCTAGTCTTTCATTTATTAAAGCTGTGAAGATTCCACCAATGTGTTGAAAACCAGTTGGACTAGGGGCATATCTAACTACCTTTGCACCTTCTTTAAGTTGTCTTTTAGGATATTTTTTTAAATAATCGTCAGCTGTTAAATCAATATCACTAAATATTGTGTTAGCTAAATCAGTATAACTCATAATATCATCCCTTCATAAATCTATTTAAAAATAAATTATATATAATATTAAATTCTATATTATTATAACTATAGTAATTATTAATGTAAATAGCAGTAGAATTGTTAAAGGTAATGTTGATATGTGGAAAAATAATATTATAATTAAGTTAGAGATAGATATAGACTGGAGAGAAAATATATGAATTACAGAGAGACAATGGATTATATACATAATACAGCAAAATTCGGTATGAACTTTGGATTAAAGAGAACAAAAAGATTACTGGAGTATTTAGGAAGTCCCCATGAAAAGTTAAAGTGCATACATATAGCTGGAACTAATGGAAAAGGGTCAACATCAGCGATGGTGGCAGAAATATTAAAGGAATCAGGATATAAAGTTGGATTATATACATCACCTTTTCTAGAAGAATTTGAAGAGAGAATACAAATAAATTCAGTTAATATACCAAAAGAGAAATTATGTAGTGTAATAGAAAAGGTATCAAAGGCTGTAGATAAAGTATCAAAGGAAGGATTAGGTGATCCTACAGAATTTGAAATAATAACAGCGGCGATGTTTTTATATTATTATGAAGAGAATATTGATATAGCAGTAGTTGAAGTTGGATTAGGAGGAAGATTAGATTCTACTAATATTTTAGATCCAATACTAACAGTAATTACATCTATTTCTTATGATCATGTTGGAATATTAGGAACTACACTAAAAGAGATAGCAACAGAGAAAGCTGGGATTATTAAAGAGGGAGTACCACTTGTCTTATATCCTGTAGAAGAAGAAGCAAGAGAAGCTATAGTTAGTGTTGCAAAGATGAAGAATTGTGAGATTAATTCTGTGGCATCTAATGATGCAGAATTTATTAAGATTATTGAAGAAGAAAAAATGTATCAAGTTGTTAGATATAATAATGAAGAATATAAATTAGCATTACTAGGAACACATCAAGTAATAAACTTTTCTGTTGTTATGAAAATAGTAGAATCACTTAGAAAGTTAGGATATACCATAAGCAATGAAAATGTTAAAAATGCATTAAAAAATGTTGTATGGAAAGGTAGAATGGAAGTAGTAGCTAATAAGCCATATATTTTGTTAGATGGTGCACACAACTTAGGAGGAATAGAGAAATTAAAAGAAAGTTTAAACAAGTATTTTAATTACTCAAAGTTAATATTGATAATTGGGATATTAGGGGACAAGGATGTGGAACATATGCTTGAGAAGATTATTCCAAGTGCTGAGGAAATAATAACAGTAACACCTAATTCACCAAGAGCAATGAGTGCTACAGAACTAAAATCAAAGATAGAAAGAATAACTAGTAAGAAGGTTAGTTCTTTTGATAGATATGAAGAAGCTTTCGGATATGCTAAGGATATATCTAATGAAGATGATATGATATTAATTTGTGGGTCTCTATATATGATTGGTGATATGAGAAAAATAGTAGTAAAGAATGTTTATTAATATAAAAAGAAGGTACCGCTAATGAAATTTTATTTGTTAGCGATACCTTATTATTTTAAATTTTAATATTTTTTTTCTTAAAAATATAGTCTATCCATGAATCGTATATTGTTTTTCCTAATGCAAAAACTGGCACACCTAAAAACATTCCAATAAAGCCAAACAGACCACCACCAATTAGAATACTTATCATTACTAGTAAAGGTGTAAGCCCTAGCTGATCACCTAAAATTTTAGGACCTAGATATAAGCCATCAAATTGTTGAAGTATAAAAATAAATATAACCATTCCGACAGCTCTAGAAGGTGAATCAAATATAGTTAAGATTACTGCAGGTATAGCACCAATAAAAGGTCCAAAGTAAGGAATCATATTGGTTATACCGATAATAAGAGCTATTAGTAGGGCAAATTTAAATTTAAAGATAATTAGTCCTAAGAAGCATATAGTACCAATTATAAGTGAATCTATAGCTTTACCTACTATAAAGCTGCTAAATATTAAGTTTGCGTTATTGGCTAAAGTTAATATTTTTGTGTAATAATTATCATTTAATATAGCTCTAAAAAATTGCTTTGATTTAAAACAAATAAGTTCTTTATCTTTTAAAACATATATTGATATTACAATGCTTATAACAAAATTAAGTAAGATTGAACCAATCCTAAATATTGTTGTTATAGTAGAAGTTAAGAATATATTTATTGAGTTGCTTATTTCACTTATAAATTTAGCAACAAAGTTTGTTAGCGCTTTAATTAAGTCATTACTACTTTTTAAATCACTTTCTTTAAATATCTTAGTTAATGCTGTAGAAAATGTATCTAAGTATCTAGGTAGATTTTCTACTAGTTCAGATACAGATGACATAATAGTAGGCAATAGTACATTTATTAATAGCACTAGTATCCCTCCGCATAAGAGGTAAGTTAAAGCTAAGCTTATACCACGTTTATATTTGCTTTTTATTCTATTTTCAAAAAACATCATAATCGGATTTAGAATAAAAGCTATGGATAATCCTATTAATATAGGTTGAATTACTCCTAATATTAGTTTAAAAAAATTAAGAAAATTTAAAGAATAATCCATTAGCCTATATATGAGTATGATTATTATAATTAGTGGTAAAAATTCTATGTATGGTATTCTTTTGTTTTTGAACATATAGCATCCTCCCCAAAAATATTATAACATGAATACTTAAAAGGGAAATAATAAAATCCAGTAAAAATTACTGGATTTTAATACCTATTGTATATCATCTAAAACACTAGTTAAAGCTTTAGCTAGTTGATCAGGGCAAGATGTTGATTTATTTCTACATTTTATTGATGATAATTTTGTTATTGCTTCATTAACATCCATACCTTTTAATAAAGAACTTAATCCTAATGTATTTCCAGGACAACCTCCTATAAATAAAACATCTTCTATTTTATTATCTTTAATATCAAATTTGATTTCAGAAGCACAGACTCCATTTGTTTTATAACTATACATAATATTACCTATCCTTATTTTATATATAACTATATTATAACGTAAATTTACAATTATGAACAGAATAAGATGTAGTAATTACAGAAAGTGATTATAGAAATAAAATACAAAAATGTATAAAATGTAAAAATATTATTGAATTTTATACAATAGAATAGTATAATTTTTACATAAGAGTAATAAAATACAATGAAAGAAGTGGAGGGTTAAATTGAAAGATACAATTCTGGATAAAACAATAAATATTGAAGAATTCATATTTATTATAAAAAGAAGATACAAATTAATAATTTCTATGATGATATTATTTGGAGGAATTTCAGCAGTTTTAAGTTTTTTTGTTATTAAACCTAAATATGAAGTTTCAACGAAAATATTTGTTGGTAAAGCTGAACAAGAAGAAAAATATAATAATAGTGATGTACAGATGTATCAACAACTAATAAAAACATACTCAGAGACAATAAAGACTAAAGATTTAGTAGGTAATGCTATTAAAAATGTAAATACTATAAAGACAACTGGACAAGTATTAGGAAATATAACTGTTACACCAATTGCTAATACTCAAATTTTACAAGTGAAGTATAAAGATGATGATAGTAAAGAAGCTAAAGAAATTTTATCAGCAATTACAAATGAATTTATCAATACTTCAAAAACTTTAGTTGCTAATGGAAATGTAAAAGTTATTGAATCTGTGGAAGAACCTAAGACACCAGTAACTCCTAAAAAGTATCTTAATATAAGTATGGGTATAGTTATAGGATTATTAGCAGGAGTTGGAATTTCAATTTTACTGGAGACAGTAGATAATACCTTTAAAGATAGAGATGAGATAGAAAGAGTAGTTGGAATACCGGTTATTGGAATTATACCTAATCAGGAATTTACAAGAGAAAGAAGATAGGAGAACGATATGTTTATAGTGGAAAAAAAACCTAAGTCTATATCAGCAGAAGCATATAGAACATTAAGAACTAATATTCAGTATTCATCCTACGATAAAGAAATTAAAAAAATTTTAGTTACAAGCTCTGAACCGGAAGAAGGAAAGAGTACAGTTATTGGAAACTTAGCGATATCATTATCGCAAAGTGAGAATACTGTAGTTTTATTAGATTGTGATTTGAGAAAACCTACAATACATAAGAAATTTAAAATATCTAATGAGATAGGACTAACAGAGCTGTTAGTTGGGAAAAAAGAATTAAGAGATGTTGTTCAATATAGAAATAATCATCTTCATATAATAACATCTGGTAAGATACCACCGAATCCAGCAGAAATGTTAGCATCAAAATCGATGGAAAGATTATTAGAGCAATTATCTAATGAATATGATTATATACTTATGGACACACCACCATTAAATGCTGTAACAGATGCGCAAATATTAGCTGCTAAAGTTGATGGTGCACTTATAGTAATAAGAAGTAATAAGACAAAAAAAGATTCAATATTAACAGCTAAAAATTTATTACAAAAAGTAAATGCAAATATTTTGGGAATAGTTTTCAATGACGTAGCCAATTCAGCAAATAAGTATTATTATTATTATGGAGAAGATAAAAAATAATACAAGAGGTGAAGTGTATGATAGATTTGCATAGTCATATATTGCCAAACGTTGATGATGGCTCGAAAGACATGAATATGTCAATAGAAATGATAAAGGAAGCTATTAAATGTGGTACCAAAAAGATAGTAGCAACACCACATTATGCTAAAGGATATTATACTAATGAATACAATAAGATCAAAGAGATTTTTCCTGAATTTAAGGATAAAATTGAGAAAGAGTTAGATGTAGAAATATATCATGGTCAGGAAGTTTACTTTACTGAGAATATATTAGAAGAATTTAAAATGGGGAATATAGGAACTATAAATGATTCAAGATATATGCTTGTAGAGTTTCCACCAATGGATTTTAAAGTGGAATCATTAGATTATTTATATGAACTTCAAATAAGGGATATTGTACCTGTAGTGGCGCATCCAGAAAGATATAGAGCGGTTATGAAAAATCCAGAGATATTAAATGAATTTATTGAAGCAGGATGTCTTTTTCAGCTAAATGGGACAAGTCTCCATGGAGCATTTGGGAAAGAATCACAGAAGGCTAGTAGAATTCTTTTAAATAGTGGTGTATATAATTTTATAGGTTCTGATGCTCATAGAAGTGATAAAAGAACTATGAATTTGACAGAAAGCATTGAAATTATAAAAAAAAGTAACAAGAATTATTTAGATTTAATGAGAGAATCTAGTGAATTGTTATTAGAAAATAAAGAAGTTACTTATCAAGGGGAAAAGATAAAAGTAAAGAAAGGTATTTTTAGTTTCATAGGGTTAAAATAAGATTTTATGGAGTGTATAGCACTCCATAAATTTTAAATAAGTATGTAAAATTAATGAATTATATACAATTTAATTATAAAATGGTATAGTATGAAGGTTGAAATGGGGTAATGGGAGTGAATCATGTTTTCATTATAGGGTCTAAGGGAATACCTGCAAAGTATGGGGGATTTGAAACTTTTGTAGAAAAGTTAACTGAGTATCAAAAAAATAAGGAAATAAAATATCATGTTGCATGTTTAGCTGATAATTATGATGAATTTACGTATAATAATGCAAGATGTTTTAATATAAAGGTTCCAAGAATAGGGGCAGCTAAAGCTGTAATTTATGATTTGCGTGCATTAAGAAATATAATAAGATACATAAAAGAAAATGATATAAAGAATGCAACTGTGTATATATTGGCTGCTAGAATAGGGCCTTTTATAAAAGTATATAAAAAAATATTAAAGAAGTTAGGATGTAAGTTATGGTTAAATCCTGATGGACATGAATGGAAAAGAGCAAAATGGAATGTGATTATAAAAAAGTATTGGAAACTATCAGAAAAGTTAATGGTTAAGAATAGTGATTTAATAGTATGTGATTCTAAGAATATAGAGAAATATATAAAAGAAGAATATAAAAAGTTTAAACCAAATACAATTTTTATTTCTTATGGGGCAGACTATGAGAACTCAAAGTTAAATGACAATGATGAAAAGGTCTTAAGTTGGTATAGAAGGAATGATGTGAAAGAAAATCAATATTATTTAGTAGTAGGTAGATTTGTTCCTGAAAATAATTATGAGATTGTAATCAAAGAATTTATGAAATCTAAAACAAAAAAAGATTTAGTTATAGTAACAAATATAAGTAAGAATAAGTTTTATGAAAAGTTAAAGGAAAGTACATTTTTTTATAAAGACAAGAGAATAAAATTTGTAGGAACAGTTTATGATCAACAATTACTAAAAAAGATAAGAGAGAATGCATACTGTTATATTCATGGTCATGAAGTTGGTGGAACTAATCCGTCACTTTTAGAATCATTAGCAATGACAAAAATTAATTTATTGTTAGATGTAGGATTTAATAGAGAAGTAGCTATGGAAGGAGCTATTTATTTTTCAAAAGACGATTCCAATTTATCTCAAAAAATAAATAACCTAGAATTTATTTCGATTAAAAGTATAAAACAATTAGAAAATGCTGCGAAAAATAGAGTCATTAATGAATATAATTGGGAAAGAGTTACAAGTAAATATGAAGATATGCTTTGTAAAGGTAAATATAGTGGACGTAAAATTATGGAGACCGTTTAGTAATAGAATGTATTTCTGCTATATGAAGGGTGGGAAAATATGAATATTTTACATTATAATTTAGGATTGCCACCATATAGATCTGGAGGAATGACAAAATATTCTGTAGATTTAATGAAAGTAGAAGAGAGTATGGGAAATGATATTTCATTGCTTTTTCCAGGTCATATGAAAATTTTGGATTCAAAAGTTAGGATAAGAAAATATGACATCATTGATAAGATTGTAGTTTATGAGTTGGAAAATCCACTACCAGTTCCACTTATGAAAGGTATTTATAATCCTATAAAATTTATGAAAAAAACATCAACTGATGAATTTATTAATTTTTTAAAGAATAAGGCAATAGATGTGGTACATATTCATACAATAATGGGTTTATATATTGAATTTTTAGAGGCATGTAAGTTGTTAGATATAAAAGTTGTTTTTACAACTCATGATTATTATGGTTTATGTCCAAAGGTTAATTTTTTAGATTATACAGGGTGCATTTGTAAAAAAAGAGATATTAATAAATGTGTAATATGTAATAAATATAGTGCTGATAGTATTTTAAAAATATATTTGAAACAATCAAGAACATATAGAAAACTTAGAGAATATACCAAGATTGTTAAATTAGCTAAACGTATATTGAAAAATAATGGAGGCGGTAAGAAAAATATCACAGTAAATTATAGTGAAGAAGATAAAAGCAATTTTGAAAAACTAATAAAATATTATGAAGATATGTTCAACTTAATAGATACATTTTTCTTTAATAGTGATATAAGTGAAAAAATATTTAGAAAGTATTTAAAAGTAAGTGGGGAAATAATTCCTATAACTCACAATTTGATAAAAGATAATAGGACTATAAAAAATTTTTTAAAAAAGGAAAAGTTAATTATAGGATATTTAGGCTCAACAGAACAATATAAGGGATTTGAGATTTTAAAAGAAGTTGCTAAAGAAATTGATGAAAATTGTGATATTGAAGTCTATGGAAAGATAACAATAAGAGAGAAGTTTATTCCTAAAAATATTAAGCTTAAAGGTGAATATAATTATTCTATGCTAAAAGATATTTTTAATAGAGTAGATGTAGTGATTATGCCAAGTATATGGTATGAAACTTATGGCTTTGTAATCTTAGAGGCATTAAGTTATGGAGTTCCGGTGATAACTACCAGTTTGGTAGGAGGGAAAATGCTTTTGAAAAATGAATATGGTGATTTAGGAATTGTTTCAGAACCTAATAAAGAAGGTATAATGAAAGCTATTTTGAAAATAGTGAACAACAGAGAAATATTAAAATACTTTAATAACAATATAAATAAAGGAGAGTTTGACCATACAATGAATGAACATGGAAAGTTTGTATTGGAATGCATGTTAAGACAAAAAGAAGTTAAGTAAGGTGAGAAAATGAGTAATTATAAAAGATTATTATATATTCGTAGTGCTCCATATAAAGTAAATATTAATGGGTATAATCTGCAGGAAATTGGATTTTGTAAATCATTGTGTAAATATGGGTATCAATGTGATATTGTATATTACTCTAATGAAAATAAAGATGAAGTTATATATAGTGAACAAAATGGGGGCATAAGGTTATTATGGCGTAAGGGAATTAGATTATTAAGAAGTGGTGTATATCCTAAGTTATTAAAAAAAGACTTTTTAAATCAATATGATTTAGTTATTTTGACAGAATATGATCAAATTATGACATATCTTATTAGTAAATACACAAATAAATCAGTGTTATATAGCGGTCCATATTACAATTTATTCAAAATTCCTTTTGTGGAGCCTATTTATTGTAGGTTGTTTAATAAGAGCATAAATAGAAATATACATATTAAATTTGCAAAATCACAGTTATCAAAAAATTATTTAGAAGAAAGAAAATTTAAAAATGTTCAGGTGTTAGGAGTAGCATTGGACGATAGTAAGTTCAGTTTGACTAAAAAGGAAGATTATAATGAGAATCATAAAGTTGAGAGCATATTAGAATTTATGAATGAGGATACAATATTATACGTTGGAACTATTGATAAGAGAAAAAATACTGAGTTTATTTTAAGGATTTTCAATAAGTTGAAGAAAAAGAAGGAGAGTTTTAGGCTAGTCATAATAGGAAAAGGTAGTAAAAGTTACACAAGAAGATGTTTTTCTATGGTAGAAGATAGATATAAAAAAGATATAATGCATGTTGAGTTCGTTAAGAATGGTTACTTAGGTGATATTTATAATAAGGCTAAGATTTTTTTATTACCTTCTAGACAAGAGATATTTGGAATGGTGTTATTAGAAGCAATGTATTTTGGTGTACCGTCAATAAGTAGTTGTAATGGTGGGTCTATGACGTTAATTGATAATAATGTGGATGGAATAGTTATAGATAATTTTCAAGAAGATATATGGATAGAGGAAATAATGAAGTTAGATCGTGATGATAATTTATATAATAATATTTCTAAAAATGCAATGAAGAAAATTAGAAATAATTTTTTATGGGACAAGATAGCAGATAAATTTATCAAAAGCTTATCAAATATGAATGAATACTATAATGTGTAGGAGAAGAGTATGAAAATATTGTTAATAACAAGTTTATATCCTTGCTATAAAGATCAACCCAAATCTGAAATTACATATGCAGTACATTATTTTGTAAGAGAGTGGATTCGTATGAATCATGAGGTCATTGTAATAAATACTCGTAGAGTTTATCCGAAAATAATATCATTTCTAAAAAAAGGTAAAAAAGCAAATGAAGATTCTACTTATTATAATTTTGAAATAGACGGTGTAAAGGTATATAGAATGCCAATTATTAAATATCCTAAAGGATATTATTCAAAGTATAGTATTAAAAGTAGTATAAATTCCATAGAAAAAGTAATGAGAGATAATAATTTTAATGCCGATGTAATATTAAGCCATATGATTAATCCGGGAGGTATTGTAGCATTAAACTTAAAAAAGAAAATAGATAAGCCGTGTATTATTACTTTCCATTATGGAGATATTTTGTTTTTAAATAATAAGGGATTGAATAATTTCAATAAGTTAGAAAAGTATGTAGATGGATATGGATTTAGGTCTGACAGCATAAAAAAGAATTATTTAAGTATAAGAGAAAAGTATAATAAGCCAGATGTTATTGTAAGGTCGGGTATAGATAGAGGTTATATATTAGATGAAAAAGCTATAGTTGAAAAAAGTAAGAAGGAAATAAAAAAGGTAATAGTAGTTTCTAGTTTGATTAAGAGAAAAAATATAGATTGTATAATAAAAGCCATTGTAGATTTAAATAAAGAGGGAATTATTTTATCTCTGATTATATTAGGTGAAGGGGAAGAAGAAGTTTATTTAAAAGAACTTGTAGAACAACTTAATGCGGGAAGATATATTACATTTATAAAAGAAGTAGATAGAGAAGAAGTATTTATGTATTTAGAAGAAGCAAATATTTTTGCAATGATAAGTGAAAGAGAAACTTTAGGATTAGTTTATTTAGAAGCTATGGCAAAAGGATGCATAACAATTGCGTCTAAAGGAGAAGGGGTAGATGGCATAATTAAAGACAATGTAAATGGTTTCTTATGCAAAGGGCGAGATGTTGAAGAGTTAAAAAATATAATAAAAAAGATAATACAAATGAGAAATGATGACGTTAAAAAGATGTTATTGAGAGCAAGAAATGACATGTATAATCTTTCGTCTGAAAACGTAGCACTAGATTATTTAGAATTTATTAGTAATGTTATAAATGAGTATAGTAGAAATGGTGAAATATTATGAAGATTTGTTTTATGACTAATAATATTTATTCAATAGGAGGAGTACAAAGAGTACTTTGCACTATTGCTAACCAATTAAGTAATTATCATGAGATACATATATTTTGTACCATTGATAGAGGCATTAAAAAAGAGATATACAAAATAAATAAAGATATAAAAGTAATTGTAGATAAAGATTTTTATGATAAAAGTTTATATAGTAAGATCTTATGTAAAGTAGGAAGAGTTATTAATAATAGTACAGGGATATTTAATAAAGAAAAATGGTACAAAATTTTAAAAAAAATATATTGTCCTGAAGTTACATTGCAGAGATTGAAAAATTATATTAATAGTAATGAATATGATGTTGTAATAGGCGTTGAAGGACTAAATTCTATGCTTCTTGGTGCAATTGCTGATGAGATTAATGCTAAAACTATAGGATGGCAACATAATTGTTATGATGCTTATTTTAATATGAAAAATAAGTATTATTGGAATCATGATGTTATATTAAAAAAACATATATCAAAATTGGACAGGTATTTAGTACTTAGTAATGATGACAAGGAGAAATATATAAAGAATGACAATATTAATTCTCAAGTAATGTATAATCCAAAGAGTTTTGAAAGTAAAGAAAAGTCTAAATTAAATAATAAGTTATTTTTGGCAGCAGGAAGGTTTACTGAGCAAAAAGGTTTTGATTTATTGATAGAGGCTTTTAATATATTTTCAATGAAGGATAATAGTTGGAATTTAGTTATTGTAGGATCTGGTGAAGAAGAAAAAATGATACGAAAAAGAATTCTTAAATATGGATTGGAGGATAGAGTAAATATAAATAGATATACAGATGATATAAAAAAATATTTTTTGAATGCATCAATTTTATTATTACCATCAAGGTGGGAGGGATTACCTATGATTCTTCTGGAATCATTAGAGATGGGTGTCCCAATAATTTCATATAATATTAGTTCTGTAAAACAAGTTATACATAATGGGATAGAAGGTATTTTAGTAGAGCCTTTTAATATAGATAAATTTGCTGAAGCTATGTATAGACTAGCAAATGATGAGATGTTAAGAGTAACTATGGCAAGAGGGGGGGAGGAACGAATTAAGGATTTTAATATAGATGCAATAATTGTGAAGTGGAATGAAATTTTGAATGGATTTGCATTTAAAGAATAGAAGTTGTATGTGAAAAATAAGGGGTAGAAATGATAAAAGAAGACAAAGAATCAATTACTTTTATTGAAAAAATAATATTATGGATGTTTGTTATGGACTTATTAATTGGTAAGTGGATATTTAATATATCAGAAAATAGATATATATATAGTATTATCATAGTCTATTTCATTTATATGTTTATAACTAAGAAATATAACATAGAAAAAAGTGATCTCATATCTATAACAATAATAGTTGTTATATTATACATAAATATCTTAGTTAATGGGAAAAACGGCAACTTTTTTTCGTATGGTATTTTATTTGGAGTAGGTAATCTGCTTATTATTAAGTTTTTCATTCAATTATTTCAATCAAATAGAAGGTATATGAAAGAAGTTTTTATTGTTAAATTACGTAAGGTTTTTAATGGTTATTTTTGGATTAATTCAATTGTTATGTATAAACAATTGAATGGAACATATTTTTTAATGAGGCATTATCAAAATAATCCTATGTATGAAGATCATATTACTGGATTCATTGGAGCAAGTGGAACTCATAGATTAACATTGTTTTGGATAGCATTAATAGTATTTAATATTAATTATTACTTGGATAGTAAAAGAAAGGCAACATTACTTACTGTGATTATTCAATTAATATATATGATAATTATGAGTGCTTATAATGATAATACAATATTCTACGTATTAATGCCTTTGATATTAGTGGAGGTATATGGCATTAGATTAGTTAAAAAAATAGGAATAAAAAAACTATTTTTAGTTGTAGTAGCTACTATTTTTTTTATTAATACTTTCAATTATTTAAAAACAGTAAATGTTGAAGTAGATAGTTTTTTATCTACAAGAGTTTCGGAAAAAATATGTCAATTAGCAAATAGTGAAGATGAAAATATAGATGATGAGGAAAGAATAGAATTGTTAAAGTATTCTTTGAAATATGGAAATGGATATAAATTTGGGGTGGGAATAGGAAGCGTATCTTATTCAGATTCACGATTATCTCGTCATTTTGGTATGAGTGAAATATCAATTAAAACTTATGAAGGTGGTTTAATATATTTATTTGAGTTAATACTATTGTATTCAACTTATATGTATATATTAATTTGTAGAAGAAATTCAATTAGAAGTAAAATAATATTGTTTATTATAGTCTTTTTTAATATTTTAATGATGGCATCGTATACTCAAATATTTAGAATTCCTCAATTAATAGAAGGAATGGTACTTATTGCAATAGGAATAGATATGGGCGAAAGAAAATTAGTTTAAGTTAAAAAGGAGGAAACATGTGTGAGATAAGCATAATTATACCGGTGTTTAATACGGAAAGATATATAGAAAAGTGCTTTCAATCTGCGATTCATCAAACATTCAAAAGCATTGAGATAATAATAATTGATGATGGATCTACAGATAAATCTTTAGAAATAATAAATTTATTTAAGAAAAAGTATTCATTTATAAATGTAATTGTCCAAAAAAATAGTGGACAAGGAGAAGCTAGGAATAACGGAATAAAGAGAGCGCGAGGGAGATACATTACTTTTTTAGATAGTGATGATTGGTTAGAAGATAAATGTTTAGAAGAAATGTATTCTGATGCAATTAAATATGATGCTGATATAGTAGTATGTAATATTAAAAAGGTATATGAAGTAAATTCAAAAGAAATATGTATGCCTCAGTTTACCAAGGAAGAATTATCAAAATATGATGTATTAAAAGAAATATTAAAGGATGATGAGATCAAAAGTTATCCATGTGCTAAGTTGTTTAAGAGAGAGTTATTTATTAAGAATAATATTTTTTTCCCTAAAAATATGTATTATGAAGATTTAGCAATCGGTATAAAGCTTTTCTATTATAGTAATAAGGTGATTTTAAGTAATTATTATGGTTATTATTATTTGCAAAGAAGTGATAGTACTACTAGAAAGATAAGTAATAAAAACGTATTTGATAGATTAAATGCACTATGTATGATAAAAAAATTTTTAAAGGAAAAAGAGATATTTATTAGATATAGAAAAGAATATATAAGATTATGTATTTTTCATTTAAATTTAATTATTCATCAAATAGAAGATTGTAAATTAGATATAAGTTACGAAAGTGTTATTGAAAAGACATCTATGTTAATAGAATGTGAGTTAACAAGCAAAGATATTAACAATAGTAGGTTAAGAAAAAAGGATAAGTTGAAATTAAATATATTTTTAGCTAATAGAAAAATATATACAAAATATATGGATTTCAAAAAAAAGAGGTAAAAATATGAGAATAAAGATAGAAAGAATAACTAATACATATAATTATGGAAGTTTGATGATGGCTATTAATATGATAGTTATGATCAATAACAATATAAAAGACGTAAAGTTTTATTGTGATGTACGAACAGAGGAGGATCTTAATAGACTAAGATACGAAACTAAAATGGATAATATATATAGATATAGTCCGAAGGTATATGCTGCAGGAAGGATATGTAATTATATTGCGAAGTTTAAAGATAAATACAAAGAGTTTGATGCTGTAATAATATTAGGAGGAGATGATATATCAGAATATTATAATATAGATGCATTACCAAATAGACTTCGATCTTTTGTAAAAAAAAGAATTATGGGTATGAAAGTAATATTAATAGGACAGACTATAGGACCATTTACTGGTAGAAGGATAAAGATGGCAAGAAATGCATTAAACAAGGTTAGAATATATACTAGAGATGATAATTGTTTAGAATATATTAAAAGTATAGGAATAACAACAGGGATTAGAGGAAGGGATTTGGCTTTTATAAATTTGCCACGAGATGGTAAAGAGATATTGTATAAGTATAATCTTAATGATAAAGAATATATTACATTGGTTCTATCAGGATTGTATAAATTATATACAAAAAATTATGAAGCATATATAGGAGAACATATTAAGATAATAAGAAATCTATTAAATAACCCTAAAGTTAAGGGAAAGAATATAGTAATATTGCCACATGTAACTAGACCAAATGATACCACAGATTTATCAGTAGTACGTGATGTTGAAAATAAAATGAAAGAAGATGAAAAAGAAAGAATTATATTTATTAATGATGAAATGATGGCATCAGAAGCTAGATGTATTTTAGCAAATGGATTATTTACAATAACAGGAAGAATGCATGCGGCAGTATCAACGTTTTTCAAATTGAAACCTGCTATAGCATTATCATATAGTGTTAAATATGATGGAGTAATTGGTAATGGCCTAAAAAGAAGAGATTTACTTATTGAAGCAGCTAATGATGAGTTTTGGATAGAAGGTAAAATTTCTGATTTAGTAAGTAGTAAAGTAAATTATGTTATAGATAATTATAATATCTTGAATGAAGAAATTAAAAAAGAAATTCATAATACTGAAAATATATTATTAGATGAATTAAATGATATTATTCAATATATTAATGCTTAGGTGGAGGAAGAGTATGAATAATATTGGTGAAGTACACTATGGGTGTACAGGGTGTGGTGTATGTGTAAATGCATGTATGCGTAAGTGCATCTACATAAAGAAAAATAAGGAAGGTTTTTATGAGGCAATAGTAGACAAGAGTAAGTGTATTAATTGTGGTATATGTAAGGATGTTTGTTATAAGTATTTTGATGAATTAACAAATAAAGAATATAGTATATATGAATCAAGTGGCTTTTTAGCATATAGTAATAATAAAAAAATTAGAAGAGAATCTTCTTCAGGTGGCATAGCTACGGAAATTAGCAAATGGGGAGTCGAGAATGGTTACAATATATGTGGGGCATCATATAATTATGAAGAAAATATTACAAAACATATTATATTAAATTCTGTGGATGAAATTAAGAGGATAAGTGGATCGAAGTATATGCCAAGTTATACATTAGATGCTTTCAAGAAATTAGATAAAGATAAGAAGTATATTATATTTTGTACACCATGCCAAATATATGGATTAAGGAAATTCATGAATAGAAATAAAATTAATAAATGGATATTGATAGATTTTTTTTGCCATGGTACACCAAGCATTAATTTATGGCATAAGTATTTAGAAATGATAAAGAAACAAATTAATATTAAAAACATTGATAATATCAATTTTAGAGATAAGAAAGAAGGCTGGCATAATTATCATTTAACTATATCTGGAGAAGGAAAGCAATACTCAAAAAATTTTAAAGAGGATATATTTTTTAGGTGTTTCTTAAATGAAGTTGATTTAAATAGCTCTTGTTATAATTGTAAGTTACGGTTCAATAAGCTGTTTTCTGATATAAGATTAGGTGATTTTTGGGGACCTAAATGTTTGAAAGATGAATTGGGTACATCTATAATTTTAGTGAATTCTCAAATAGGAAGAGAAATTCTAAATAAAGTTGAGAATGTTTATTTAGAAGAGGTGAAATTTAATGATATTGAGATTTCACAATATGGAAGAGAAATAAATATTCCTAAAATAAAATCTAGGTTTCAGAAAAGTTTAAATACAAAAAAAGATTTAGAAATAATATATAAAAGGTATGTGTCACCTATTGAAAAGAAGAAAAAGGTGATCAGAAATTTAAAGAGAATTATAAGGAGAGGTAAAAAGGGGATAAAATGGGTGATAAGAAGTTAAAAGAAGATATACTGATATCATATATAGCAATTATAGTGCCAATAATTATAACATTTTTTCTAGTTAGAATGGAGACAAAATATTTAGGTAGAGAGTTATATGGAATATATAGTTTGGTTAATTCTACAATTGGATATATAGCAATTTTAGATTTAGGAGTTGGACAAACTATTACTAGATATGTAGCACAATATAGAGCTGAGAATAAAAAAGATAAAATTCAACAAATTGCAGGACATAGCTTTAAAAGTTATTTGAAAATTGTAATAGTTGGTTTAGTTATTGGATTGTTTCTTATTGTAAATTCAAAAGGTATTTTTAGAAGTTTATCAGATGATAATGTGGCTTTATTTCAGATATGTTTATTTATAGCACTAATTAATGTTTTGTTACAGATACCATCAGCAACATTTGCGTCAATACTTTCAGGATATAAATACTTTAAAGTTCTAAAAGGAATGAATTTGTTTAGATCTATAGCTAGATCAATTTGTATAGTTATTTTATTAAATATAAAATGTGATGTAATTTTAATGTTTATAATAGATTTAACAATAAATCAATGTATAAACATATTTAACTATATGTTTGTCAGAAGAAAATTAGGGATAAAATTAAATTTTACACCTATAGATAAAAATCTCAAAAGAGAATTAAAGGGATATTCTTTTTTTGTTTTTCTTGGGATTATTACTGATCAGATTTTTTGGAGAACAGATGGAATTTTATTAGGTATGATGTCCACTACAAGTGTAGTTGCAGTTTATGCTATTTCTTCACAAATAATAACATACTATATGAATTTATGTAGCACATTTTCATCTGTATTTTTACCTAGAATAATAGATAAGATAACAATGGGGCAAGGCAATTCTGAAATAAATAAGTTTTTTATTAAGGCATCTAGATATCAGTTTATGTTTGTAGGAATTATTTTAACATCATATATTTTTTTAGGAAAAGAGTTCATAGTATTATGGTTAGGAAATAACTACGAAAATGCATATTATTATGGGTTACTAATAATGATATCACTTACGGTACCTATGTTTCAAACTACTGGATATCAAATACTTTATGCCATGAAGAAACATAAAGTTCGTTCTATTATATATTTATTTAATGCTATTGGAAATATAATATTAAGTATATTCTTATTTAAAATAATTGGACCAATAGGAGTGGCGTTATCAACAGCTATTGCTATGATAATTGGAAATACAATTTTTATGAATATATATTATAGAAAAACTTTGCAATTAAATTTATTTGAGTTTTTCAAAAAAACTTGTTTTAAGACTGGTATAGTTATGATTATAATTTCATGTTTATATTGTATTGTAAATCAATATTTACAAGGGTCTTGGATAATTTTTATTACTAAAGCAGTAATAATTAATGTAACATATATTATATTGATTGTTAAAATAAGTTTTAATGAATATGAAAGAAATACAATACGAAATATATTTTATAAAATATTTCGTATACAAGCAAAAGTTAAAACTAATTAGATCTTATATTTAATTTGTAAAGTTTGTATGAATTTATACGATAAAATAAATAGTTAGAATTAACTATTTTATACTAGATACGAAAAAAATATCTCAAGGTTATAAGCTTTGAGATATTTTTCTTAACATTATATTTATAGTATATTACACAAATGATAAACTAAAATAAAAAGGATAGGAGAAGAGGTATGGTGGTTAAAAAATCAGAGAAAATAATATCTTTATTGTTAATTGTGTTTTTAATATTTAATAATAAGATATTTGTAAAAGCTAATGATAATGTGACACCGGTAGAGAAGAGAAATGGCATAGAAATGATTTCAATAAAAAACTTTATAGAAAATTCAGGAGGAACACTAGAAGTACAAGATGAAGGAAATACCATTGTATATAGACTTAGTGATAAAGAAGTAATTATAAAAAATAATTTGTCTCATGGATATATAAATGGTAGAATAGTTCCATTTAAATATGAGGTCATTAAAGAGAAAAATGGTGAATTAGTATTTCCTGATTTCTCTTTTAGAATTAAGTTAGTAGAAAACGATTGTTTATTACCATTACAGTTTATAGAAAAGAACTTTAATATAAAGAAAAGTGAAGAAGGAATTCTTTTTGATAAAGAAGAAAAAGTTGATGAAAATAAAGAGAAGATAAAAGATGAAGCAATTAGTGTTGATGACAATGATAATAATGTAGGAACAAATTATACAGATTCGAAGAATAATACAACCGGTAATAGGAAATGGCATTCTGGCACTGGAGGAACAGGTAGTACTGGAGGAACAGGTAGTACTGGAGGAACAGGTAGTACTGGAGGAACAGGTAGTACTGGAGGAACAGGCAGTACTGGAGGAACAGGCAGTACTGGAGGAACAGGTAGCACTGGAGGAACAGGTAGCACTGGAGGAACAGATAGCACTGGAGGAACAGGTAGCACTGTAGGGACAGGTAGTGTTGAAGGAACAGGTAGTACTGGAGGAACAGGTGAAACTGAAGGTGGCACATCTGATAATACAGGAGAATCAACTGGTAGCGAAAATCAGGGTGGAGAGAGTAATGAGAGTAATTAAAAAAGTTTTTTCAATGTAAATTTCACCATATAAATTATTAGTATTAGGAGGAATCAGGGTGGAAAATAAGAAGAAGTATATAATTATATCATCTATAGGTGTTGTAGTTGTTGCTTTGGCGATGGTAGTGTCATTAGTTGTACTAAAGGATAAAGAATCTAAAATTGATATTGGTAGTCTTAACAAATTAGTGAATGAAAAATATAAAATAACTAATAGTATCATTGAAGAAAGAGTATTAAATTTAGATATAGAAAGTAATAATTTAGATACAGATAGCCTAAGAGAATTAGGAAATACTATAATGGCAAAGGTTAAAGATAACGGATGGAAGATAAGAACGGTAAATGTTAATGTTTTTGAAGATGGTAAAAGTAATGAAGAAAATAAGTTTTATTCAGAAGGATTAAAAAATAGAATTAGTGTTTCTATAAATGTAGGTGATGTTAGTGTTTCTGAATTTAAAAAAGTAGAAGAAAGTAATGTAGATAATATTACTATAGATGATATGAATAGAAGATATCATTCTATGGATGATAATAAGTTAGTGATAAAATTAGAATCCGAAGATATAAATGAAGAAAATGCTATGACAAAGATAAAAGAATATATAGATACTTTTAAAGAACTAAATCCTAATATAGGAGATAAAGAAATAGAAGTAAGAGTAAATGAATTTAACAAAGTTGGTTTTGCAGCTTCTAGTGATAGTGATATTATGGAGATTAGCAAAACAGAAAAATTTTGAGAAAGTATAAAAAAATAGTACATAAAAAATACCCCCTCATATTATGGTAGTGAGGGGGTATTTTGATTATGGGAAAAATATATGTTTTTAATTCGTATTACAATATTATAGAAGTAATAGACATAGATAGGTTTGCTTTAGAAAAAGAAATACTTATAAAAAGTAAATTTTCAGTATCTCCTCATCCTATTTATATGAATATGGTAGATAATAAGAAGAATGTTATAAATTATAAGGTTGGTACTATAATGGATTTAGAAAGTACTGAAGAAATATATATATCGAAAGGAATAATCTCTTTTTATCAATTTAAAAGGAGATTATTTTTCCTAAGTGAAGAATGTTCTTCTTTAGTTATATGTGATAAAGATACAAAAGAAATTGAGGAGATTATTCCTGTCGGTGGAACACCATTTTCTATGACATTTGATAGAAGAAGAGAAATGTTAATTATAACAGATGTAAGTAATAATTTTATTAATATATATGATATTAATACAGGAAAAATAAAAAAAATACAATCAGGATTAAATCCAACGAAAGCTCTTTTTTCAACTGGCGGAGAATATTTAATTGTATGTGAAAGTGCTATGGAAAAAGAGATTAATGGATCTATTTCAATAATATCTAGTAATAATTTTAAGACTCTAGATAGAATTATGGTAGGTGTTACTCCCTATGACATATATATATCTGGAGATGGATGTATTGTATCTAATTTAGGGGAGGGAAGTATAAAGATTATTGATTTGAAGAAGCGTAAGGAAATAAAAACATATTTTGTTGGAGGGATTCCATCAGATATAAGTTACTACAATGAAAATATATATTATTGTGATAAACTTAGTAACTCTATTGTAAAATTAAACATAAACAATGGAGAAAAGAGGAAGATAAATTTTAAAGGAGAGCCAAAAGGAATATTTTTAAGTCAACAATAAGCAAGTTGCCTAGATACAGGTAACTTGCTTATTGTTCATCAAATAATAAATTCATTAAATTTGTGTAAATAGAAGAAGAATTCTCTTTCCACTTTTTACATAGGTTACGTGCTTGCTTATTGCTACCTACAGAAACCTTTAAGTCAACAAGTATAGATTTATTTTCTTCAGCTTTAAGATGAACTATATAAGCATTATCATTCTCTATAGTATAGTCAGCAGTTATAGCTATTTTATTCTTTATTGTATTTAAGTTAGAGCATAAGTATTGGTCTACTAATGACTTTTTATCTTCAGATAATCTATTTTCAAATAATTCTAAAGCAGTAAGACCTTTCTCAGTTATTTTTAATTTATGTACATCTTCACTTTCAAATTCTAGAAGAAAATTTGATGAAATTAGTTCGCTTAAATATGGTTGAAGTATAAAATAGTTTAGAAAGTTATTTTCTAAAATTATTTCTGTAATAAGGTTTCTTGTAACAGGTACATCTAATTCCCTAAATATATATAGTAGCAGTAATTTATTTTCTGCAAGGTCTAGTGTATCATCAAACATATTATTCCTCCTACTATTATTCAATATATTTATTATATCATAAAAACACTTTTTTCAAAAAGTAATATTTCATTTACATGAGAATATAAATTTAAAAGAGGAGGGAGGTGATGATAATTAAAAGTAAAAAAATAATTATTACTTATATTACTATAATAATACTTATATTAGGGCTCAGTGTTACATTTATCTCTCTCTTTGATTCCGTTACTACATACAATTCTAATGGAAAAAAGCCTATATATTATGTAAAAACCAATGAAAAGAAAATAGCCATAACTATTGATACAACATGGGGTGAAGATAATGTAAAAGAAATGTTAGATGTTTTTGATAAATATAATGTTAAGGCTACCTTTTTTGTAATAGGAAAATGGATGGATCAATATAAGGATGACACAATTGAAATTTATAAAAGAGGTCATGAACTTGGAAATCATTCAGATTATCATAAGGATTTTACAAAAATATCCAAAGGTGATATTATTAAAGAAATAACAGATTGTGATAGTAAGATAAAGGAGGTTACAGGAAATACACCGAAGTTACTTAGAGCTCCTAAAGGAGCTTATAATGATTTAACTGTGGATATAGCAGAAGAAACAGGACATTATCTTATTCAATGGGATGTTGATTCTATTGACTGGAAAAATGTTGGCTTAGAAGAGGAATATAAGAGAGTACGTTCTAAATGTAAAGAAGGATCCATTCTTTTATTTCATACAGGAACAAAAAATACTGTAAAGAACTTAGATAAATTAATAGGAGAATTAACAAAGGAAGGTTATCAATTTGTAACAGTTTCAGATCTAATTTATAAGAAAGATTATAAAATAGAAAATGATGGAGGACAAACTGTAAAACAATAGTTGAATAATATACAAAAAATGTATATAATGGAATAGAAATTATTTACTATTTCGAATTTCCAATTAAGTTAAGTGGTTTCTAAATTTATATTAATATAACAAAGAGAAGAGGGGTTATGTGATGGAGGAATTAATGTTAAACAATAAGTTGTATTTAGAGGGAACAGTAGCTTCTGAGTTAGAATTTAGTCATGTTATGTATGGAGAAGGTTTTTATACATTTTATATGGATGTACCTAGATTAAGTGATGCCTATGATAGATTATTTATAACTATATCTGAAAGATTATTAACAGGTATGGAATTGACTGTTGGTAAGGAGATTGTGTTAGAAGGACAACTTAGGTCATATAATAAGTTTATAGAAGGATCAAATAGATTAATTTTAACTATATTTGCTAGAAAAATTGAAGATTGTTTAGAAAGAAGCAAAAATCCAAATCAAATATACTTAGATGGTTTTATATGCAAGAAGCCAGTATATAGAACAACACCTTTTGGAAGAGAAATTTCTGATCTTTTACTTGCAGTTAATAGAGCTTACAACAAATCAGATTATATACCTACTATTGCTTGGGGAAGAAATTCTAGGTTCTGTCAAACATTAGAAGTAGGTGATAATATAAGAATTTGGGGTAGAATTCAAAGTAGAGAATATCAAAAGAAAATTTCTGAAGATGAGGTAATAAAGAAAATAGCTTATGAAGTGTCTATCTCAAAAATGGAGAAGGTTACAAAGGAAGGCAACAATGAAGAAAAAGATGATGTTGTGATAAATGAAAATGATGAGGCAACAAAAGTAACTGATACTATTGAAGAAAAAGGTGCGATTTAATAAGTAATAAAAAAAGTTACCACACAAAAGTGTGGCAACTTTTTTTATTTTCTTAAATCTTCCATGATTTGTGTTTTGCCTTTTGTTTTATCATCAACATCTTTGATGATTTTAGCTGGTGAACCAGCAACAACAACTCCTGCAGGTACATCTTGTGTTACAACTGAACCAGCTGCGACAACAGCACCAGCACCAATTCTAACTCCTTCAAGAATAACAGAGTTAGCACCAATTAATACATCATCTTCAATTATACATGGATCTTTTGAAGGTGGTTCTAATACACCGGCAACAACGGCACCAGCACCTAGGTGAACTCTTTTACCAAGAGTACCTCTTGCTCCTACAACAGCATTCATATCTACCATTGAACCTTCACCGATTTCTGCACCAATATTGATAACTGCACCCATCATTATAACGGCATTTTTATCAATTTTAACTCTATCTCTTATTAGAGCACCTGGCTCAATTCTAGCATCGATATCAACCATGTTTAATAGAGGGATAGCAGAATTTCTTCTATCTTGTTCTATTCTAAAATTCTTAATCTTGTCTGCATTTTCAACTAAGAAATTCATTATATCACATGATTCTCCGAAAAGAATGTGAAAAGGATCTGAACCATAGTTTTCAATTTCACCAAGATCAAGTTCATCAATTGAACCATTTAAGTATACTTGTATAGGTGTTGATTTTTTGGCATCTTTTATGTATTTTGCAATTTCATAGGGATTAGTTAAATCATAATCCATACTTTTAGCCCTCCTCTTTATAAAAACTTTCACATTTTATAATTATAATTTATAATAGAAGTAATTAAAAGGGGTAAATGAACCAAAGGGGTGTTTTAACATGAATTTAAGTGACAGAGTAAACTCTATAGAAATATCAGGAATAAGACAATTTTATAATAAGGTTAGAAAAGTAGATGGTGCATTATCATTAACATTAGGTGAACCAGATTTTAATGTCCCAAGCGCTATAAAAAGATATATGAGTGAAGCATTAGATAAAAATATAACTCATTATACAAGCAACGAAGGGTTACTATCATTAAGAGAAAAAATATCATCTTATTTGGATACTTTTAAAATTCATTATGATCCAGAAGAAATTTGTGTTACTGTTGGTGGTAGTGAAGGATTGTCATCGGTATTTGGAGCAATAGTAAATCCTAATGATAAAGTGCTTATTCCTTCACCAGGGTATCCAGCATATAGTGCACTTACAAAACTATATGGTGGATGTGAATTACAGTATAAGTTAAAAGATGATTTTTCTATTGATATAGAAAATTTAAAAAAGCTTATTGAAGAAGAAAAACCTAAAGCTATAGTAATTTCATATCCAAGTAATCCAACAGGAGCTACTTTAAGTAAAAAAAATTGTTTGGAACTATATGAATTATTAAAAGATAAAGAAATTTTTATAATAACTGATGAAATTTATTCAGGTATAGTTTATGAAGATGAATACAATTCTTTAGCTCAATTTCAAGATTTAAGGGATAAGATAATCTATGTAAGTGGTTTTTCTAAATTGTTTTCTATGACAGGATTTAGGTTAGGCTATGTATGTGCTACTTCTAAGTATATAAAGGGAATAATAAAATATCATCAATATAATGTATCATGTGCACATTCAGCAACTCAATATGCAGTAGCAGAGGGCTTTGATGAAGCTCTAATAGAAAGTAAAAGATACGTTGAAGAATTTAAAAAGAGAAGAGATTATATTATAGAAAGATTACAATCTATGGGGATAGATACATATGTTCCTGGTGGTGCATTTTATGTTTTTCCTTGTATTAAGAAATATGGAATGTCATCACAAGAGTTTTGTGAGAAATTTTTAAATCAGTACAAAGTGGCAATTGTTCCAGGGGATGCATTTTCTAGTGGTGGTGAAGGATTTGTGCGAATATCTTATGCATATTCTATGGAACAATTAAAGTACGGTATGGATAAATTAGAAAAGTTTATAAATAATCATAATAAGTAGTAGAAAAAACTTTGTGAATTAAGTATTCACAAAGTTTTATTTTTATACTGTTAAATAATGTACAAAAAATTATTAAAATATTTATAATAAAATAATAAATATTTTAATAATAAAGGTAAAATATTGAAAAGCAATAATGTAACGAATATAATTGTAATTAATAAATTAAATAATGATAATTTATTAATCAGAATAGGAAGGAGGGTAATGTAAACGTTTTAAGAGGGAGGGAAAGTATGAGGTTAAAAAAACTAACTAGTATTATTACATCAACACTTATGTTTTTAAGTATGTTTGGAAACAATTTTGCTTCAGCAGCAACAAACAGGAATGTTAATAATACTACAGAATCAATTTTAAAGCAAAGCGATAGTAATGTGCTAAAAGTCAATATTGATGATAATGGCGCATTAACTTATGCAGAACCAAAGGTTACTAATGATGAAAATTCTCCATTTAGTTGGGACAATGCCACTGTTTATTTTGTATTAACAGATAGATTTGAAAATGGAGATACTAGTAATGACCACTCATACAATAGATCATTAAATGAAGATGGTAGTGTTCAATCAGGATATAAAGAAAATCCAGGAACATTCCATGGAGGAGATTTAAAAGGATTAACTAAAAAGCTAAATGAAGGATACTTTACTGACTTAGGCGTAAATGCAATTTGGATTACAGCACCTTATGAACAAATTCATGGATTTACTTTTGGTAATACTAATAATGAACAAGAAGGATATGGATTCCCATACTATGGTTATCATGGATATTGGGCATTAGATTTTTCTAATATGGATGCAAATATGGGAACAGCTAAAGACATGGAAGAATTTGTTGATACAGCTCATAGTAAAGGTATTCGTGTTGTTATGGATGTTGTTATGAATCACTTGGGGTATATAACTGCCTATGATACTAATGAATATGGTTTTGGTAAAACAATATCTAATTGGAAAGATTATTATTATGGGAATCTTAGTAATTTAAGAGGTGGAGATTGGGAAGAAGCAAATATGTATCAAAATGATCCATCTTGGGCAAGTAAATGGTATGGAGGAGATTTTGTAAGAATAGCATATCCTTTTGATGGATATACAGGAAGTAAATCTGGAGACGATCAAACTAGATGCCTTTATGGACTTCCAGATATAAAGATGGAGTCTAAGACAGAAATATCAACACCTCCTTTCTTAGTTAATAAGTGGAAAAAGGAAGGCAGATATGATGAAGAAATGCAAAAGCAAAATGCATTTTTTGAGAAGAGTAAGTTGCCAAAGACACCACAAAATTATGTAGTACAATGGCTAACTGATTGGGTTAGAGAATATGGAATAGATGGATTTAGATGTGATACTGCTAAACATATACCAGTAAGTTCATGGAAGGAACTTAAAACTCAAGCAGATGTGGCATTGAAAGAATGGAGAAAAAATAATCCTAATAAGCCAGGAGCTAATTGGGATGAAAATTTCTGGATGACAGGCGAAGATTGGGGCCATGGTGTAGGTAGAGATCATTATTTTGATAATGGGTTTGATTCAATTATTAATTTTACTTTCCCTAAGAGTGGATACTCTCCATCTAGCTTAGAGGGTATTTTTAGTAATTATGCAAGTAAGATAAATAGTGATCCAACTTTTAATGTATTAAGTTATATTTCTTCTCATGATGATTGTCTTGGTGGAAGAGATAATCTTATAGGAGCTGCAAGTGCACTATTATTAACACCAGGTGGAGCACAGATTTTTTATGGTGATGAAACAGCAAGAGGAAAACAATGGGAAAGTCTTTGTGCTAATAATTATAAAGATCAAGTTTTTCGTTCAGATATGAATTGGAATTCTATTGATAAAAATGTGTTATCACATTGGCAAAAGTTAGGTCAATTTAGAAACAAGCATTTATCAATTGGAGCAGGTCAACATAAAATGATAAGCTCTTCACCATATACTTTTAGCAGAAGTTATCAAGGTGAAGATGGTGTTGTTGATAACGTTATATGTGTTGTAGGAGCTACTGGTAGTACTACTGTAGATGTATCATCTATGTTTAGTGATGGAGATACAATAACAGATTATTATACTGGAAATAAAGCTACAGTTTCAGATGGTAAAGTAACATTTACAGCAGGAACTAATGGTGTAATATTATTAGAATCAAATAGTAAGAAGCCAGCAGTAAATGCAAGTCCAGCAAGTGGTGATTATTATAAAAAGGTTTCTGAAGGTTTAGAGATAAAGCTTGTAGTAGGTAATGCAGATAAAGGTGAATATTCTATAAATGGTGGAGAAAAGATAAGTTACAAGAATGGTGACAAAATCACTATAGGTAAAGGCGAAGAATTTGGTTCAACAACTACTGTTGAATTATTTGCATCTAATGATGAAGGAGATGTAACAAAGAAATTTACCTATACAAAGAAAAATCCGGATGATAAATTTATACAAGTTCACTTTAAGAAATCCGGTTGGGATAGTCCTAACATTTATATGTATCAAGGTGATGGTGCTACAGCAACTCAACTTACAGGTAAATGGCCAGGAGTTGCAATGGAAAAAGAAGCAGCACCTAATTCTGAGTGGTATACCTATAGAATTCAGGGAGAAACTGATGCGAAGGTTATATTTAATATTAATGGTGGATCAGTTCAAGAACCAGGACAAGATCAACCAGGATATGATGCGTCTTTTGAAATGTGGTATGTAGGTGGAGCGTTAACTTCACAATGTCCATCTGATTATACTAGAGGTGGCGATGATGAAGAATTAGAAGTATCTTTAAGTGGAAATAGAACATCACCAGTTGATGAAGGAGAAACTATAAAGTTAACAGCTAAAGCTAAAAATGGTACAAGTCCTTATACTTATACATTTAAAGCTAATGGTAAAACTTTAGATTCTGATGGTAATACATGTAGCTGGAATCCATCAAAAGGTAACTATAAAGTTGAGGTTACTGTAACTGATGCAGATGGAAATAAAGCAACAAGTAACACTATTGAGTATGATATAAGAAATGTGAATAACTTTAAGATTGATAAGTTTACTGTAAATCCATCAACAGTAAAAGTCGGACAAACAGTTACTTTATCTGCTAGTACAATTAATGAAAATGGATCAGTTCAATATAAATTTGTGGCTAAAAAGAATAATAAAGAAACTGTGATAAAGGATTATTCAACATCTAAAACAGAAAAATGGACACCATCAGTAGCAGGAGAATATGAATTATTAGTTTATGCTAAGGACAGTGAAGGTAATAGTGATTCTGCTACTACATCATGTACAGTAGAAGAATCAAGTGAAGAAGTAGTTATAACAACAGATAAAGCATCTCCACAAGTAACTGGAACAGCAATAAAGATAACTGCAAAGGCTAACGGTATGGTAGGAGCACTAAAATATATGTATTCAGTTAGAACAGCTGAAGATGGTTGGAAAACAATAAAGGGATATAGTTCTGATAATACGTGTATCTGGACTCCAAATAAGTCTGGAAAATATAAAATAGAAGTAAGTGTAATTGATGCGGTGGGTAATGAAGTTTCTAGTATGATTGACTATAATATAGCAGCAAAAATAACAAGAATAGAAGAAAATAATAGCAATATAAAATATGCAGGAAAGTGGTCAACAGTGCAAAATAGCAAGCATAGTGGAGGATCAGTAAAAGTAGGAAAAACAGCAGGAAGTAGTGCAGAGTTTAAGTTTACAGGAACAGGAATAAAGTTATTAGCATCAACATATAAAGATAGAGGAATAGCAAAGGTAACATTAGATGGGGAAAGTTATTCAGTAGATATGTATAGTGCAAGTGCAAAATATAAAAATGTAGTATTCCAAAAAAATAACTTAAAAGCTGGAACTCATAGTATAAAGATAGAATATACAGGAATGAGAAATTCAAATGCTGCAGGAAACTTAATAATAATAGATGCTTTTGATATAACAGAAGGAAATATAGTAGAGCCACAAGCAACAAGAGTAGAAGAAAATAATAGCAATATAAAGTATGTAGGAACATGGACAACAAGTAAAAATGCAAATCATAGCGGAGGAGCAGTAAAGATATCAAAGTCAACAGGAAGTAGTGCAGAGTTTAAGTTTACAGGAACCGGAATAAAGCTATTAGCATCAACATATAAAGATAGAGGAATAGCAAAGGTAACAATAGATGGAGAAAGTTATTCAGTAGATATGTATAGTGAAAGTGCAAAGTGCAAAAATGTAGTATTTCAAAAGAAAAACTTAAAGTCTGGAACTCACAGTATAAAAATAGAATACACAGGAATGAGAAATTCAAAATCAACAGGAAGTTTAGTTGTAATAGATGCTTTTGATATATTAGAAGGAAATATAATAAAGTTACAAAACTCTAGGGTAGAGGAAAATAATAAGAATATTAAATATGTGGGAACATGGACAACAAGTAAAAATGCAAATCATAGTGAAGGAGCAGTAAAAATATCAAAGTCAACAGGAAGTAGTGCAGAGTTTAAGTTTACAGGAACCGGAATAAAGCTATTAGCATCAACATATAAAGATAGAGGAATAGCGAAGGTAACAGTTGATGGAGAAAGTTATTCAGTAGATATGTATAGTGCAAGTGCAAAATATAAAAATGTAGTATT
>NZ_JAHLOD010000004.1 GCF_018917145.1 Clostridium bornimense
ACCACCGCGAGTATTACCATACTTAATTCCAAGATCTAAACATATTTGACGACAACTTCTAGTTCCTGAAATATAATCTTTTGATGCCTTGATTTTATCTTCAAAAGAATATTTATATTGTCTTCCCATAAAAAATACCTCCAAAGTAGATTTTGGTTATTTACCATGTCTACTTTAGAGGTATCATATCATTGTGCAACAGCTATACAATATATATTACTTACTTATGATATCTTCTGCCTCTCTTTCAAGTCTTCCTACAGCTGATACCCAATCTATTTCTGTTTCATCATAAAGTTTTTTAACTGCTGCAAACCAATTAAATACTCTAGTTTCAATTTCATCACTTATTTCAAAAGCCGCCTTTACGTTGTTCATAAAAACTTCTTCATCAGCTTCATAATTTCCATCACAAAGAGCTAATCCCATAAGTTCAAAGTATACAATTATCTTATTCTCCTTTGAACTATTTTTATATGATAATATTACCTCATCAAAATTTTTCTTAGTTGGATTATAATTTAATCCTAGTTCCTCTTTATATTCCGCCACTAACTTTTCTTCTTCAGCATTAATATTTTCATCATTTAATATATCAACTAAATCTAAAAATCCTTTTTGTTCCTCTTCTGATAACTTACTTAAAAACATTTTCTCATCCTCCCACCTTTTTCTATATAGCTTCATATTAACACAAGCAATAATTCTATTCAACAAAACTTTTGTTAATATTTAAAAATTATACTAAAAATAACTATTCACATCTTCATATATAACTTTTATTAAAACAGCTATAGGCACTGATAATACCATTCCCATAAACCCAGCTATTTCCCCACCTATATACAATACTACTACTATTAACAATGGATGCATATCTATAGAATCTCCTGTAACTTTTGGCGATATTATATTACTCTCTATCATCTGAATTATATATAACCCCACTAATAAATATAGAAAGCTTCCTCTTTCACCAATAAGTGCAATTATTAATATCGGTATCGTTCCTATTATAGGTCCAAAATATGGTATTATATTTAATATTCCATTTATTATTGATAAAAGAAATGGAAACTTTATTCCAAAGCATAATAATAATATAAAGGTTAATACAACAACTACTAAAGATAAAATTAATTGACTACTAATATATTTTGTAAGGCTTATATCTATGTCTTTTGCTATTTTCTTAAAAAAACCTCTACATCTTATTGGAACTAAAACCATAGTTCTATTAAAAATTTTTTTACCTTCACTTAAAAAATAATAAACAGCAACGGGTATTACTGTTAATTCAATAAAATATGATGTAATTTCTACTATACTATCTATAATTTTTTCACTAAACAAAAATACATATTGTTGAGCCTTCACATAACCCTTATCAACTATATTTCCAAGAAATTTATTTTTATGGATGTCATCAAAAGAATCTATAATTTTCTCTACAGTGCCACCTATAGAATTAAGTGCATCCCTTAAGTTATTTGCCTCCTTAATAACTTCCGGTATAAAAAAAACTAACGTTATTGCAAAAATGCCTATTAGTGCACCTACTATTATTAATGATGATAATTTTTTGTTTAATCCTTTATTACTTAAATACTCCACAGATGGTTTTAAAAGATACGTTATAAAAAAAGATATCACAGCAATCTCAAGCAAACTCTTAACTACCTTTATACTTAATAAAAAATACAAAATAGAAATAATAACTATAGCTAATAATATTCTTTTAATAATTTTATATATTTCTCTTTTCCTTCCTGTCCATGGCAATGCAGTCACTAAACTCACCACCTTTCCTTGTAAATGTTATATTACCTTTAGACTTACATATACATTGTTCCTCTCCAATAATAATTTCATACGGTAATACTATCCTTTTTCCTTCTATAAAATTCCGAATTATTCCTGAAGAAATTGCTACTCCTAAAATACTAAACTCTATCTCATCTATATAAATATCTTCTATAATACCTAATATAGAATTTCTTTCATTAATCACTTCTTTATACTTTATTTCTCTAAATAATACCCCTTCTACATCCACTACCTTACTTACTATAATACTATCACCTATAGCTAATATATCTTCAACACAAGCCATAATCTTTTTATTTCTCATACCATTACTTTTTATATATAGACCAATTACTCTGCTTTCCTTAAATGATAACGCTAAATCCCAGACTACACCTATATATTTTCCCTTTAAGTTGTATACTCTTAAATTTTCAAGATCATTAACACTATACATAATCCATCACCTTATGATTATGATTTCCAAAACCACTAAAATTATTATTATATATTTATATGTTTAGCTTATATGTAAAACTGTTATACTTAAGTGTTGTTTTCATAAATCATAGGTTTCTACTCCAAGCTACATGAAGGCATAGCCTTCGTTAGCCTCCTGTAATAGTTATACATCAAATTTAAATCTCTTAAGAAAACTATCTTATTCTATAAATAAAATTATCACACTTAAAATCTCAAAAATCCCCCTGAGGAAATTTCATCCACCACTGTGCACTGATATAAAAAAACTGCCGTACTTTCGTACGACAGTCTCACTTATTATAAAATCTTATCTATTACGCCACCACCAACAACATAATCATCTTTATAAAAAACAACTGATTGTCCTTTAGTGATTGCTCTAACTT
This sequence comes from Clostridium bornimense, assembly GCF_018917145.1. GTDB lineage: Bacteria > Bacillota > Clostridia > Clostridiales > Clostridiaceae > Clostridium_AN > Clostridium_AN bornimense_A. The sequence continues at coordinate 2,676 of NZ_JAHLOD010000004.1, forward strand.
TTTCTTTAAATACAACTTTAACTTTATCATCATCTAATGGATATATAACAGCAGCTGTTGGCTTTCCTGAATATCTTATCTTTGCTTCAACCTCTAAAGGTTCAGTAAGTTTATCAATAGATATTAAATTAACATCCTTTGCCACTAGTTCTGTTTTGAATATATCTTCTTCACTTCCAACTACAACAGTATTATTGAAAGGAACTATATCTGTTACAAATACCGGTGTTCCAAGAGCTAATCCTAAACCTTTTCTTTGTCCTATTGTATAAAAAACAATACCTTTATGTTTGCCTAATTTATTTCCATCTTTATCAACGAAATAACCTGGCTTAATTTGATTTGGTTTTGCTCTCTTTATAAACTCTCCATGATTATTATCTGGAATAAAGCATATTTCTTCAGAATCTTTCTTATTATGAACTGCTAATCCTATTTCCTTAGCAATTTCTCTTATCTCATCCTTTGTATACTCTCCACATGGCATTAAAGTATGTTTTAATTCATCTTGAGTAATACCATATAAAGCATAAGTTTGATCTTTTCTATCATCATCAGATCTAACTAAATACTGTCTTCCATCTCTCTCTTCAATTTTTGCATAGTGACCTGTTGCTACATAATCACAACCTATTTCTCTAGCTTTTTGAAGGAAATAATTAAACTTCATTACCTTATTACACATAACACATGGATTTGGAGTTCTTCCTTCCATATATTCATCAATAAAATAATCTATAACTGAACTTTTGAATTTATCTCTAAAATTTAAAACATAGTAAGGTATTCCTAATTTTTGTGCTACACGTCTAGCGTCATCAACAGCTGAAAGGGAGCAACAGCCCCCTTCCATACCTTCATAATACTCATCATTTTGCCAAACTTGCATAGTAGCACCAATTACTTCATACCCTTGTTTCATAAGTAAATAAGCTGCAACAGAGGAATCTACGCCTCCACTCATACCTAGTAAAACCTTCTTTTTCATGTTTACTCCCATCTACTTTTCACAAAAGTTTATTTAATTTTTACTACTCTCCATGAACTTCTTCATGTATATGTTCTGAATGCTCTTTAGTATCCCAAGCTTCTAAGCCATGTTTAACTCTGTAATCATTTATTGCCTTATGAATAGCTTCTTCAGCTAAAACTGAACAATGCATTTTTACTGGTGGAAGACCATCTAAAGCTTCAGCAACAGCTTTGTTTGAAAGCTCCCAAGCTTCTTCTATTGTCTTTCCTTTTATAAGTTCTGTAGCCATTGATGAAGATGCTATCGCTGATCCACATCCAAAAGTCTTAAACTTTACATCTTTAATTATGTTATCTTCTACTTCTAAGTAGATTTTCATTATATCTCCACATTTTGGGTTTCCTACTTCACCAACACCATCAGCATCTTTTATTTCTCCAACATTTCTAGGATTTTGGAAATGATCCATAACCTTATCAGAATAAATCATCATAATTTTCTCCTCCTTTAACAAATGTCTCCCAATATGGTGACATATCTCTTAATCTAGTTACTATCTCACTTAATTTTTCAATTACATAATCAACTTGTTCTTCTGTATTAGATCTTCCTAAACTTAATCTAACAGATCCATGAGCTATACCATGTGGAAGCCCAATTGCAAGTAATACATGTGATGGATCAAGAGATCCAGATGCACAAGCTGATCCTGTAGAAGCACATATTTTATTACTATCAAGAAGAAGTAACATTGCTTCTCCTTCAATACCTATAAATGAACAATTTACATTGTTATATGATCTTTTTTCTCCGATAGGTCCATTTATCTTTGTATGAGGTATTTTTTCTACTAAACCATTTAATAATCTATCTCTTAATGCTCCTATTCTCTTGCTTTCTTCTTCCATTTCTTTAACAGCAAGTTCAATAGCAACTCCCATACCTACTATTCCAGGTATATTTTCTGTTGTAGCTCTCTTACCTCTTTCTTGTCCTCCACCATGAATAAGGTTATCTATACGAACACCTTTCTTAATGTATAAGGCACCAACGCCTTTAGGACCATAAAATTTATGTGCTGCCATAGATAACATATCAATATTATCATTCACAACATCTACTGGTATATGTCCTACTGCTTGAACGCCATCACAGTGGAAATATACTTTCTTTTCTCTACAAATGGCACCAATTTCTTTAATAGGTTCTATAGCACCAATTTCATTGTTAACATACATTACAGATACTAAAATAGTATTATCTTTTATAGCATTTCTTACGTCTTCTGGATTTACTAATCCATCTTTATCTACTGGAAGATAAGTTACTTCAAAACCTTGCTTACTTAAATACTTAAAAGTATTCATAATAGCATGATGTTCTATAGCAGTAGTGATTATATGATTTCCTTTTTTTCTATTAGCAAAAGCTACACCTTTTATTGCCCAGTTGTCAGCTTCACAACCACCAGCTGTAAAATATATTTCTTCTGCTTTTGCATTTATAGCATTAGCAACCTTATCTCTTGCTTCATCAATTGCTTTTTTAGTATCTCTTGCTATTGAATACCATGATGAAGGATTTCCAAAATTCTCTTCAAAATATGGCATCATTGCTTCTATAGCTTCTTTTCTTGTTGGTGTAGTTGCTGAATAATCCATGTAGATTACATCACTCACTCTACTCACTCCTCTTCTCCATTAATTTTGTTGATTCATCTATCATATCTTGTAACGTAACATTTTGAGTTACACTGTCTATTGAATTCTTTATTTTAGCCCATAAACTTCTTGTAGCACAACAATCTAAATTAGAACATTTTGATTCATCCTCTAGACATTCTGATACTTCAATAGGACCTTCTAAAACGTCCATAATTTGAGCAACTGTTATATCTTTTGGTTCTCTAGCTAGCTTATATCCACCCTGAGCACCTCTTATACTTATTATTAGTCCTGCTTTTCTAAGCGGTGCAAAAAGTTGTTCTAAATATGCTACCGTTATATTTTGACTCTCTGATATAGTTTTTATAGATACAGGTTCATCTCCATATTGAGTTGCTAAACAAAACATTGCCTTAACCCCATACCTACCCTTTGTAGAAAGTTTCACCTTTAACACCCCAGTTCTAACTTTTGAACTTATCTTATCAAATCTGAGTAAAGTTGTCAACTTTAATCATAAAAAATCCGAGTATTTTAATCTGAAATATTATCAGGGCACATGTAACAAGGCATAAGGCACAAGTAAAAATTACTCTATGCGAGAAATTTTGTTATAATCCTGCTTATAACTAATGTATCTTATGAAATACATTCCAGTTTTACTATTACTTAACTCTATATAATACTATGCAAATATATATTTAAATCTTAATGAAAGTGCAACTTTCATTAGTCCTCTGTATTGACTTATATATCAACTATAATTCAAATAAGAAACATAGTCTAACTTATAACATTCAACTCAACACTTAAAATTTCAGAAATTCTGCAGTAATTTCCTCAACAACTGTGCACTGCTATAACTGCGCACCGACAAAATCTTCCTCCATCCCTGTGCCTTGTGCCCTCATACTTGTACCTTGCATCTGTGCACTAAAAAAGAGACTTTCGTCTCTTTTTTTTAATTAAAATCTTCAATTCTTATAATATTTTCAACCTTATAATTATCCCCTAGATTTTCAAAGGCCTCAACAGAATTTCTTATAGCCTCTTCCTTAGCTTTATGAGTTATAAAGATTATATCAGTTCTTCCTTCTTTTCTATCCCCTCTTTGAATAAGTGATAATATAGAAATCTTATGAAGAGCAAATATACTTGATATCTCTGCTAAAGTACCAGGTGTATCAAAAACATTCATTCTTAAATAATATTCTGATTCAACTTCTTTCATATCTTTTAAAGCTTTTTTGTTGTTTTCTTCAAATAAATCTAATCCACTTGGTTCATTATTTAAGTTTTTAGCAACTGCTATTATGTCACCAACAACTGCTGATCCTGTAGGCAAATCACCTGCTCCTCTTCCATAGAACATCAAATCACCAACAGCATCACCTTTAAGCATAATTGCATTAAATGAATCATTTACATTAGCTAAAGGATGATTAGCAGGAATCATTGTTGGATGTACTCTTGCTTCAATCTTGCCATCTACTTCAGATCCAATAGCTAGTAATTTAATTTTATATCCAAATTCCTTAGCTATTTCAATATCACCTTTTGATATTTTAGTTATACCTTCTCTATAAATGGATTCCACAGGCACTTTTTTATTAAAACATAAAGCTGTTAATATATCTAGCTTATATAATGTATCAAAGCCTTCTATGTCTGAAGTAGGATCTGCTTCTGCATAACCTTTATCTTGTGCACCTTTTAATGCTTCTTCAAATGAAAGCCCCTTGTCTTCCATCTCAGTTAATATATAATTTGTTGTACCATTAATTATACCAATAACCTTTTCTATTTTGTTACCAGTTAATGCTTCATTTATACCTTGAATAATAGGTATTCCCCCAGCTACAGAAGCTTCATAATGAACATGCACTCCACCAACTTCTTTAGCCTTATTAAATACTTCAACACCACACTTAGCCATCAATAACTTATTAGCTGTAACAATGTGTTTCTTTTTTTCAATAGTTCTTAAAATGTAACTTTTAGCTGGTTCTTCTCCACCCATAAGTTCAACTACAATTGATATTTCTTCATCATCTAATATATCATTAATATCAGTTGTTACTATATCCTCATCTACCTCTACTGGTCTTGGCTTATTTTTATCTCTAACAAGAATCTTGCTAACTTCAATTTCATATCCACTACGTTTTTCAATAACAGATTTGTTAGCATTTAATATTTTATATACCCCAGAACCTACATTTCCTAGACCTAATAAAGCTACTTTTAGTTTACCCATATATTAAAGCCCCCTTATTTACAATTATTAATTTTTGCGCCATCTTTCTCTAAGTTAAGAACAGACATCTTCCACTTTCTCTCACAAGTACTTAAGTACTTTTCTAATTTTTCGTGTAATATACTATTTTCTTTTTCATTTATTATCATAATAGTTGGTCCCGCTCCACTTAAGAATGAAGTTATAGCACCATTTTCTTTTGCAAATTTTAAAATTTCAAAGAAATCTGGTATTAATTGCCCCCTGTAATTTTGATGGAATTTGTCATTACATGCCACCGCTATATTTTCTTTGTTCCCCTTTGATAAAGCCATGGCTAAAAGTGCCGCTCTACTAACATTGTAAACTCCATCAACTAAAGATATATTCTTTGGTAAAATGCGTCTTGCTTCTTCTGTTGATAATTCAATATCTGGACTTAGTGCAATAAATTCAAAAGATTCACTAGTAGTAAACTTTTCATAATACACCTTATCATCCTCTATTACTGCAACAGTTATTCCCCCAAGTAAAGCTGGTACAATATTATCCGGATGATTTTCAATAGTCTTAGCTATTTTTAAAACTTTATCATTATCTACCTCTATACCTTTAATAGCAAAAGCTCCAAGTATTCCCCCAATAATACAAGTAGCTGAACTACCAAGGCCCCCTTTTAGAGGAATTCTTGAATCAAAAACAATTTTCAACCCCTTAACCGCTTCGTTTAATTCACTCAATGCTTTTTTTAAACTAACATAAAATAAATTGTTTTCATTCTTAAATTCTTCTAAGCATCCTTCAATAACTAGTCCTTCGTCTATTTCCTCAACATAAAAATCATTGTACAAATCTAACGCTAATCCTAAGCAATCAAAACCTGGTCCTAAGTTAGCACTAGTAGCTGGTACTGTAATCTTTATCATTTTACTCACCTAATTCTAAATATTTTTTTAGATTTTCTATTATTGTGCTCTTATCAATGATGTCATTATGAATAGCCTTTTTATTTCTTAATTCAAATAAGTTTTTGGGAATATCTACTGATGTATACTCATGAAGTTTATCCATCATTTCATCATCAGTAAGTCCTTCTTCAAATATTCCTAATCCCTTACAAACAGCTTCCGAGAACTTATAAGGACTTGCTGTAGAAGCTATTAATGTTTTTGTTTTATCTCCAGTTTCTTTTACATAATCTTCATACACCTTATAAGCTACTGCTGTATGTGTATCCATTAAATACTTGTTATTTTCATACATTTCCTTAATGGTAGCTAGTGTTTCTTCATCATTACAGAAACCACCATAAAATCTCTTCATCTTCTCCATATGTTCTGGTTTCACTGAATAGCGACCATCTTTTTGTAAAGATTCCATAGCTGATTCAACAAAACTTTCATCATTATCACTTATTTCATATAAATATCTTTCTAAGTTAGATGAAACTAGTATGTCCATTGATGGAGATACTGTTATATCCATATCTCTATTTCTATCATAAACTCCAGTATTAAAGAAATCAGTTAATACCTTATTTGTATTTGATGCACAAATAAATTTATTAACAGGTAACCCTAGCTTTTCCCCATAATAAGCTGCTAATATATTACCAAAGTTTCCACATGGAACAACTATATTTACCTTATCTCCTAAAAATATTTCTCCTCTATTTACTAATTGTAAATAGCTATACACATAATAAACAATCTGTGGTACTAATCTACCAATATTTATAGAATTAGCTGAAGAAAATGCCTTATTATTTTTTGCCATCTCTTCTCTTAATTCTTTATTTACGAATATTTCCTTAACAGCCTTTTGTGCGTCATCAAAATTTCCATTTATGCCATATACTTTTACATTGTTTCCTTCTTGAGACACCATTTGAAGTCTTTGAGTTTGTGATACCCCTTCACTTGGATAATATACAACTATCTTTATACCGTCTACGTTACTAAATCCTTCTAATGCTGCTTTTCCTGTATCACCTGAAGTAGCTGTTAAAATAACAATTTCTTTATCACCAGAAATTTTCTTTGAACTTTCAATCATTAAATGTGGTAGAACTGATAATGCCATATCCTTAAATGCACTAGTTGGTCCATGATACAATTCTATAAAGAATCCATCTCCACCTTTAACTACATCTACTAGTTCCTTACGAGAAAATTTTCCATCATAACTATTATCAACAATATTTTTTATTTCTTCTTTTGAAAAATCTCCAAAAAATATTTCAAGTATCTTACACGCTACCTCTTTGTAAGAATAATTTTTCATTTCCTCTAAATCTAATTTTATATTAGGAAAATCAACTGGTACAAATAGACCACCATCATCACAAAGCCCTTTTACAACGGCTTCTTGTGAGTTAACTACCTCTGTATTTCCTCTAGTACTTTTATATAACATAAATATAGCCCCCCGGTATTATTTTCTAATTACTATGATATAATGTTTTTCTAAACAAGTCAAGTGTTTTTAAGTGACATACACTTATTGTCCTGTGTATATTTACAATTATACATCAACTTTCCAATTGAAAGTTATAAAATATACTCATATAATTATATTAATATATTTTATCATGGGGGGTATTTTTATTGAGTAAATGTGAAATTTGTGGTGCTAATGCCGATAAACATCATATTATATTTAGAAGTGAAGGCGGACTAAACTTTCCCTTAAACTTTAAATTTCTTTGTAATAAACATCATCGTGGAAAATATGGTCCTCATAATGATAAACTTATAGATTTGAAATATAAATTAGAATTACAAAACAATCTTTATTTATTACTAACAAAGCAATATTATTCTATTGATGAAATATCAAAACTCATTAATATCAATCCTAGATTACTTAAAAAATTACTTGTTTCATTTAAAAATTATAAAGAAGGATATAAAAAAGAAGATATTATATATATTTTAATGGGTAAAAAATTTTATTCTGAAGAAGATTCCTATTATTTTTTTCAAAGCTCCTTAGGATTATGAACTACAACTTGTAAATTAATAATATTTTATTTTAAATTAGGAAGAAACCGTACTTCTACTTTTTATTCTTACTTATTAATTCTTATTCTAAAAAAGTTACGACATATTATTTATTGTGAAACAACTCCATAATAAATGCCACTAACAATGTAGTGGCATTTATTATATATTTGTACTTTAAACTCTGATTAATAATGTTAAAAAGTTCTTCTATACACTTTTTACATTATAATGTATAAATTCATCTAGTAAGTCATCATTGTATTTATTAATATTGCATTTCTTATCCATCAATATAAATGTTCTATGAAATTTACCTTTCATAATATTGTCTACAATTTTTCTTTGAGATCTTAAAGGTATCTTATAAAACTCTTTTATTAATATAATTTCCTCACCAGCATCTATATATCCATTTTCTAAAGCTCTTATATTAGAAAAATTTATTTCTAAATATTTAACTGTAGTATCTAAAAAATTAAAATTAGTTAAATCATAGTCCCAAACTATCTTCACAACGTTTACAGTACTTTCTTTAGATTGCTCTAGATGTATCAAAAAATACTTCTCAAAATCTACTTTTTCCACCCCTTCACCTAGATAAATTCTACACATATTCCTCACCTCGATATATATATTATAACTTAGTGTATTTTCATTTCAATACATTTTTCTAAATTTATAAAATTTTCTGACTATTTAATATTACGTAATTTTTTTGGTATAATAATATATTAAGAGTAATATGAAAATAATTTAGAGGTGAACTATGAATAACGAAGTTATATTAACTGAAGCTGGAAAGCAAAAATTAGAAGATGAATTAAATTTTCTTAAAAATACTAAAAGAGCAGAAATTAAAGAAGCATTAAAAGCTGCTAGAGCTCAAGGTGACCTTAGTGAAAATGCAGATTACTCTGCTGCAAAAGATGATCAATCTATAACTGAAACTAGAATTCAAGAACTTGAAAGCATTTTAAAACGTGCTAGAGTTATAGAAGGCAGCGAAGATGAAAATATCTTTGATGTTAATAAAACAGCAAAAGTTAAATTTTATGATTTAGACGAAGTGGAAGAAGTTACTTTAGTATCTTCTGTAGAAGCAGATACTATGAATATGAAGATTTCTATCGATTCTCCATTAGGTAAAGCATTATTTAAGTTACCAATCGGTAAAAAAATTACTGTTGCTTCTCCAGATGGCGATTACGATGTTGAAGTTTTAGAAATTTTAAAATAATTATATATACATATAATTATATTAAAAAAGCTGTTACACAAAACTAAGTGTATCAGCTTTTTTTATCAATGCACAAGTATCATTTTATTTCTTAGAAAATTAGCATTGTCTTCATATCAAAAAGGAACTATCGCACCAAATTCTCATTTATCAATACGACACTTCCTTCTTCTTATAACTAATATTTAATTTATACTAAATTGGATATCTATGTAATGTTAAATCTGATATTTCTCTTTTTAATGATCTTGTCTGTACATAAGAAGTAAATAACACTATAATAGCTGGAATAAATATAATAGCAAATAATTTATCAATAAAAATCATTAAAATTAAACTTATTAATTCTACTCCTAATGTTACATATAATATATTTTTATTAATCTTTAACTTTCGTTTCATTTCCCAAGTATTAATCATCATGATTTTTCTCCTACTTTCCGTTTCATCTTGACACTATAATATAATATTTTCCGATATATTTCTACATATATTTCCTAAAAGTGCATTTTTACTTCTTAAGTGTAATTTTATACATGATTTTTTATTTTAGCTAAATAATTTTTAATACTATTTTCAAATTTATTATCCCCGGCAATATAAAATTCTTCATTTAAATAATTTGAAGGCAAATATAGCTGTTTAACATAATTATTTTTATAATCATGAGGATATTTATATCCTATACCATTACCAAGTTTACTAGCTCCTGAATAATGACTATCTTTTAAATGACTAGGTATCTCACCTATATCCTTTTTTTCTAATAAACTCATAGCCTTATCAATGGCAACACATGAAGAATTAGACTTTGGAGATGTTGCTAATAAAAGTGTAGCCTCTGCAAGTGGTATCTTCGCTTCTGGCAAACCTATCATTAATGCAGAATCAACACAAGCTTTTACTATAGAAATTGCTGCCGGATAAGCTAAACCAATATCTTCACTTGCAATAACTAATAATCTTCTGCATATAGATTGTAAATCTCCACCCTTTAATAGCATTGCTAAATATAATATTGCTGCATTTTCATCACTTCCTCTTATCGACTTCTGAAATGCACTAAGTAAATCGTAATGATTATCGCCATCTTTATCAAAGGAAATTATCTTTTTCCCTGTGATTTTCTCAACAAACTCTTTACTTATTTCTATTTTTTCTCCATTATTCAAAGAATATACTAAAAATTCAAGAGTATTTAATGCATTTCTCATATCTCCATTACATCTATAAGCTATATCCTTTAAAACTTCATTGGAAGCTACTATTTCCAGATCCAATTGTTTTTCTAAATAATCTATTCCTCTTTTTAACCCTTCCTTTATATCATCAAAGTTCAAAGGCTTAAATTGAAAGATAACGCATCTTGATAACAATGCTTTGAATATTGAAAAATAGGGATTTTCCGTTGTTGATGCAATTAATGTTACATCACCACTTTCCAATACCTCTAAAAGGCTTTGTTGAGCCCTCTTATTAAATAAATGAATCTCATCAATATATAACAAAATCCCCTTAGTTCCCATGAGAGTACTTCTAGCATTTATAGCTTCCTTTACATCTTTAAGTGTATCTGTTGCCCCATTGACTTTATATAATGTTTTATTAGTCATTTCAGATATTATATTTGCTACAGTTGTTTTACCACAACCACAAGGACCATAAAATATCATATTTTGAATAAATCCTTTGTTAATAGCTCTACTTAATGATCCATTTTCACCAAATAAATGTTTTTGCCCTAAAACATCTTCTAACCTCTTAGGTCTAAGTTTACTAGCCAAAGGCTCCATTAAAATCACATCCATATACTTAATTCTATTACTGTAATTGTAACAAATAATATTTTAATTCACAATTCACAATTAAGGTGGCTTTTCCTTCAGAAAAGCATTATAGTCCCGAGGAGATCCTATATGATTTTCTAATAATATAAAAGCACTAAGAAACTCTCGTTTCCTAGTGCTTTATCCTCTAAATATTAGTCATCTCTATTCATATAACCAAATATTCTAAGTAAGTATAAGAATATGTTTATAAAATCTAAATAAAGTTGTAATGCTCCATATATTGCCACATTATGATTTTGACCAAATATTCTTTGATGCTCTTTAAGTCTTTGCATATCATATGCTGTAAGTCCTGCAAAAAGAACGACACCTACAGCTGAAACAGCTAAATTTAGAAAAGTACTTCTTACAAATATATTTATCAACCCTGCTATCATTAATCCTATTAAAGCCATGAATGCTATATTAGAATATTTTGATAAATCCATTCTTGTGGTATAACCTACTACCGCAAAAACACCAAACATTGCAGCTGCTGTTATAAAAGCAGAAGTTATAGTTCCTTGTGAATATACCATAAATATACCTGATAGTGATACTCCATTAATAGCCGAATAAACTATAAATAAAGCTGTGGCAGTTACTGGTGATATCTTATCTAGCATACCAACTAATATCATAACTAATCCCACTTCAAGAATTAATATTACAAAAGGATTAACTCTATAAAAAATAGTTGGATTGGTACCTACATAAAGAGCACTAATAGCAGATATTAAAAGTGCTATACCCATCCATGAAAATACCTTGGCTATGTATTTATTCTGTTCTCTTATAGAATCATAAGCAACATTACCATTCATATTATTCACCTCAATATAATTTTATTACTATATATTATATACTAAATATTATTTTAATAGTATTAAATTTAAATTGTTTTAAATTAATTTACAACTATCGGTGCACAGTTTGGGATATAGCTGTCATTTAACAAATGAGAATTTGTGAGCGATAGTTCCTTTATTATGGCACAGGTTAGAAGGCACAGGGCACAAGTAAGGTTAATTTTCCCCTACTGGGAAAATATTATAAGTCCTGCGGACGGCAATGTGTTTTCATATTTACTATAAATCCAAAAATTTAAATCCAAGCTTCATGAAAGTGCTACTTTCATGAACCCCTATAATGACTTTTTTATTAAACATAACTAATTAAAAAAACTAGTATACTCCATACCTTCAACTTAAACACTTACAATCCAAGAAATTCCGCAGAAATTTCTTCCTTTCCTGTGCCTTGTGCCTTGTGCCCTGACAGTTGTGCCCTAATAATAAAAAGGTGCCCCAAGATAACTCCTGCCATCCTGTTGCACTTTCTACTAATAATATTTATAAAAAAAGTCACTATAGATTTTAGCATCTTCTTTATTCATAGGTTCAACACCTTCTAGTGGGTATGGAATATTTAATCCTTCATATTTAGAAACTCCTAATACATGATAAGGAAGAACTTCTAACTTAGTAAAGTTTTTTACATTATTCTTAACATAATCAGCTAAACCTTTCATATATTCTTCACTATCATTAAAGCCTGGAACTATTACTTGTCTTATCCACACTTTAACATCGGTTTTATTTAAAGCTTCCAAAAAAACATTAAATTCGTCCAATTCTCTTCTAGTTATCTCTTTATATCCACCTTTTTCATAATGCTTAATATCTAATAAAACTAAATCTGTATATTTTAAAATTTCTTCATAATTTCCAACGCCAACACCTGAAGTATCTAAACATGTATTAATTCCAATTTCCTTACAACCTTTGAACAATTCAATTAGAAATAAAGGTTGAAGAAGGGGCTCACCTCCTGAACAGGTGACGCCCCCTCCACTTTTATCATAATAGGTCTTAAACCTACTTAACTTAGCAACAAGTTCTGAAACTTCTGTCTCTGTTCCTCCATCAAGTGTCCATGTATCTGGATTGTGACAAAACTTACATCTAAGGTTACAACCTTGAAAAAATACCACTGATCTAATACCTGGACCATCGACAAGACCCATAGACTCGAAAGAATGTATTCTACCCTTCATTAATTACATCTTTTCGTGGAATGTTCTCTTAATTACTTCTAATTGTTGTTCTCTTGTAAGTCTTGTAAAGTTAACAGCATATCCTGATACTCTGATTGTAAGTGTTGGGTATTTATCTGGATTTTCCATAGCATCTAATAATGTTTCTCTATTTAATACATTAACATTTAAGTGGAATGCAGCTTGTGCAAAATATCCATCTAACATATTAACCAAGTTATTAACTTGAGTTTCTTTATCAGCTCCTAAAGCAGTTGGAACTATTGAGAATGTATTAGAAATACCATCTTGGCAATGAGTTCTATATGGAATCTTAGCAACTGAATTTAATGATGCTAATGCTCCATTTACATCTCTACCATGCATTGGGTTAGCTCCTGGTGCTAATGGTTCTCCTGCTTTTCTTCCATCTGGTGTATTACCAGTTTTCTTACCATAAACTATATTTGAAGTTATAGTTAATGCTGATAATGTATGTTCTGCATTCTTGTAAGCTGGAGTCTTCTTTAATTCTGCTGAGAAGTATTTAACTAATTCTACAGCTAAATCATCAACTCTATCATCATCATTTCCGTATTTAGGGAAATCTCCTTCAACCTTAAAATCTACAGCTAATCCATTTTCATCTCTTATTGGAGTAACTTTAGCATATTTTATTGCACTTAGCGAGTCAGCAGCTACTGATAATCCTGCAATACCAAATGCCATGAAGTGTTTAACATCTGTATCATGAAGTGCCATTTGTCCAGCTTCATAAGCATATTTATCATGCATATAGTGGATTGTATTCATTGTATTAACATATAATCTTGCAACTTCAGATAAAGCTTTTTTGTATTTTGGTAAAACTTCATCATAGTTTAATACATCGCCAGTTATTGGTTCTAATCCCTTAAGTACTTGAGTCTTCTTCTTTTCATCTACACCACCATTGATAGCGTATAATAATGTCTTAGCAACATTAGCTCTTGCACCAAAGAATTGCATTCTCTTACCAACTTCCATAGCAGATACACAACAAGCTATTGCATAATCATCACCATATATTGGTCTCATAACGTCATCATTTTCATATTGGATTGCATCTGTTTCTATTGACATTTTAGCACAATATTTCTTAAATGATTCTGGAAGGTTTTCACTCCATAAAATTGTCATATTTGGTTCTGGTGCTGGATTTAAGTTAGTTAATGTGTGTAAGAATCTGAATGAAGTCTTACTTACTAATGATTGTCCACTGATAGTAGTACCACCAATTGATTCTGTAACCCAAGCTGGATCTCCTGAGAATAATTCATTATATTCTGGAGTTCTTAAATGTCTAACAAGTCTTAATTTAATAACTAATTGGTCAATTATTTCTTGTGCTTGTTCCTCTGTTAATATTCCCTTAGCCATATCTCTTTCAATATAGATATCAAGGAATGTAGTATTTCTTCCTATTGAAGTAGCAGCACCATTGTTTTCCTTAACCCCAGCTAAATATCCTAAATATAAGAATTGAGCTGCTTCTCTAGCATTTGATGCTGGCTTAGAAATATCTATACCATAGCTTGCTGCCATAGCTTTCATTTCATTTAATGCTTTAATTTGCATTCTGATTTGTTCTCTTATTTGAATTACATCTTCTGAAGCATCTAAATTTTCTTTTTCAGCAAAATCTGCTTTCTTCATTTCGATTAAGTAATCTATACCATAAAGAGCTATTCTTCTGTAATCACCTATGATTCTTCCTCTTCCATAAGCATCTGGAAGACCAGTTAATAAACCAGCATGTCTAGCTGCTCTCATATCTGAAGTATATGCATCGAATACCCCTTCATTATGGCTCTTTCTGAATGCTTTAAAATATTTTTGAACTTCTGGATTCCAAGTATATCCATATTCCTCAAGTTCTTGTTCTACCATTCTTACTCCACCAAATGGATTAATGATTCTCTTTAATGGAGCATCTGTTTGTAATCCAACGATTACTTCATTTTCTTTATCTATATAACCAGGTTCAAAATTATTAATTCCTGAAACCCTATCTGTTTCTACATCGATAATACCTTTCTTGATTTCTTCAATTATTAAAGCTTCTGCTTTATCCCAAACCTTAGAAGTCTTTTCAGAAATAGGTGCTAAGAAAGATTCATCTCCGTTATATTGAGTATAGTTTTTAACTATGAAGTCTCTAACATCGATATCTTCGCACCAATGTCCCATTTTAAATCCATCCCATTGACTAAACATTAATAAAGTTCCCCCTTTAAATTTTTAAAAAATTTTATTCCATGAACACTTTTACAACAAAAACATATGCCATATCCCTGTTCATTTAACACAAGTTTCCCAGTCAAACCTGACCTTGTTATTATTTTAACACAATTATTTTCCTTTTTAAATAGTTTTATACAACTTTTCATATTTCTTTTTTGTAAACAATTACGAATACATTTTTGTATATTTCTGTAATTTATTTATCTATATTTTAGGAAAACTTCGCTGTGTATTTTCCATAAAAAACAAGTGATTTCCCCTTGTTACTTGCATTATTTTCCTTTTTATCATTTATTAAACAGAATTATCTGAACATTAACAAAGATTTAACAAAGTGTAATCGATATAAATCATTATTTGCAATTCAATCAGTTCAGACAATTCACAATGCACAATATCGGTTAATTTTCCCCAAAGGGAAAATATTATAGTCCTTAGGGCGGCTAAATTTACAATTGCATTTATAGATATGTTTAGTGCATATATAAAACTATTGTACTAAGTGCTGTTTTTCATAAATCATGAGTTTCTACTACAAGCTATATGAAGGTGCAACCTTCATTAGCCCCCTGTAATAGCTCTATATCAAATATAAGTACCTTAAAAAACTAATTTACTCTATACACAAAATTATGGCACTTAAAATTTCAGAAATTCCCCAAAGGGAATTTCATCCATAACTGTGCACTGTGCACTGACAACTGTGCACTGATATATACATGTGCCCTAACATGTTTAACAATTAATATTGCTTTTATAAACTCTTCTCTTATCAAGAGACCATATACCCTCTGAAATTGTCCCTACTTCAATACCATCAATTGCTTTCTTCATATCAAATAATGATGCATCTAATAAATCTAGAATGTGAAGCATTTGTGCTTCTGGAAACATAGGTTTTTTAGGACTACCATATTCCGGATTATAGTGATGAGATAAAATCATATGCTCAAGCATCATCATTACTTCTTTATCAGCCCCAACTTTATCCCCTATAACTTCTATTTCTTTAATTCCTTGAATTATATGTCCTAGGAGTTGGCCCTCTATTGTATATTCATCTACTAAACCTACTTCATTATTATGCATCTCATCAATTTTACAAATATCATGTAGAATTATTCCTGCAAACAATAAGTCTGTATTAATAAAAGTATATATTTTACTTAAAGCATCCCCAGCTTTAAGCATTGTTACAGTATGATACAATAGACCACTTCTTATAGAATGATGATTTTTCATCGCTGCTGGTGCTGTGAGTAGTTTTTCCTCTTTCTTTTCTACTATTAATTCAACAATAGTTGCTATATCTTCATTTTTAATTTTATCTACATATTCTTTTAATTCCTTTAACATCTCTTCACCTTTAAACGGTGCTGAAGGAATAAACTTCTCTATAGATATATTATCTTCATCAGTTACTTCTGAAAGTTTATCAATTCTAAGTTGATTAGCATTCATCCAACTTACAATTGCTCCTTTTATTTTAACTAAAGTTCCAGATTTAAATTTTTCTTCATCACCATCTTTATATCTCCAGAACTTACCGTCAATTTCTCCATCTTCATCCATTACTACTATATCTAAATATTTATTATTATTGGTTGCAGAAACCTTGACATTGCAAATTTTTATTAAAAAATAATCATCTACCTTATCACCAGTTTTTAATTGACTAACACCCATCATAATCCTCCTAATATATCTTTACATACTCACTTCTAAAAAATAAATATAATATGCACTCTCTTACTTTTTTACCTGTGATTTTTTCTAAAGCTTTTTTATAAAGCCTTAATTGAACTTTGTACTTTTCTACCATTTCCTTTTTATCAACATAATAATCACTTTTATAATCAACTATAATCAATTCATTATCTTTTTCATAAAAAGCATCTACAATACCGTTAAGAACTAATTTATCATCATCATCTTTTACATCATAAACCTCACTTGGAGACATTCTAAGTTGTATAGGAAATTCTCTTAGCAAAGTTTCTTCATTTTCTATCATATCTTTACATAAATCACTTCTTAAAAAATCTGATATTTTTCTGCAATTTATAACTTTTCCTTCTTCCTCAGATAGAATATTTTTATTTACTAATACATCCACTAAATCTTTCACTGATTCTTCTGACGAATCCATTTTTAGAGGTAAATGCTCCATAACAGTATGGTGTGCAGTACCTATTTGTGACCTAGTTAAGGATTTTTCATCTCTTAAAAATTTAGGAGATACTATTTCTTCTATATAGTTTCCTTTTGCTAAAGTGCCATTACTATCTATCTTAATATTACCTTCAATATACTTCCTCTTTATCTCTGAAACAGTTATATATGGAGATATATTGGTTACATCTTTGTATTTATATCTAAAATTAAGTATATTATCTATAGCCTCATACTTATCTCCTATTTCATCTTCTTTAAGTTTCTCTACTACTGTAATAGAATCATCATCTTCTTCCTCAGTATCATCGTCGCTATAGGAATCAATTAGTTGTATATTCCACTTACTATCGTCCTCTATTGGTGATGCAAAATTCAAGTCTCCTTCTATTCTTTCTCTAAGAACATTTCCATCTTTATGTGCCATTAAAGATATAATTATCCATTGCAAATAACTAGAGCATTTTTTAACCATATAACTAGGTAATCTAAAATTGCTACATTTCAATGCTTCCCTACCCTTTTTTATAAGGTTATCTATATCCTTATTAGCAGATAGTAAAATCAACTTTTCTTTTGCTCTTGTAAGGGCAACATAAAGAATTCTCATCTCTTCACTTTTTACTTCTGTCTCTATTGTATCTTTTATTACACTTCTAACTAATGTATCATGACTAATTCTTTCTTCGCCACTTATATATTTAGGTCCAAAGCCCAACTTTGGATGAAATAATATGTTTTCTCTAAGATCCATCATATTAAACTTTTTATTTAAATGTGGCATAAATACAATAGGAAATTCTAATCCTTTACTTTTATGTATACTCATTATTCTAACGACATTTTCATTTTCTCCAATAGTTATTGCAGAACCAAAATCACCTTTAGATATCTTTATCTTATTTATAAAATTTATAAAATTAAATAAACCTTTATATGATGTATTTTCAAACTCTCTACCTTTTTGTAATAACAACATCAAATTTTCTTGTCTAACATTTCCGTTACTAAGAGTTGCTACAAAGGAATAGAAATTAGTATCTAAATATAAGTACCATAAGAAATCAACTAAATTCATCTTAATACTTTTTTCTCTATACATCTTCAATTTTTCTAAAAATATCTTAGCCTTATTTCCTAGGAAATTTTCTTCTTTGCTATATTTTTTCAAGCAATTATAAAAGCCACCTTTTGCTTTTTCACCTCGTATTTTTATAAGTTCTTCTTCATCAAAAGAACCTATCGGAGATCTAAGAACCCCCATAAGTGGTATATCATTTAACGGATTATCTATTATCTCTAGCAATGACATCATTATATTAATTTCAAAAGAATCAAAGCATCCCTTAGATGAATCTAGAAATACTGGTATTTCTCTTTCCATAAGTGCTTCTTTTAATATATCACCATGTCCTGCAGTAGCTCTAAGTAATATTACTATATCTTTATAAGTTGGTATACGTCTTCCCTCTGGAACTGAGGCATCATCAATATATAATTGCTCTTTTCCACTTACTATATTTTCAATTCTATTACAAATATACTTAGCTTCTATTTCTAGTTCTTTTTTATCAACATCATCATCGCTTTCAGCTATTATATTTTTGTAATCTAAAAGAACTAAATCTATCGGCTCACCTTCACCATTAAAACTTGCTCCTGGGTTTAATGCTTCTACATCAGTATAATCCACATCTCCAAGTTCCTTACTCATTATTCTCTTAAAAAGAAAATTAATACCTGTAAGAACTTCTTTTCTAGATCTAAAATTTTTATATAATAGTATTTTAACATCTCTTTCACTAGTATTTTCACTATAATCGTAATATTTTTGTAAAAAGAACTGTGGATTTGTATTTCTAAATCTATAAATACTTTGCTTTACATCACCAACCATAAAAATATTAGGAACATCTACTCTACCAATCATTTTTATTATAGTTTCTTGTACTTCATTTGTATCTTGATATTCATCTATTAATACTTCACTATACTTTTCTCTAAGTTCTAATGCTACATTTGAAGGAATTATTTCTCCCTCATCACTATAGTCAACTAATATATCTAATCCATAATGCTCTAAATCATTATAATCTAATATTCCTCTTTTTTTCTTCTTGTCCTCATAAACCTTTTTGAAATCTATAACTAATTCTATAATAGCTTTTGAAACATTATGTAAAAATGTCATCTCATTTTTTATTTCTTCTTCTGTAGAAAAATAAAAATATTTTTCACTTATGCTTTTTATATACTTCTTTAATCCATCTCTTATTGCCATCAATAAAGCTTTTCCTTCTTCATCAACGCCTTTTACTGCTGGCATTCTTAAAAATTCAAAATTATATACTTCATTTCTTAATTGAAAAAATCCCTTTTCTTCTGATAAAATCTCTTCTATAAATTCACTTTCACTTTTTATTATGTCGTATACCTTATCATTGTAACCATAATCATAAAGATTATCTAAAAGTTCCTTATATCCTTTCCTATACTCTTTTAATCCATCTAGTATTTCTTCCATAGCTATCTTGCAATATATGGTTTCTTCAAAACTCTTATCGGTAATATCTAATTTTTCAAGTAACCTATTTAAATCTCTTTCTGGAAAAGACATAGCCATAGCATCACTATATAGAGATAATACTATCTCTTCAAGTTCCACATCACTTTTATTCTTTGTATAACCTTCTGCTAAAAGTAAAAATGAATCTCTCATATTTTCTTCATCATATCTATCTTCAATAACTTCTAAAACGGCTTCTCTTCTTATAAGTTTACATTCATTTTCATCACCAATTCTAAATGATGGATCTATATCTAAAAGGTGAAAATATTTTTTTATAAGTCTATTACAAAAGGAATGCATTGTAGTTATATCAGCCTTATTAAGTCTAATAAGTTGCTTTTGAAGTCTTGTATCTAATGGATTCTTGTCTATTTCCTTAGAGATTGCAACAGATATTCTTTCTTTCATCTCCATAGCCGCTGCATTAGTAAATGTCATAACAAGTAATGAATCTATATCTACGGCATTTTCTTTTCTAGTAATCTTTTTTATTATTCTTTCAACTAACACGGCAGTTTTACCAGAACCAGCAGCAGCCGAAACAAGAATATTACTTTTATCATGATCAATAGCTAACTGTTGTTCATTAGTCCATTTTCTTTCCACAATACTCTACTCCCCTTTCATTTCATCAACTTTTTTCTTTTCTTCAATTACTCTATAATTATTAAATTCTAGAGTATCATCAAAATGACATATACTCTTATAAGAACAGAACTTGCATGGTGTTTCATCTTTTAATTTATACGGTGAAATAGAAATATCTCCACACAAAACATTAGAACATAATTCTTTTAACTTATCCTTTACAAATCCTCTTAAGAAATCAAAATCCGCCTCAGTAATTTGTCCTTTAGAATTACTTTTAGCTAGTTCACCCTTTGCTGTAAGAGAAGCATTAACAACTATAGATTTCTTTCTCTTTTCAAATTCATTATCCATTGCTAAAATTATTTCTTTATCCTTAAGTAAAAGTCCTTGTAACTTTAATGATTCATTTATCTTCTCTTCAATCTCATCTTTTGTAAGATGCTCTTTGTTTTCAATAATAGGATCATCCATTTTATAATAAAACACACCACAAGGTACTGACTTCTCACCTTTTTTATCCAATGACTCCATTACCGCCTGTAAATATGTTAAAAGTTGTAATTGTAATCCATTGTATATCTTTGAGAAATCTATTTCCATAGAACCTAATTTGTAATCAATTATTCTAACATAAGTATTCCCATCACAAGTATAATAATCTACTCTATCAACTTTACCTACAATATAAACTGTTGATTTATCTTTTGATATTATCATAGGTGGAAGTTCACCATTTTTATCAAACTTCATCTCAAAGCCCATTGGTACAAAACTTGAATTTTCTAATTGTTTAACAATAATCTTTAATGTTCTTCTAAGAACTCTCTTTAGTTTTCTCACAAGAAAGCGCATTCTTGCTGTATTTAAAAATAAGAAATTTTCCTTCTTTTCTAAAAGCTTTGCTACTATATCATCTACAGCTTCTTCAATATATTCTTCAGTAATATTTCTAAACTCAATATTTTTTTCTATAACATCGCTACAAAACTTATCAATACCTTCATGTAGTAGCGATCCTATAGAAGGATAAGATACTTCACTTGTTCTTCTTTCTTTTGCTTTCAATCCATAAGTAACATAATAAGCAAATGGACATGCTGCATATTTTTCAAATTGTGTTACTGATGCTTTTATATCACCACCATAGATACTGTTTATTGCTTCCTTTGATAACACCTTAGGCTCATTTTTATATAAGAAATATTCTTCCATTTTACCAAGTTTATCATTATAGTTTTCACTATTTTCGTACCATTTATATAAATCTCTTAAGTAAGGATAATCCTCTTCATCGCAATTATTAATTTGTAATATCATTTCATTAAAAGTTGCTTTTGGTGATGCAATTTTATCTGTAAAACTATCACTTAAAACATAATTATTTTCTTTTATATTAGGAAAAATTCTCTTTATCTTTGAAATTACCCTAGAAGGTCTTTTCCCTTTTCCATTTATATCTGAAACAGGATAACTGATAACTAAAGATTCTCTAGCTGTTGTAAGAGCTGTATATACTAAGAACTCTTCCTCATAAGTTTTAGATAAAGTATCACTAGCGAGCTCCATACCAATACTATTTAACTCTTCTCTTTCTGTATCATTAAGAATACCTTCATTAGTTGAAACCATAGGAAATACTCCTTCATTACACCCAATAAGATATACTCTTTTTACATCCTGACTCTTAGATCTATCACTACCACCAACAAATACCTGGTCTAAAGCTGTAGGAATAATGCCTACCTCTGCATGATCCACGCCCACTGCAAAAATCTTAACAAACTCACTAAGAGACATTTCCTCTTCTCCTAAAACCTCTACAAAAGAATTTAAAATGTCCATAACCTTATTCCATATTTGTGAATACTCTTCACTAAGAGCAATTTCTCCTTCTTCACTATAACTGTCTACAAGGTCTTTAATATGTTCTTTAACATTAGCCTCTTCTAAGAAATAATATAATTTTTCTCCTATATTTTTAACAGTATCCTTCGACTTAGATATTTCTAATAAATTTCTAAGTGGTGATACTACTTTTTCTTTTATCTCATTTATTTTATCTAAAAACTCCTCATCAGTATCAAAAGGATTGTACTCACTATAAACTGGATAATCCCATACCTTGTCAACCCACTTTGACTTTCCCTTTATTCCATGACATAAAACATAATTCTCTAGAATATCTATATCTTCCATATCAATATCAAGAATATAAGTTTTTAAATACCTAAAAACTGTCTCATAACTCCAATTCCTATTGATTATCTCAAGAGCTGAAGATATAAAAACAATAAAGTTATTATTCTCTGTACTTGCCTTTTTATCTATAAAGAAAGGTATATCGTATTGATTAAAAATCCCCTTTATATACTCTGTGTATGAATCTATATCTCTAGAAATAACAGCTATATCTTTATATCTTATATTTTTTTCTCTTACTTCTTTTACAATATCTCTAGCCATTATCTCTATTTCTTTAAAACTATTAAAAGCAACATTTATTTGTATATCTTCTGTTACTTCTTCATTTTGTGCAACACTGATATTATTAATATTCTTCTCTAGGTGCTTAAGTTCCTTCGATAGAAACTTGTACCCTCTACCATCTAAATTTTCAATATTAACACTAATGTTATTTTTATCTGCCATTCTTTGAAGCCTACTTAAAGTAGTCTCTGTTAAATAAAAAGTATTTTGATTTTCTAATTCTTCATAATTTAATGTAATATAAACATCCTTAGATAAATGAAGTAATTTTTCTATTATTTTCATTTGTTGAGGAGTAAAAAATGAAAATTCATCAATCCAAATATAACTATCTTTAATATAGTCATATTCCTCTAACTTTTTCATCAAAACATTAAGTTCATCATCTCTATCTAAAAACTTTCCTTCGGTTTCATTACTAAAAGCTTTATAAATCTCCTTAAGGTCAAAAAGTTTATCTCTTAACGTAGGCTTTGAACTCATTTTTTCATAAGCATCTTCTAAATCATCATAGCTAATATTATATCTTTTAAACTCACCTATCATTTCACCTATCAAAGCAACGAAACCTTTTTGATGAGCTACTGTTCCGAAGGTTGCAAAGTTCAGTCTATCACTATTTAATATGTAATAAATAAGCATTGCCTTCCCACAATCATCAAGAGTTTTTTCCTTAGCTCCACCAACTTTTGAAAATACTTTATGTGCTAATCTCTTAAAATTTGTCACTGTTCCACGAAGAAGAACTTCTTCTCCTAATACCTCTATAAGTTTCTTTTCACCTTCAAAAGTAAATTGTTCTGGTACTAACATAAAAATTTTACTATTAGATTCACTTTTAATCTTTTTATCTATCTCTTCAAAACACCTAGTAGTTTTTCCGCTACCAGATGCCCCTAAAATTATATTTAATGCCATCTTTCCACCTCAAAAAATAAAAAATATATGTGTGGATGATACCACACATATATTTTACACTATAAAGTGATTAATAAATAGGGAACTTTGCACAAAGAGCATTAACTTCTGCCTTTAATGAAGATAAATCCTTATCTCTATTTTCAATAGCTTCATTTATAAATCTTGCTATTTCCTTCATTTCATTTTCCCCAAAACCTCTTGTAGTTACAGCGGCAGTTCCTATTCTTATACCAGAAGTAACAAATGGGCTTTCTGTTTCATTTGGTACCGTATTTTTATTAGTTGTAATACTTACTGAATCAAGTAGCTTCTCTGCTTCCTTACCAGTAATGCCTTTATTTCTTAAATCTACTAATAGAAGATGGTTATCTGTTCCACCTGAAACTATATTAAATCCATATTTCATAAGTTCGTCAGCTAAAGTCTTAGCATTTTTAACTACATTCTTTCCATATTCCTTAAAATCATCTTTTAATGCTTCTCCAAAGCATACTGCCTTACCTGCAATAATATGCATTAATGGCCCACCTTGAATTCCTGGGAATATATTTTTATCTAATACTTTTGCATATTTTTCTTTGCAAATTATAGCTCCACCTCTTGGCCCTCTTAAAGTCTTGTGAGTTGTAGTTGTTACAAAATCACAATAAGGTACTGGATTTGGATGAACACCAGCTGCTACAAGTCCTGCTATATGTGCCATATCTACCATAAGCATAGCGCCAACTTCATCTGCAATTTCTCTAAACTTTGCAAAATCTATAATTCTACTATAAGCAGAAGCACCAGCTACAATAAGCTTTGGTTTTACTTCTTTTGCTATAGCTCTTACATTTTCATAATCTATAACTCCGTTATCATTTACTCCATAAGACTTAAAATCGAAAAGTCTTCCTGAAAAGTTTACTGGTGATCCATGAGTTAAGTGTCCGCCATTACTTAAATCCATTCCTAAAACTACATCACCAGGTTCTAATACTGAAAAATAAACTGCCATATTTGCTTGAGAACCTGAATGTGGTTGTACATTAGCATGATCTCCACCAAATAATTGTAATAATCTTTCTCTAGCAATATTCTCAGCTACATCAACTTCTTGACATCCGCCATAATATCTTTTTCCTGGATATCCCTCAGCATATTTATTAGTTAAAAATGATCCCATAGCCTCCATAACAGCTTTAGAAGTAAAGTTTTCTGAAGCTATAAGTTCAATATTGCTTTCTTGTCTATTATGTTCCTTTTCTACAACTTCATAAATAACAGGATCCATTTCTTTTAAATTATCAAAATTCATTTTTAGCCCCTCCTATAATATTTTTTATTATTTACAATATACTTTTAACTATATATTGATTAACCGTATATTATACCTTATAAGGTATACGACTATTTATATGTAATTATAGTCCAATACCGTATATTTAACAATATTAATTGAGAATTTAATAGTGAAAAGAATGACACAAGTATGATGGCACAGGGCACAGCGATAGAGGAAATACCTTATAAAAAGAATTTTCACCTTACTTGTGCCTTCTAACCTGTGCTATTATAAAAAGTACTATCCCTATTTACTATTCTTTATTTACTTTTTTGATATAATATTGTTAATAAAATCAAACTATAATTAGGAAGGACACTTATAAATATGGATGTTAATGAAATAGTGTTAATTGCCGCTAAGGCTGGCAAAATAATCTTAGAAAACGGCGGAGAAATTTATAGGGTAGAAGATACCATAATTAGAGTTTGCAATGCTTTTAATATTAATAATCCTGAAGCCATTGTAATGCCTACTGGTATATTCATATCAGCTACTGATGAAAATAATAATTCGATATCTATTATAAAAAGAATACATAGTAGAAAAGTTAATTTAGATAAGATTTCTAAAGTAAATGACTTATCTAGAAAACTTTCTTCTAAAGTCCTTACTATCGACGAAGTAAAAAAGCAATTAGATTTGTTAGAAAAGGCACCAGGATATAGCCCATTAACTAATGTACTTATATCTGGATTTGCTGTTACATCTTTTGCACTTTTATTGGGTGCTAGTATCAAAGATAGCATCTTTGCTTTTTTTATTGGTATAATAATAAACTTAATGACCTCATATTTATCAAAAATAAAATTCAACGATTTCTTTATTAACCTAACTGGAGGTTTTATTGCTGCTATATTAGGAATCATTCTTGCAAAAATAAAACTAATATATTCTATGGACACTGTTATAATCTCATCAATAATGCTTTTAGTTCCAGGACTTATTATAACTAATGCCATCCGTGACACTATAGCTGGTGACTTAGTATCCGGCATTAGTAGAGCCTTAGAAGCTTTCTTTATAGCTATTGCCATTGCTGTAGGGTCTGGTATGGCATTTAAATTATGGATATCACTAGGAGGTAACATATGATGAATTTACTATATGCTTTTTATGCAGGTTTAGGTTCATTTTCTTTCGGCATACTATTCAATATTCGAGGAAAAAATTTAATATTTGCTGGTATATCTGGTATGATTGGTTGGTTAACTTACTTAACATTATTAGATAACGGTCATTCTACCAATGTAAGTCTTTTTGGTGCTTCTCTAATAGTTTCATTATTATCAGAAATTCTCGCCAGAATATTAAAAAGCCCTGTAACTATTTATGTAATTGCAGGAATCATTCCTCTTGTACCTGGTAGTGGAATGTATAATACAATGTTTGAATCCATAACAGGAAGCTTAGATAAAGCAATCTCTCTTGGATTTTCTACTTTAATAAATGCTGGCTCTATAGCTCTTGGAATAGTTTTTGTATCTTCTATAGGAAGATTTCTATTCAAGAAAAAAGAATATCGATTACTACATTTACGGAAATAAATATGAAAATTTCATCTATAACTGTTTACTTAAAAAGGTCTATTGTAATCACGACATTTAATCGTCATTTCAACAGACCTCTTTTATAATTCTACTTAGCAACTTCGTTATTATTTAACATTATTCTAATTCTACTTATTCCATTCTTAGTAGCCTTTTCTACTTTTATCTTATATTTACCTATTTCTATTACTGCTTTTTCTTTAGGGATTCCTCCTAGTATCTCCATAACTAGTCCCCCTATAGTATCTGAAAAATACTCATTATCTACTATATTACTTAATATATCTATATTATATTCATCAAGTAATTCATCTAATTCCATATCTCCATCAACTATATATTCATTATCATTGATTTTTTCAACTTTTACTTCCTCATCATCAAATTCATCTTCAATATCTCCAACTATTTCTTCTATTAAGTCTTCCATAGTTACGATACCATCTAAACCGCCATATTCGTTCATAACAAAAGCCATAGCAGCTCTCTCTTTTCTCATATCATTAAATAAATCTGACACAGAAGCATATTTATATGTGAAATAAGGTTCTTTCATAATATCATTTATATCAAAGTTATCTTTATTCACATTTTTAAAAACAAAATCTTTAACATGTAGTACCCCTATTATATTATCTTTACTTTCATCATATACAGGAATTCTTGAAAATTGTTCTTGTAGAAAAGCTTCCATGATTTCTTCATATGTAGAATTCTTCTCCACTGCTACAATATCAGTACGATGTGTCATAACATCTTTTGCTTTCATATCACCAAATTCAAAAACATTATAAATCATTTGTTTTTCGTCTTCTTCTAAAGCACCTTCTACACTTCCAACTTCTATAATATCCTTTATCTCTTCCTCAGTAACAGAATCATCTTCATCAACACTACCACCTGTTATTTTAACAAACAGATTTGATATTTTCTCTAATAAAAACACTATAGGTGTTAATATAATTGAAAGCCATTTTATTATTAATGCAACACTTAAAGAAAATTTTTCTGCATTTCTCTTTGCTAAAGTTTTAGGTATAATTTCACCAAAAATTAAAATTATTATAGTTAACACTATTGTAACTAATGCTACACTTTCATTTCCCCAAAGTACAATAGCTAACGATGTAGTTAAAGATGATGCATATATGTTAACAAGATTATTTCCAAATAATATAGTTGATAGCAACTTACTTGTATTGCTCATAAGATCCCTTAAAGCTCTACTTCTTCTTGAATCCTCTAGCTTCTTTAACTTAATTTTATTAATAGACATAAGTGCTGTTTCCGATGCTGAAAAAAGCCCCGAAAGCCCTATAAGAACAATTAAAATCCCTATCTTAAAAATACTACTCTGGTCCAAAAACCAACCACTCCTTATATGTTTTATATTCTTTATTATTTTCTAATTTTATATATTATTTCTATTATATCACCTTTGTAAAATCCATTCAAATAAAGGAAACTTATTATAACAGGAGCTGTCTCTTAACAAATTAAGATTTGTTATCGATAGTTACTTTTATTATGGGACAAGACAGGGCAAAGGTTAGATGGCACAAGTACAGCTAATTCACAATTCAGTCAATTCACAATGGTGGTTAATTTTCTCTTTTGGATAAAATATTTTAGTCCTGCCGATGGCAAATCACAATTCAATCAGTTCAGGAAATTCGCATTTCACAATTGTATTGATATATATATATTTAGTGCATATATAAAACTGTTATACTTAAGTGTTGTTTTTCATAAATCATGAATTCCTAGTTCAAGCTACATGAAGGCTCAGCCTTCATTAGCCCCCCTTAATATTTATATATTAAATACAAATATCTTAAGGAAACTATCTTTTTCTATACACAAAATTATTACACTTAAAATCTCAGAAATTCCCCAAAGGGAATTTCATCAATAACTTTGCACTATGCACTGATATATATCTGTACCCTGCTATATAATCTACATCATGTGCTTATTTTTATAATATCAACTTTCTTTGCTAACTATTATCTTTCTTCATAATAAACTTCATTGTATCAACATTATAATAGGTAATCTTATATACCTTCAAAATATTATATAATACTCTAACTTTATATAGAATAGATTTTATACATAATTTATAATTACAACTAATGTTAGAATTTAATGATGTCTCATAAGTTGATACACTAGAAATTCCATTACCATTCATCGTTAATGGCAAAAATCTTCTATCACTATAAAAAATTCTATCTTTACCCCATATAATTTTAGCAATTCTCTCTGCAAAACTTCCTTTAATAATTATTTCTACAGATCCTAAATCATACGCTTCCTTTAATTGATCTTTATCTCTAACAATATACTGTACCAAAATCTCACCACCTAAAAAGCCATAGTTTTTTAAAATAATATCTCTTAGATGTATTCCCCGAAAATTTAGAAAATATACTAAACAAATAGTTATATAATAAGTATACTCACTACAACTAAAAAAATTTACTAATAATATAAAATGTTAAAACCTTTACAGTAGCAATTCAGACAATTCACATTTCGCAATTAATATTAATTTTCCCTAAGTTAAGAATCTTATAGTCCTATGGCTTCCGCATTTACTTATTCTCATCTTACCCTTATGTTCACCTGAACTACATTGTTTTAAATCAAATCCAATAAATGAAATTAAATGTTTCCCAGTTTCATATTTATTTAAATCTCCACTCTCTCCCAATAATGCTGCAACAGTGCCTTCTCCAACACCCTTAATCTCTAGCAAGTTTTCTGCATACGATATTTCTGATACCTTATTTTTTATTACTTCATCTATTTCATTTATTTTGACTTTGTTGCTTTAAAAAATTATTTCTATGTCGTGTTAGTATCTTTAAATATCTATTGCTTTTGTTACATGTATTTTTTTGCTAAGTCAATTCCTATAAAAACCTTTGACTTATTTAATGAAACTATGTTATTATTCATATGAATAACCTCCTTGGTATTTTTGTTTTTCAATTATTATTTTACCTAGGGAGGTTATTTTTTTCAATTTTTATAAAGTCTCAAAACAGGAATGCTATGCACTACAAAAAAGAGTATTGCAAAATTACCACAGTAACTTCACAATACTCTCTATTATTTTATAATTATATTCTTCCGAAAGTCTTTGTTAGATCATAAATCTTTTCAGCTAATTCATCAGATAATTGATCTTTTGTAGCTCTCCACTTCCAGTTCTTACCTAGAGTTGATGGTTCATTCATTCTTGCTTCATTTCCTAAATCTAAGAAATCTTGCATTGTAGCAATAGAAAGGTTAGAAACACTTTCCCATACTCCTCTAATGAATCCCCATCCATATCCTTCTTCTTCATTTAATCCAAGATATTTAACACAATTCTTTCTTTCTTCTTCAGTAGTCATTGTTTCAAACCAACCTCTGAATGTATTGTTATCATGTGTTCCTGTATAAGCTATACAGTTTCTTGGATAATTGTATGGTATATAACTGCTATCATCATCACCAAAAGCAAATTGAAGAATCTTCATTCCTGGGAAACCGGTTGCCTTTAAGAAATCCTTCACTTCGTCAGTTAAGAATCCTAAGTCTTCAGCTATGATATCAACTTTTCCTAACGCTTTTTCAATAGCTTCGAATAACTTAATTCCAGGACCTTTTACCCATTTACCATTTATAGCTGTTTCATCACCATAAGGAATTTCCCAATAAGATTCAAATCCTCTAAAGTGATCTATTCTAACTACATCATATATTTTTAAACTTTCTCTAACTCTATCAATCCACCAACTGAATCCATCTTTCTCTAGTTCATTCCAATCATATATTGGATTTCCCCAAAGTTGTCCTGTAACTGCAAATGCATCTGGAGGACATCCTGCTACCTTAGTTGGTATCATTTTTTCATCTACCTTGAAATATTTTGGATTACTCCATATATCTGCACTATCTTCTGAAACATATATAGGAATATCACCTATTATTTTTATTCCATTATCATTAGCATATTTCTTAAGTGCTGTCCATTGCTTAAAGAACATATATTGAACAAATGTCCAAAATTCAATTTCATCTTTTAACTTTACTTTATATTCATTAAGAGCACTTTCTTCTCTTAACTTGATAGATTCTTCCCAATTTTGCCATGATTCAAGATTGTGATCATTTTTTATTGCCATATATAAAGAATAATCTTCAAGCCAAAGTTCTTGTTCCTTTTTAAAATTTTCGATTTCAGAAACTAATTTTCCTTTAGAGTTCTCATAAGCTCTTCTTAAAACTTTCATTCTAGATACAAATAATGTACCATATTCAATGCTTTCTTCGTTCCCACCAAAGTCTTCGTTTTCATATTCTTCTTTACTTAAAAATCCTTCTCTTTCTAAGATATCAAAATCTACAAAGTATGGATTTCCTGCAAATGCTGAAAAACATTGATATGGAGAATCTCCATAACTAGTTTGACCTAGAGGAAGTATTTGCCAATAACTTTGTCCTGACTTCTTTAAAAAGTCTACAAACTCATAAGCTTCCTTTCCAAAAGTACCTATTCCATATTTCCCTGGTAGGGACGAGATATGCATTAAAATTCCACTGCTTCTTTTCATATTATCTCCTCTCTAACGCTTCCAAATTTGTAAGTTAAACTTCTTTAGCATAGTTCAAGTTTTACTTTTCAATGTTATTATAACATTTAATTATGAAAATAATATAACTTTCATAAAATTTATTACTTATCTTTTTATTTCATTACAGGATTGTCTTTTTACTAAATAAGTATTCAATAAAATATGTTTATGACTTTCTTCATTATTTATCAATTTAAACAATAAGTTAATACTTACCTTAGCCATTTCTTCTTTTGGTTGAACTGTAGTTGTTATTGATGGAACATAGAATTTACTAACATCCATTCCATCAAAACCAATAATAGAAATATCTTTTCCTACTACTAACCCCATATCACTAATAGCTTTAGCGCAACCTACTGCCATAAAATCTGATATAGCGAAAATTGCTGTTATCTCTCTGTGTTTATTTAAGAGTTTCTTAGTAGCATTATAAGCTCCCTCGCTACTATAGTTACCAATAGCAACATAATCTTCATTATATACGATACTATTATCTCTTAAGGCCTCAATATAACCCTTCATCCGAAGACCACTAATACCATAATCGTTTACATTACCGATAATTATAGCTATATTTCTATGCCCCATACTAATTAAGTAACTTGTAGATATATAGCTGGCTTTATCATTTTCTATTCCTATACATCAGGTTTGTTGTTTATTACTCTAGATACAGTACTAACACCGACTCCAGCAAGATTTGCTACATCTCTTATATTCATCAAATCGCCTCCGATTATATGATGAAAATTTATTTTTAGGCTACCGTAAATATGATACGATAGCCTAAAATAGTTGTTATTTTTTAGTTGTCTATTAACCTTTAACAGCTCCTGCAACTAATCCTTTAGCAATATATTTTTGTGAACATAAGAATAATATTACTACAGGAAGTGATGACATAACAGCGGCAGCTGAATACTCAGTCCAGTTAGCTGAGAAGTTACCTGTTATAAATTGTTGTAATCCTGTTGTAACTGTTTTAACTTCTAAGCCTTTTAATAATGCTGAAGTGAAAATAAATTCACTGTATGCAGCAATGAAAGATAATAAGAATATTACTATAATCATATTTCTAAGTAATGGTAAAATTATCTTTCTAAACATTTGGAAAGTAGTTGCTCCATCAATATATGCTGATTCTGATAATTCCATTGGAATACCATCAATAGTTCCTTTTATAAGCCAAATATAATATGCACTACCTGCTCCTATGATTAATATAAGAACCCATAATTGGTCAGATAAGTTTAAGTTATAAACTATACCAATTATTGCTGGTAAAGCCATTGTATTAGGGAACATTTGAAGAATTAATAAAGCCATTAATCCTGATTTTCTTCCAGTAAATTTTATTCTAGCAAAAGCAAATGCTGCTAGTACTGATGTTATAACTTGTATTACTGCTACAGATGTACATATAATTAATGAGTTTTTAACCCATAATAAGAAATCTGTATCATTTAATACTGCTTTATAATTATCAAGTGTTGGATTTTTAGGAATTATATCTGCTGTAAACGCTTGCCCTGGGCTAAGTGAAGCTGCTATTACAGCTAAAATAGGGAATAATACTATCACTAGTAAAATCCATAAATATATACGACCAAACCAAGCACTTCTTACCTCATCAGGTCTTATTTTTTTCTTATATTTTAAATCTAATTCAGCCATCTAATCAACCTCCTTAAATTGTCCAGAAGCTTTCATTTGGAAATATGAAATAGTTCCAAGAACTATAAATACTAAAATTGATAATGCAGCTCCTGTAGCATACAATCCTTTATCTGTTGCTAATTTGTAGTTTACAGATGCTAAAATATCAGTATATCCTGCAAATTGTGATCCTAATTTAGGTGGATCTCCTTTTGTGATTAAATATGCTGAACCAAAGTTATTAAAGTTAAATGCAAAGCTAGTAATTAATAAAGGATATGCAGTTTGTGCAATTGATGGTAAAGTTATTTTAATAAATTGAGTAAACTTACTTGCTCCATCAATTTCTGCTGCTTCATAATATGAAGTAGGTATTGCTGCTAAAGATCCTAAACATACATTCATCATATATGGATATCCAAGCCATATACTTACGAATATTACAGATAATCTAGCTAATGAAACAGTTGATAAGAATTTTATTGGTTCGTCAATGATTCCTAAATTTTGCAATAATACATTTATTGTACCACCAGATGCATTTAATAACCCTTGCCATGATAATATTGCTACTGATACAGGCAATGCCCATGGAAGTATTAAAAATGCCTTATACACTGGAGCTTCCTTTATATTTGGATTATTTAATATAATAGCAGTAATTAATCCAACTATAAAGCTACCAGCTGTAATTGCAATAGCAAAAACAGTAGTCCATATAAAAACAGGAATAAATACTTTTGAGAAATCTCCTGTTAAAACATCTATGTAATTATAAAGTCCTACAAAATCAGGAGACCCATTAGTTACATCACTATAGTTTGTAAAAGAAATATAAACAGTATATATCAATGGCAATACTACAAAAACAAATATTGATATTAGAGCAGGGAATAAGTATAACGCTGCCTTGAGATTATCCTTCTTTTTTGCCATAAAATCACACACCTTCCTGTATAGTAAAAAGAATTAGGAGAGGATACCCTCCCCTAAAATTCTCTATCTTATTTTTTAGATTGAATTTGTGATACTTCTGTTGCAGTTTCGCTCATAGTATTCTTAGCACAATCATCTAAGCTTTCATCGCCTTTAACATATAATTTTATGTTATTTCCACATGAATTCCAGATTGCTGCAACTTCAGGAATATTTGGAGTTAATACTGCATCCTTAGTTGCTTCTGTAAATGCATTGAATAAGTCACCATTAGCTTCTACTGAATTTATTACTGGTAATCTGTTACCTGCAGTTACTTCAGCTTCACATAAATCTGCATAAGTATCGTTTAAGAATTTCTTAGCTGCATCTTGTTTAGATGAATTCTTAACTACACATCCCATTTGAACTCCTAAGAATGGATGTGCTGTTTTTCCGTTTAATGATGGTAAAGCTACTACTCCAACTTTATCACCTAATTTTTCTTTAACTGCACCAACATTCCATGGACCACTGATGAAGAAGCCAGTCTTCTCACTTGTGAAATCTGATAAAGCTACATCATCTGTAGATTCCATATTAATTACTTTATCATCACTTAATTGTTTAATGAATTTATAAGCATTCTTAGCAGCTTCTGTATCAAATCCTAATTTTGTAGGATCGTAGTTACCATTATCATCTTTATCAAAGAAATATCCATCACCAGCTTGGATGAATCCTGCATTAGCATAAACTTGAGTTAAGTTATAATTGAATCCAACACCTTCTTTAGCTAGTTTAACTACATCTTCCATAGTAGTTGGAGCTTCTTTTACTTTATCTTTATTGTAGAATAATGCTACAGTTTCTTGTCCTAGTGGCACTGCATATTGTTTTCCATCAATCTTAACTGCATCCATAAGTTGATCAGCTCTGATATCACTTGTATCTACATCACTTGAAGAAAGTTCTGAAACTAATCCAGCTTGTACATAGTTACCTAAGTTATCGTGAGGTATTCCAAGAATTATATCTGGACAGTTCTTACTCTTTAAGATAGGTTTTAATTTTGAAAAATCATCCTTATTGTCATTAAGTTTAACAGTTACTTCATAACCATTGTCTTTTCCCCATTTATCAGCTATTTTCTTGAATGCATCAGTTTCATCTTGATTTGAGTTTACATATATAAGTAAGCTCTTAGAATCTTTTTTACTGTTATTTCCATTACATCCAGTGAATGCTAGTGTTGATAATAAAACTCCTGCAACTACTGTTGCTAATAATTTAGTACGTTTTCCCATAATAATTCCTCCTAATTTTTATTAACCCTATTAATTTTTTATACTTTGATTTTTATATAAACCTTAAAGGTTTAACGCAATTTTATTTAATATCATTATTCATCATAGATTTAAATATCAGAAAAGGTATCTTAAATTCTGCTGCTTCATTGAATTTACTAATATCATAATGAGATATTTTCTTAATTTTTTCTATTCTATATAAGAGAGTATTTCTATGAATATATAACTTTTCTGAAGCTTCACTAACACATAAGCCACTATTAAAGAAAATTTCAATAGTTCTTATAAGTTCATCATCAAATTTTGAAAATGCTTCATAAAAATTATGATAGATTTTTTCTTTCTCCTTTTTATCAATAGAATCTATTACCTCTTCAAAAAACAAATTCTTTTCACTATATACCTTTGAAGACAATTGATATTTCTTTGCTAATTCTATTCTACCTTTAGTTATCTTAAACTTATCACCTAGCTCTAAAACCTTTTTTACATTAGCATAACTTAAATAATAATTTTTCTCTTCCAAAACTTCATTAATTATTCTATTAATGGTTTCTTTTATATCATTAGTAACACAAACTATAACTATGTAACTATCTATTTTGTCTACTACTGCATTATCATTTTGGAAAAATTCATTAAGTTCCTCTAATATGTTATCATCATCTTTGTCTAGCTTCAGATTAATAAGCTTAAATTCATTTAACACAAAAGGTATTACTTCCTTAACAACTTCTTCAGAAACATCTTGTCCTTTTATTATTTCTGATATAATTTCTTCTTTTGACTTTAATAATTCATTTAACTTTACCTCTATACAATACTTTAGAAGATCTAAACATATTTTATATTGTGCTAAAGTTTCAATGATTAATGTCTTGTCATTGAAGGTCACTACAGTCTCTACTTTTTCTTCGCTTTCACTATTTATAGAATCTACCAAAATCTCTCCTTCATAGGTTTTAATTGTAAATGGTATGTTTATGTTTTCTAATAAGTGTTTAAAAGATCCCTTGAAACTGTACATGTTACCTCCTAATTATCCAATTCTTAATTCTGTTTCTTTATCGAAGAAATGGAATTTTGTATCATACATTGCGAAATCGGTAACGTTACCAACTTGTAGTGATGTACTACCAGTTACTCTTGATACTATAGTACTACCATCTAAATTGAAGTGTATGTAACTTTCTGCTCCCATTATTTCAACGTTTTCTATTTCTCCTTTAACAACAGAGTTTGGATATGCTTGTAATTTTTCTTTATCATAATTTATATGTTCTGGTCTTATACCCATTGTAACTTCTTTGTTAATATATCCCTTATTTCTAAGTGCTTCTCCAATCTTATCGGATACAGCTACTTTATGTTTTCCAAACTTAGCATAGCATGTACCATTTTCTTCAACTACAGTAACATCTATAAAATTCATTTGAGGACTTCCTATAAAGCTTCCTACAAACTTATTTACTGGACGGTCATATAATTCAGTTGGTGATGCAACTTGTTGTACTATTCCATCCTTCATAACTACTATCTTTGTACCCATTGTCATAGCTTCTACTTGGTCATGAGTAACATATATAAATGTAGTTTGAAGCTTATGATGTAGCTTACTAATTACTGTTCTCATTTGAACTCTTAATTTTGCATCTAAGTTTGATAGAGGCTCGTCCATTAAGAATACCTTAGGTTCTCTTACTATTGATCTTCCCAATGCAACTCTTTGTCTTTGACCTCCTGATAATGCTGATGGCTTTCTATCTAACAAATGTTCAATATCTAAGCTCTTCGCAGCTTCTCTTACCTTCTTATCAATTACATCTTTAGGTTCCTTTTTAAGCTTTAATGCGAAAGCCATGTTGTCATATACTGACATATGTGGATATAAAGCATAGCTTTGGAATACCATCGCTATATCTCTTTCCTTTGGTGGTACATCGTTTACTAATTTATCGCCTATATATAATTCACCTTTAGAGATATCTTCTAATCCAGCAATCATTCTTAATGTTGTAGATTTACCACAACCAGATGGACCTACAAAAACAACAAATTCCTTATCTTCTATTTCAAGATTAAAGTCTTTTACTGCAACTACATCGCCTGGATATATCTTGTATATATTCTTCAATGATAAATTTGCCATTTGTCCTCCTCCTTATATTATAACTTGTTTTCCTTACACTTTCATTATAGAACTCATAAACGTTTTCATCTATTGGTATTTTGCACAATATTGGCAGTATTTTTTTGTATTTAGATACAACATTTTATGATTTTTCCCTTATATTATGATTTTTTATTTCAAATTATTTTCATTGTAAGCCTTTGTATTCTGCAATTAAATATCCATTTACATAATTTTTTCAAAACAATAATTACATTATCATTTACATAAGATTTCTAAAATTTATTGAAGATTTTTATTACTTTTTTATCTTTTTAACTTGTAAACTTTTTTAAAACAAAAATAGTGTTGCAGAATAAACTTCTACAACACTATTTATATTACTTATCTTCTTTTTCTATTACTTCAATTCCTAATTCTTTTAATTGTTTATCATCTACCTTACCTGGAGCTTCTGTCATTGGACATGCAGCATTTTGATTTTTAGGGAATGTTATAACATCTTTTATGTTATCTGTTCCACCTAAGAACATTATCATTCTATCTAACCCAAATGCTAATCCTCCATGTGGTGGTGGTCCAAACTTAAATGCTTGTAACAAGAATCCAAACTTTTCTTCTGCTTCTTCATCACTAAATCCTATTGTATTGAATAGTTTTTCTTGTAATTTTGAATCATGAATTCTTATAGATCCTCCCCCAAGCTCTTCACCATTAAGAACCATATCATAAGCTTTTGCTCTTACCTTTAATGGATCAGTAGTTAAAAGTTCTAAATCTTCATCCATTGGCATTGTAAATGGATGATGCTCTGCTACATATCTCTTTTCTTCTTCATCATAAGATAATAGTGGGAATTCTGTAACCCATAAGAATTTAAATTCATCTTTATTCTTAATAACATCAAATTCCTTAGCAATATGAAGTCTAAGTGCACCTAATGATTCAACAGCATTTTTATATGCATCTGAAACAATAAGAACAAGATCTCCATCTTTAGCTCCCATAGCTTCCTTTATTTCATTTGCTTTTTCTTCACTTAAGAATTTAGCTATAGATGACTTAACACCATCTTCCTTATATGCAATCCAAATAAGACCTTTAGCTTTATGATTTTTAGCAAAATCAACTAACTTATCAATTTGCTTTCTTCCAAGAACTGCTCCACCTTCAAAGTTGATTGCTTTTACAAAACCGCCTTCTTCTATATTGCTCTTAAATACAACAAAATCCATATCTGAAACTACATTTGTGATATCATTAATCTCCATACCAAATCTTATATCTGGCTTATCACTTCCGTACTTATCCATTGCTATTTTATAAGGCATTCTCATAAATGGTGTTGGAACTTCAACATTTAATACTTCCTTAAATACTTTTGATATTAATCCTTCATTTAAAGTCATAACATCATCCATATCTACAAAAGATAACTCCATATCAACTTGAGTAAATTCTGGTTGTCTATTTGCTCTTAAATCTTCATCTCTGAAACATTTAGCAATTTGATAATATCTATCAAAACCAGATACCATCAATAATTGTTTAAATAATTGTGGTGATTGTGGAAGAGCATAAAACTCACCATTATAATTTCTACTTGGAACAAGATAATCTCTAGCACCTTCTGGAGTAGATTTTGTTAATATTGGTGTTTCCATTTCTAAGAAACCATGGTCACTAAGATAATTTCTAATAATTGAAGTAGTTTTATGTCTTATTACAAATAACTTTTGCATATCTGGTCTTCTAAGATCTAAATATCTATATTTCAATCTTATATTTTCTGCTGCATCTAGATCTTCCTTTATATAAATAGGAGGTGTCTCACTTTCAGAGAAAATAACTACTTCTTCCCCTTTAAGTTCTACTTGTCCTGTAGCCATTGCATTGTTTGGTGATTCTCTTCTAACAACTTCTCCTGTTATAGCAACACAATATTCACTTTTTAATGTATCTGCTACTTGAAAAGCTTCCTTATTTATTTCTTCACCAAAAACAGCTTGAAGTATACCTTTTATATCTCTTAAATCAATAAATACTAATGCTCCTAGGTTTCTTTTTCTTTGAACCCAGCCCATTACTGTTATTCTTTTTCCAATATACTCCTCTGTTACTTCCCCGCACATTACGGTTCTTTTTAACCCATTAATACTCACTGCCATTATAAATATCTCCTCTGCTATAAACTTTCCTTTATTAACTTTGCAATTGCCTCTATATCATCTAATGATATATTAGTTATTTCACCATCACTCATTCTCTTGAAATTAGCTTTTCTTTCTTCTATTTCAGTACTACCTAAGATTACTGTAAAAGCTGCCTTTATTTTATTAGCATACTTCATTTGAGGTTTTAAATTTCTACCTGTAACATCAATTTCACAAGCAATACCTTCACCTCTTAATTTGTTAGCTAATTTTAAAGCTTCCTTTTTACTTTCTAAATCCATAGATCCTACGTATAAGTGAATGTGAACAGGCTCAGGAATTTCTATACCTTCTTCTCCTAAAGTAAGAAGTAATCTTTCAAGTCCCATACCAAATCCAACTGCTGGCATAGTAGGTCCTCCTACTTCCCCTATTAGTCTATCATATCTTCCTCCACCACAAACAGTTATATCTTTATTAATTATTTCAAAAACTGTTTTTGTGTAGTAATCTAATCCTCTAACTATAAATGGATTAACTGTGTACTCCATTCCTAATGCATCTAAGTATCCCTTTAATTCCTCAAAGTGATCCTTACATTCATCACAAACATGATCAATTATAAGTGGTGCATTCTTAGTAATTTCTTTACACTTCTTAACTTTACAATCTAAGATTCTAAGTGGATTTTTTTCAAGTCTTGTTAAACAAGTCTCACATAAATCTTCTTTAGAATCATTTAAATATTTTATAAGTGCTTCATTATATTTAGGTCTACATTTTTCACAACCTATATTATTTATATTAAGCTTTAAGCCTTTAACTCCTAAATTATTAAACACAGACATAGCAAGAGAAATTATTTCAGCATCTTGTGCTGCATCTTTTGCTCCAAAAACTTCAACACCAAATTGATGATGTTGTCTTAATCTACCTTTTTGTACATTTTCATATCTAAATACTGGTGTGAAATAGTACATTTTAGTTGGCTGTGCTTCATTAAATAGAGAGTTTTCTATAAATGCTCTTACTGCCGGTGATGTACCTTCAGGTTTTAAAGTTATACTTCTACCACCTTTATCTTCAAAAGTATACATTTCCTTTTGAACTACATCTGTTGTTTCACCAACACCTCTTAAAAATAATTCTGTTGATTCAAACATTGGAGTTCTTATCTCCCTACAACCATAACTATGGGCAATTTTTCTTAGATTCTCCTCTAAATACTGCCACTTATAAGATTCTGCAGGTAATAAATCTTTAGTACCCTTAGGTGCTTGCATTGCCATATATTTTCCTCCTATCACCATCGCTCATTTAAGAATTTTTCTTTTCTTGAAATAAGCTCATCTATTCTATTTACATATTCTCTAACATCTTTAAGGTTAGGAAATCTTTCTAATCTATTTTCATCATTAAAAATTATTTTTGACACAGCATCACTACCAATAGCAATAATATTCTGCTTTTCTTCAATCATTTCTATATTATAAATACCTTCATGACCTTCTATAGAAAATCCAACATTCTCCATATTTCCAACCATATTCTTCTGTCTATACATATAATATGGTTTCATATTTAACTTTGTTGCTAATTCATTAATCTTTTTATAACTATATAAAATTTCTTCTAAGTTAGGTTCAGCTAATAATTTCCCTTGAAGAATTAGTCTTTCTAAGTTAGAACCTTTTTTAATTGAAAGACCATGCACTGTTATTCCTTCTGGTTTTAGCTTTTCTATTGCAACTATTGTATTATCTATATGACTATAACCTTCACCAGGAAGTCCTACTATTAAGTCCATATTTATATTGTCAAAGCCTAACTCCCTAGCTAAATTAAACTTCTCTATAACGTCCTCTGCTGTATGACCTCTTCCTATAGCTCTTAATGTATCATTATTCATAGTTTGAGGATTGATTGATATTCTTGATACATTACAGTTTTTCATAATTTCTAATTTACCCTTAGTTATAGAATCAGGTCTTCCGCATTCCACTGTAAATTCTTTTATTGAATAATCCCTTATAAAACTATTGTATATATTATTCATCACTAATTCAAATTCTTTTTCATTTACTGATGTTGGAGTACCGCCTCCAAAATATACTGTTTCTATATTTAGTGACTTCTTTTTCACATATTCTCTTACAAAATCAATTTCTTTCATCAATGCTTCCAAGTAAGGAGAGACAAGTGTCTTATTACTACTTATTGGATTTGATGTAAAGGAACAATATAAACATTTAGTTGGACAAAATGCCATTCCTATATATATAGAAATAGTATTTTTATCCTTATTAACAAATTTTATTTCTTTATTGACTACATCTAAACAGAGTCTTGTCTTTTCTTCTCTAGTGAAATGATATTTTTTCATATATTCCACAATTTCTTCATCAGAAAGTCCTTGTTCTTTTAAAAGTATAACCTTTTTCGTAGGTCTAATACCTACAATTGTTCCCCATGGTATTTTTACTTTTGTAATCTCTGAGAAGAACTTAAATATACCATTTCTTATATTTGTTTTAAGTGGTATATCCTCTAAAAAGTTATAGACAAAATTCTTCCCCTCTCCTACTATTTCTATGGAGAAGGGATTAACCTTTATATAAAAATCTTCATTACTATCTACTACTTCTACTTCGTTATATCCATAAAATATAGCTACTGTATGATAAATCTCATATCTATATGTTTCCTCTGATAATTTTATTCTCATTTTTCACTCCTAATAATTATAACTATAATGGATTTTTTCCTTTTCAATTGTAGTACTAGGTCCATGACCTGGATATACTATAGTTTTTCCATCTAGGTTTAATAATTTTTCTGTTATAGACTTCATAAGTGTTCTACCATCTCCACCTGGAAGGTCATATCTACCATAAGACCCTCTAAAAATTGTATCACCACTGAACAATATATTATCTATTAGGTAGCATACACTTCCATCAGAATGTCCTGGTGTTTCTATAACTCTAAACTTTAAATCATCAAAAACTAATTCATCATTTTCCTTTATATGCACTACATTACCTTCTATTGGTGCTTCACCAAAAATAAAATCTTTATTTTTCATTCTATTATCATCAATTGCACTTACATACACTTTTACTTCAGGAAATAAGCTTATTAAATAATTAACACTAGCACTATGATCTACATGCCCATGAGTAAGCAAAATTCCTTTTACTTTTACATTAGTATCTTTTAAAAGTCTATTAATACCTTCAGTAGATTCTCCTGGATCTATAATAACTCCACTTAATGATTCGCTATCATAAACAACATAACAATTAGTTTGATATGGTCCTAAAGCGCT
The DNA here is from genome assembly GCF_018917145.1 of Clostridium bornimense. Taxonomy (GTDB): domain Bacteria; phylum Bacillota; class Clostridia; order Clostridiales; family Clostridiaceae; genus Clostridium_AN; species Clostridium_AN bornimense_A. Next base: position 45,676 of record NZ_JAHLOD010000004.1, read on the forward strand.
AAATTTTATTTCCATCAATCCTCACTCCTAAAAATCCTTCTTTGATTCTAGAATAAGTGTGACAGGTCCATCATTCTCTATAGAAACTTTCATATCTGCCCCGAATATTCCTGTCTCAACCTTAATACCCTCTTTTTTTATTTCCTCTAAGAATTTATTATATAATATTTCTGCTTCACTACCACCAAGTGCTGCCATAAAGTTAGGTCTTCTTCCTTTTCTACAATCACCATATAAAGTAAATTGAGAAATAATTAATAATTCTCCACCTACATCCCTTAATGATAAATTCATCTTATCATTTTCATCTTGAAAAACTCTTAAATTAATAATTTTATCTTTTATATATTTTATATCTTCTTCACCATCATCTTTACTTATACCTAAAAGTACAGTAAACCCTTTTTTTATCGATCCAACTACTTCACCATTTACAGTAACTTTCGAAGAAGTAACTCTCTGTACTACAGCTCTCATACTATCACCTTAATTATTTGTTCTAAATACTTTATATATCCCTCTAATATTTTTTATCCTTTTAATAAGATCATTTAATATCTTAATATCTGCTACTTTTACTTTTAAATTAATCTGAGCTTCATCTTCTTTAGATGTTTTTGCATTAATTCCTTCCACAGCTATCTTAGTTTCAGATATTACTTTCATAACATCATTTAATAAACCGAATCTATCGTCACCTCTTACATCTATCTCTGCAACAAACTCCTCAGAAGCAACTCCACTCCACTCTACTTCTACAACTCTAGATGGATCAGTATTTATTAAAGAAAATAAATTTCTACAATCTTTTCTATGAACAGATACTCCTCTACCTTTTGTTATATATCCCATTACTTCATCTCCAGGCACAGGATTACAACATTTTGCATACCTTACATAAATATCAGTTTCTCCTTTAACTACAATTCCATAGCTTGAAGACTTTTTAATCTTATTCTTATTTTTTGCAATAGATTCCTTTACATCATCTACTGTAAGATTAACTTCTGGTTTTCTAACTTCTAAAAGTTTTGTTATTACATTTGATGCAATTATATTTCCAATCCCAACAGATACCTCAAGATCTTCTATATTGTTGAAATTATACTTTCTAAATAATTTTTCTAATATTTCACTCTTTGCAACTTCTCCAAAATTGTGACCTTGCTTTTTAGCTTCTCTTTCAAGAAGTTCTTTACCCTTTAATATATTCTCTTCTCGTTTTTGTTTCTTAAACCACGCTCTTATCTTAGTCTTAGCTTGATTAGACTTTACAGTACTAAGCCAATCAATATTAGGTCCCTTTTCTATTGATGATGTTAATATTTCTACAATTTCACCAGTTTTAAGTTCATAGTCTAATGAAACAATTCTTCCATTTACCTTAGCACCTATACATCTATTACCTACATCAGTATGTATTCTATAGGCTAAATCAATTGGAGTAGCTCCATGAGGAAGATTTATAACTTTTCCTCTCGGTGTAAATACAAATACTTCATCAGAAAATAAATCTATTTTAAAGTTCTCCATAAACTCTTTTGGATTATCTTCATCTCTTTGCCACTCAATAACTTCTCTTATCCATGCAAGCTTTGATTGAATATCCGATTCCTTAACATTAGTAGTTCCTTCTTTGTATTGCCAGTGTGCTGCTATACCATACTCAGCAGTCTTATGCATTTCAAATGTTCTTATCTGTATCTCAAAAGGCTTACCATCTTTAGCTAATACTGTAGTATGCAATGATTGATACATATTAGGTTTAGGCATAGCTATATAATCTTTAAATCTCCCTGGAATAGGTTTGTATAATGTATGAACCATACCTAAAACTGCATAACAATCTTTTATGCTATTTACAATTATTCTAAACGCCATTAAATCAAATACTTCATCAATGCTTTTACCTTTAGTGACCATCTTTTTGTAAATTGAATAGAAATGTTTCGGCCTTCCATCAATTTCTGCATTAATTCCTGCATTATCAAGTATTTCTGATACTTCTTTTAATATTTCTTTTATATCCGCTTCTCTTTCAGTTCTTTTAGCCGCAATTTTATCTACTAAATCATAATATTCTTCTGGGTTAAGATATCTAAATGATAAATCTTCCAACTCCCATTTTATCTTTGATATACCTAATCTATGTGCTAGAGGTGCATAGATATCTAATGTTTCCTTCGCTTTTTCTTTTTGCTTATTCTCAGGCATATACTTTAGAGTTCTCATATTGTGTAATCTATCTGCTAACTTAATTAATATTACTCTTATATCTTTAGTCATAGCAAGTAACATTTTTCTTACATTATTAGCCTGTTCTTCTTCTTTAGTTTGAAATTTTATTTTACCAAGCTTAGTTACTCCATCAACTAAATTAGCTACTTCTGTAGAAAATCTTTTGGCTACGTCATCATATGTATATTTAGTATCTTCTATAACATCATGAATAAGTCCTGCAATAATAGTTGACGTATCAAGGCCCATTTCTGCAAGAATACATGCCACTTCTATTGGATGGATTATATAGTCTTCTCCAGATTCCCTTTTTTGACCCGCATGAGCACTCTCTGCAAAATAAAAAGCTTTTTCAACCATTTTTTTATCAATAGATGTGTTGTTTTCATCTATTTTCTCTAGCAACTTATCCAACATATTATCATTCTGCTACTCAAAATATGAACAAATATATCCATTACGAGATTTTTCCTTCTTCACCCTGTCTCATTTTGTTCTTTAAATAGAGAACTACTTTGATTTGGTATAACAGTCCAAAGGCGTAAATTCCGAACTAGCCATCCGTACACATCTATAAAACTTGTTTATGCTATTTTATAAATTTTAGCATCTTTTAAATTAAGACTTGCATTATAGTCTCTATCTTCAATATATCCACAATGACATTTGTAAATTCTATCTTTAAGTTTTAAATCACTTTTAATAGAACCACAATTGTTACATAGTTTACTTGAAGGATAAAATCTATCTACTATTCTTAATTCAATACCAAATAAGTTGCACTTATAGTTTAATTTATTTCTAAATTCATATAGTTTTTGTTGAACAACTGCTTTGGATAAATGCCTATTCTTCATCATTCCACGTACATTTAAGTCTTCAATAGTTATATAGCTTGGTTTTTGCTTAACTATTTCATAAATTGTTTTATTAATATAATCTATTCTAATATTTGTAAGTCTTTGATGAATACTCTGTACTTTAACTATTTGTTTTTGGATATTTTGTCTAGTAGCTTCTCCTTTCTTATTTCTTAATTTTAAACTTTCATATTTCTTTGAAAGCCTTTTTTGTTCTCTTTCTAATTTCTTCTCTAACTTTCGTATCTTTTGTGTTTTGTTAATATTTTTAAACTTTTGTTTATTGCTACATATAGCTAAATCCTTAACGCCTAAGTCAATTCCTATACCTTCAGTATACTCTCCACTTGGAATATTCCAATCTGTATCTATAATAACTGATACATAATACCTATTATACTTTTTAGAAACAGTGCCACTTATAACTTTTTCACCTACTGGAATATATCCATATTGTTTCTTATCAATAAAACCTTTTTTATATTGAGCATAAAGCTGATTATTTGTAAACAGATATTGATTGTATAGCCATCTACATATACCAATACTTTGATTAATCTTTTCTATCTGCTTTTGAGTTGGCTTTATTTCTACTTTGTAAGCTCTTAACAATTTCTCCATCTCTTTTCACATTCTTTTTATATCTTCTTATTCCGTATATTCTCCAAATAAAATAAAAACATGTAGTATTGAAATTATATCTTAAACCACTTCTTCTTATGGTGAAAGTAATTCATTTTTTACCGTTATAATTCAATCTACTTCCTATATCTTAAATTATTTAATATTATTCCTTTAGAATAAGTAAAGTTTAGAAGAAATTCTATTTAATTTTTTAAATCATCTTTTTGTACATTAGTAAATATTCTAACATAAACAACTGTCTTCTATTGTTATATTTATCAGATATATCTTTGAACTCTAAATATTGTTCATAAGTAATATCTTATATCTGTTGGAGTTCTTTTTGCTTTTAATATATTTTCTCTATACTAACGTTAAGGATTCTTTACACTTACACCAAGCAATTCAACAAAGCCTTTAGATTTATAATTTGTCATGTGTTTATTTGTCATTAATATTACCTCTTGAGTATATACTAATACACCTTTACCTATGTTTTAATAATCTAAACTTTCCTCCTAAAATCAAAGGCTGGTTTTTTTAAACCAGCCAAATATTTTTATTATCATTATATAATAGTATATATATTTTTGCAATTTATATTTTATATATATTAACAAATAAAATAATTAAAATTCATATTCTACTAATGACTCTACATTATACTCTTTAAAATTTTCTCTTCCATTTAAACCAGTTAACTCTATAGCAAAATTAATTGATACTACTTCTCCTCCTAATTCTTCTACTAATTTAACTACAGATGCTAATGTTCCACCTGTTGCTAATAAATCATCAACAACTGCAACTCTTTGACCTGGTTTTATTGAATCCTTATGTATAGCTAAAGTATCACTACCATATTCTAAACTATATGATGTTTCTATTGTTTCTGCTGGCAATTTACCTGGTTTTCTTACAGGAACAAACCCAGCCCCTAAAGCATATGCTACAGGAACCCCGAAAATAAATCCTCTTGCTTCAGGTCCTACAACAATATCAACATTTTTATCTTTTAAACTTTCAGCCATCTTATCTATAGAATATTTTAATGCCTCTCCATCTTGTAATAAAGTAGTAATATCCTTAAATGATATTCCTTCTTTTGGGAAATCTTCAATAACTCTGATTTTACTCTTTAAATCCATCTCGTCTCTCCTCATTTACAATAATTTTTATTTATTCTAACTTCTTTTATAAGATATTTAGCAATTTGACTAGCTCTATCTTGATCCTCCGTAGTAAATAACTCCACAACTATACGTGCATCATCCATTCTTCCTATTGCATTAATTCTTGGAATTACAGTAAAAGCTAACTTATATGCCGCTGCTTCATTTATATCATATACATTATTCTCTTTAATAAGAGCTTTTATTCCGTAATTCTTTGTATTACATAAATGTTGTATACCACGCTCTACAATAGTCTTATTCTCATTTATTATTGGAGTATCTGAAGAAATAGTTCCAAGCATACATAAATCTAAATATTTAAACGCACATTTTGCCTTATATTCCATGGATATCGCCATAGCAAGCTTATATGCTATACCTGCGCCACTTAAGTCCTTAAATGGATAACCACAACTATTTTGTTTAGGATTTAGTACATATGTATCTGGAATTATACCTTGGCATTCCCTATGGTCTGTAACAATAACATCTATCCCTAACTCTTTACAATGCTCTATTGCTGAATATGAATTTATTCCACAACCTACTGTTATAATGAGATCTGCCCCTAAAAACTTTATATGATTTTTTATAACTTCATAGGACAATTCTCTCTCATCCATAATATTCTCTGGAATAAAATATTCCACATCTGCATTAAGATATTTAAATAAAAGCAATAATAGAGAAACTGCTGTTATCCCATCTACATCATAATATCCATAAATGACTATCTTCTCTCTATTATTAATAGCCTTAGACAGTCTTTCTACAGATTCATTCATATTCTTCATCAAATATGGATTATATTCAATTTGACCTATTTCCTTCATCCCTTGTTGTTTTCTCAAAACATACTCCATACTGTTAACCTCCAAAATAGTCAAAGCAAATATATTATAGCTTTAAAAGAATGTTTTGACAAATATTTTTTATAATTAAAACCTATCATTTACATATTTTATAAAATACTAATACAAATTTTGTACTTTTTTATATAATTAACAATTAATAATTCACAATTCAAACATTTCACAATTCGCAATTTCGGTTAATTTTCCCTAAAGGGAAAATATTATAGTCCTGCGGATGGCTAAAGTTACAATTGTATTTAGTGCATATATAAAACTGTTATACTTAAATGTTGTTTTCACTAATAATAGGTTCCTACTTCAAGCTACATGAAGGCACAGCCTTCATTAGCCCCTTGTGATAGTTATATATAAAATATAAATATCTTAAAGAAATTAACTTACTTTATACATAAAATTATCACACTTAAAATCTCAGAAATTCCCCAAATGGAATTTCCTCCATCATTGTGCACTGTGCACTGATACATACCTGTGCCTTCTGCCTTTCATTTGTGCCTTGATATCGCACTGAAAAAAAAGACTGTGCATCCCAACATTGTTTGCACAGTCTAAATGTCATTAAATTTTTACTTTTTTCTTACTATGTTTCTTAAATAACACCCAAAGTGGTGATGCTATAAATATTGAAGAATATGCACCAGAAGCTATACCTATTATCAATGGAATACCAAAGTTTCTTATTGCTGGTACCATTATTGTAATAGTAGTAATTGTTATTAATGTTGTAATACTAGTGTATAATGATCTTCTAATTGTTTGATTAATAGATTCATCTGCAATTTCTTCAATAGTTTTCTTTCTCATCTTCTTTAAGTTTTCTCTTATTCTATCAAAAACAACAATAGTATCATTGATAGAATATCCAAGTACAGTAAGCATAGCTGCTATAAATGGTGAGTCCACTGTTATTGAAAATACTGAATATACTGATAATGTAACTAAAATATCATGAATTAATGCTATAACTGCAGCACAACCGAACTTAAATTCAAATCTAAATCCAACATAACCTAATATAAGTACTATTGATATTAAAGAAGATAAAATAGCCTTTTGTGTTAACTCTTTACCTACTGTTGAACCAATTCTATCATGAGATTTTAATTTAGCATCTGAAAACTTTTCTTGTATATTCTTAGTAATAGTTGATAATTTAGCTTCAGTTAATGTATCCTCTCCAGCTTTTACATCAACTTGAGAATTATTGTTAGCAGTAGTAACTACAGCTGAACTATCTTGCTTTTTAATTATATCTGTTACTTCCTTAATTTCGCTGTCATTTAATTCTTTCCCCATTGAAATTTCTACAAGAGTTCCTCCCTTAAAGTCAATTCCAAAATTAAACCCCTTAAATAACATACTTCCAATACCAATTAGAATAACTACTAAGGAAATAGTAAACCAAATTTTTGTTCTTTCGATTACCTTCATGTGACTACTCCCCCTTGATTCCAAAGTGTGATGGTTTCTTTATAAGTCCGCTTGCAACACTCCATTTTAGTAATGTTTGAGTTACAGTAATTGCAGTAAATATACTTACTAAAATACCTAATATAAGTGTCATCGCAAATCCTTTAACACTACCTGTTCCTACAAAATAAAGAACAAAACCTGAAATTAAGGTTGTAACATTTGAATCTAATATAGAAGATAATGCTTTCTTAAATCCATTGTCTACTGCTACCTTAGTTGGTTTACCTGACTTTAATTCTTCCTTCGTTCTCTCAAAAATAAGTACATTAGCATCCAATGCCATACCTATTGTTAATAATACCCCAGCAATCCCCGCAAGAGTTAATGTTACATTTGATATTGCAAAAACACCAAGTAAAAGTACTACGAATAGTATAAGTGAAATTGATGCTAAAATTCCTGGTCTTCTATATGCAGCAATCATAAATATAAATACAAGTGCTAACGCTACAGCTCCAGCTTTAAGAGTTTGATCTAAAACCCCTGTTCCAAGTGATCCACTTACAGTTTTACTTTCTACAACTTTTAAAGTTACAGGTAATGCCCCTGCATTTATAAGTTCTGCTGTCTTAGTAGCTTCTGATAATGAAGAACTTCCTGTAATTTGAGCTTTTCCATCAGTAATTTCTGCTTGAACTGTTGGTGATGTTAAAACATCATCATCCATCTTTATTGATATTTTTTGATTTAAATATTTTTTAGTTGCTTCTGCAAATTTTGTAGTACCGCTCTTTGTTAATGTTAATTGAATAAGCGGTTGATTATTGTTATCATATCCTGCTACTGCTTTTTTAACATCTGATCCTGTTAGTAATTCTTCACCATCAGGACTGTTAAAAGTTAGCTTTCCTGTTTTCGCTACAGACTCTAAAATTTCATTTGCATCATATTTTCCTGGAACTTCAATTCTTATTCTGTTGTCCCCTTCTTTACTTACAGAAGTTTCTGAAACCCCAAACTTATTTAATCTTAAGTTTAACATTTCTATAGTTTGGTTAACTTGGTCATTTGTAGGATTTCCTTCTATTTCTTCTAAAATAGAAACTCCTCCAACTAAATCTAGACCTTTACCGATAATCTCATCCATAGGTTTTATCCTATATTGTTGAGTTCCAAAGCCAAATGTTAGACCAAAAGAAGCTGAATAACCTAGGATAGCTGTAACAATTACTATAATTAACAATTTTATCAGACTTCTTCTTTTACGATTAGGCTCTTTTTTTACTGTTTTTTTACCCTTTTTAGTCAAGTATTCCATTTTGTTCCTCCTTTTGTAGCCTTTTATGCTTATATGGTAATTATAAACTTTCTTGATAACATATTCAATATGATAAAGTTTACATCTTTAAATTACTTTTAAAGCGATAGCACATTCTATTCTCTTTTTTTGCATCTTACACCCTAATTCATAAGGAATCTTCATATCTCCATTAAAGTTAAAGTTGTTTGCTTGACATCCCCCTGAACAATAGAACTTAGCCCAGCAATCTTTACATTTTGGTTTATTGTATATATGAGCTTTCTTAAACTCCTTAGACATCTTCACATCAAACTTGTCAGTATCATATATATCCCCTAGCTTAAACTCTTCTTTACCAACAAATTGATGACATGGATATATATCTCCTTCTGGGGTTATAGCTATATATTCATATCCTGCACCACAACCAGATATTCTCTTGTAAACACATGGACCACCTTGAAGATCTATATTGAAATGATAAAATTTGAATTCACCATCATTTTCTTCTTTTCTTCTTCTCATTTCATTATATAAATCATCATAAGATTTAAAAATTGTATCTAAATCCTCTTCTCTTAAAGATAATTCATGACTATCTTCTAAAACAACAGGTTCAATTGATATTTCATCAAATCCTTCGTTAGCTAAATGCATAACATCTTCATAGAAATCTGTATTATTTCTAGTAAATGTTCCTCTTACATAATATTGTTTGCTCTTATCTCTATTCTTAACCATCTCTTTTATCTTAGGTAAGATAGTATCATAGCATCCACTTTCATCAGCTCTAACCCTTACAGAATCATTAACACACTTTCTTCCATCAATAGATAAAATTATATTACCCATTTCTTCATCTAAGAACTTCATAGTATCTTCATTTAATAAAGTACCATTTGTAGTCATTGTGAATCTTATATTCTTATTATATTTCTTTTCTTCTTCTCTAGCATAAGCTATAAGTGGCTTTATAACATCTAATGCCATTAAAGGTTCTCCACCAAATAAATCTATTTCTATATTTCTTCTTGGACCACTTTTCTTAATAACATAATCAATAGCCTTCTTAGCAACATCTAAAGACATTCTTCCTTTATGTCCATGATATTCTCCTTCATCAGCAAAACAATATTTACATCTTAAGTTACAATCATGAATTATGTTTAAACATACAGCTTTTATATAATCTGCATCATCCATTGAATTATGTGCTATATCTTCATATTGATCTTTTGAATATAACATATCTTCCTTAACTAATTCTTCTATTTCATCATATGCTTCTGAAATAACTTCTGCTGGATATTTACCTTCTAATTTTTTTAGGACTACTTCTTTTTCTTCTAATCCTTCATCTTCTATTATGTCATAAACTAATTCATCTACTACATGTACCGCACCTGAATTAACATCTAATACTATATATTCTTCTCCTTGTTTAAATTTATGAACTAAAGCCATATTCCATCCTCCTCAATTTAGCTATAAATATATCTATATAAAAACTTAAAGCAGTAACCTTAGTTACTGCCTTAGAATTAATTTTCGCAAGCTAAGTTTGCAACTGTACAAGAAGTTTTACATGCTGATTGGCATGAGTTAGCACATTCTTTACATCCTGGTTTATTTAAGCTATTTTTAATGTTAGTTTTATTAATAGTCTTTATATGTTTCATATATATTCCTCCATTCTGAACATTACCATGGTAATTATACCACAATATTCTTTCAAAATAAACACTATAGTATCTTGACATCTCATATAAAATGTGATTTTGTTAATACCTTGTATTTATGCCAAGCATTCCCGATAAAGTGCCTGATATTAATGCAATAACTACCCTCAAGATATCTCTATAATTAAAAGCAAATCCCCTACCCGCTATACCAGCTAAAAGATAAAAAATTGTCATATAAAATAATGCTACCATCATACCATTTATCCAACCATTTTTTCCATTCTTCCTTGCTGCATATATAGCTCCATATACAACAGATATTAAAGATATAATAAGCAACGTACTTGATTTAACACCATCTGATACATCTGTAAAATTAGTAATTATAGCAAGTACAAACAATGCTATTACTGTGATAACAAATGCTCTAAAGACCCCTTTTAAACAATTACTGTATCCCACTTTTACCTCCAAAAAGAACACCCCCCTTTTTCATACATACTAAATATCTATGAAAAAGAGGGATATTTTATACTATATTTTTTTATTTACTAACTTCTTCAGTAAGAACTGTTCCTATAGCTTCTTTAGTAAACTCAATTTTAACCTTATCTGGTCCTGATACTATTACAATTGTATCCTCTTGAATCTTTACTATCTTTCCAATTATACCGCCTTTAGTCATTATCTTATCATTTACCTTAATTTCGCTTAACATTTTAGCAAATTTTTTTCTTCTTTTTGATTCCGGTAAAAAAATCATTAAGTACATTAACCCTAATAAAAGTATAGGGAAAAGTAATTGCATCCATTGCATGTTTTTATCCTCCTACGCTTTTCCTTGCCAACTAGCAAGCTTTTCTTCTTTGAACGACTTGAAATAGCCGCCATCTATTGCAGCTCTGATATCCTCCATAAGCTTATTATAGAAATAAAGATTATGAAGAACACAAAGTCTCATAGCTAATAGTTCTTTAGCTTTAAATAAGTGTCTTATGTAAGCCTTACTATAATGCTTACATGCTGGACACTGACATCCTTCATCTATTGGTGTAGAATCTAATTCATATTTAGCATTTTTTAAATTTATTTTTCCATGAGCAGTAAACACATGACCATGTCTACCATTTCTAGCAGGTAAAACACAATCAAAGAAATCAACCCCTCTATCTACAGCTTCTAATATATTGCTTGGAAGCCCTACACCCATCAAATATAATGGCTTATTATCTGGCATATGTGGTGCTACAGCTTCAATAGTTCTATACATCTCCTCATGAGTTTCTCCTACTGCTAATCCACCTATAGCATACCCATCTAAATCCATTTTAACTATTTCCTTAGCATGAGCTATTCTTATATCTTCATATACTCCACCTTGATTTATACCAAATAAAAGTTGTTCTTTATTTATTGTATCTTCAAGAGAATTTAATCTATCCATCTCATTTTTGCATCTTTCAAGCCATCTTGTAGTTCTTGCAACTGAATCTAATACATATGGTCTCTCTGAAGGGTTTGGTATACATTCATCAAATGCCATAGCAATAGTAGATGCTAAATTAGATTGTATTTGCATAGATTCCTCTGGTCCCATAAAAATCTTTTTTCCATCAATATGAGATGAGAAATATACACCCTCTTCTTTAATTTTTCTCATAGACGCTAAAGAGAACACTTGGAATCCACCTGAATCTGTAAGAATCGGTCTATCCCAATTCATAAACTTATGAAGCCCTCCCATAGCCTTAACTACCTTATCTCCTGGTCTTAAATGAAGATGATAAGTATTTGATAATTCTACCTGACATCCAATATCTTTAAGATCCATAGAAGAAACAGCACCCTTTATAGCAGCTAAAGTTCCTACATTCATAAAAACAGGTGTTTCAATTACACCATGTACTGTTTCAAATCTTCCTCTTTTAGCATTTCCATCTTTTTTCAACAAAGTATATTTTGCCATCTATAATAACGTTCCTTTCTATCAGTGCATGTAAGTGCACAGTTTTCAGTGCACTCCCCAAGCTACTTCCGCCGTCCGCAGGACTACATTATTTTCCCCACCGGGGAAAATTAACCTTCACTGTGCACTATTTAATAAACATAGCATCTCCAAAAGAAAAGAACTTATATCTTTCCTCTACCGCTATATTGTATGCATTTAATATTTTTTCTCTATCACTTAATGCTGATACTAACATAAGTAATGTTGATTCTGGTAAGTGGAAGTTTGTTATAAGTGCATCCACTACTTTAAATTCATAACCTGGATATATAAATATATTAGTCCATCCACTTCCTGGTATAACTTTTCCTTTTTCAGAGGAAGATTCTACTGTTCTTATAGATGTTGTACCTACACAGATTACTCTTCCACCATTTTCTTTTGTTTCATTGATTACTTTTGCACTCTCTTCACTTATTTCAAAGTACTCTGAATGCATAAAGTGATTTTCAATATCTTCTACTTTTACTGGTCTAAAAGTTCCAAGTCCTACATGAAGTGTAACATATACAATATTTATTCCTTTTTCTTTTATTCTTTCAAGTAATTCTTCAGTGAAATGAAGTCCTGCTGTTGGTGCCGCAGCAGATCCTGAATTTTTAGAATAAACAGTTTGATATGCTTCCTTATCTTCTAACTTTTCTGTTATATACGGAGGTAGTGGCATCTCTCCAAGTTTATCTAATACTTCTTCAAATATTCCTTCGTATGAAAACTCTACTATTCTGCTTCCTTCATCAGATATATCAACAACTTTTGCCTTAAGTAATCCATCACCAAAAACAAATGTTGTTCCTATTTTTGCTCTTTTACCAGGCTTAACTAGAGTTTGCCATTTATCTTTATCTATTCTCTTTAAAAGAAGAAACTCCATTTTTCCTTTAGTATCTTCTTTTTCTCCTATAAGTCTTGCAGGAATTACCCTCGTATCATTTAGTACTAAAGTATCTCCTTTTTGTAACTGATCATATATGTCATAAAAATGTTTATGTTCAATTTCTCCTGTTTTCTTATCCATAACTAATAGTCTACACTGATCTCTATCTTTATACGGTGTTTGACCTATAAGTTCTTCTGGAAGATGAAAGTCGAAATCTGAAACCTTCATAGTTTATTACTCCTTATCTAAAAAGTTAATTTGATTTGAATTTTCTTTTTTATTTTTCTTATATCCTAAATGTTCATAAGCCTTATCTGTAGCTATCCTACCCCTTGGCGTTCTAACAATGAAACCTTTTTGAAGAAGATATGGTTCATATACATCTTCAATAGTACCCAACTCTTCACTTATAAAATAAGATAATGTTTCTACTCCTACTGGTCCACCATTAAAAGATTCTATGATAGCTTTAAGAATTTTATTGTCCACCTTATCAAAGCCTTCACTATCGACTTCCATAAGATTTAATGCTTCCCTCGCACTATCTATATCAATAATACCATCACACTTAACATCTGCATAATCTCTTACTCTTTTCAATAGCCTGTTAGCTATTCTAGGCGTACCTCTACTTCTCTTACCTATCTCCATAGCTGCAGCACTATCCATATCAACATCTAAGATTTCTCCAGACCTCATTATGATTTCTTTTAGTTCATTATCATTATAAAATTCCATAGAGCACATTACTCCAAATCTATCTCTAAGTGGTGCTGTTAAAAGGCCTACTCTAGTAGTTGCACCAATTAAAGTAAATTTAGGCAAATCTATTCTTATTGATTTTGCTGCAGCACCTTTACCTATAACTATATCCAAAGCATAATCTTCCATTGCAGGATATAAGATTTCTTCTACAGATCTATTCAACCTGTGAATTTCATCTATAAAAAGTACGTCATAAGGAGATAATGTTGTCAATATTGCAGCTAAATCACCAGCTCTTTCAATGGCTGGTCCTGATGTTACCTTAAGATTACCACCCATTTCTTTAGCAATAATATTAGCTAATGTTGTCTTTCCAAGCCCTGGAGGTCCATATAACAACACGTGATCTAGCGCTTCATTTCTCTTCTTTGCAGCTTTTATAAAAATAGATAATTTTTCTTTTACCTTTTCTTGACCAATATATTCTGCCAAGTTTTCTGGTCTTAAAGAATACTCTACTTCTTCCCCAATTTTTATATCTGGTGAGATCAATCTATCATCCATCTAAAATCACCTTCAATTCATAAGAAGTTTTAACGCTTCTTTAATAATATTCTCTATAGTCTCAGTAAGAGTAGCCTTTTTAAGTGCCTTTTCTATTTCCTTCTCGCCATATCCTAATGCTAATAAAGCCTCTCTTACTTCTGCAATCTTATTATTATCGATATTATCTACAATTGAAATATCGTCTACAGTAATACCTTCACTTATTTGTTCCTTATATAACTTATCCTTAAGTTCTAATATAATTCTTTGTGCTATCTTCTTACCTATTCCCTGTGCCTTAATTATAAATTTTTCATCACCGGAAACTATTGCATATTTTATATTAGTTACATTACCAATAGATAAAATAGATAATGCTGCCTTAGCACCTACACCATTTATATTTGTAAGGTTATTAAATAATTCTAACTCTTCTTCTGTTATAAATCCATATAATCCAATAAAATCTTCTCTAACTACTTGTTTTAAATAAACAAATACTTCTTGATCTAAGTCTGGAAGAGCTGCCATTGTACTTCCCGATGTAAATATCTTATAACCAATTCCTTGATTCTCTATAATAATATAATCTTTCTTAAACCCTTTATATATTCCTTTTATATATTCGTACAAATTTTTCGTCAAAGACCTCTTTGACTTCCCCCTCTCACATACTTAGTCATTTTATACTTTAACATTGAAATAGTTTTTTATCAAGGGAAGGATTTTAAAAAACAGTAACAATTGACGATTCAATCAGTTCACATTTTCAGTGCACAGTTTGAGAATGAATAGGTAATAGTGAATAGTGTAGGAAACTAAAGCTTACTATATATCCAAAAATGTCTCACTTACAATCTCAGAAATTGCCCAAAGGAAATTTCATAAATCACTGTGCACTTATATATACCTTTGCACTGATAATAAAACAGGTGACTGCCACAAAATTTATTCATTAATATGACATCACCCTATTCTACTAGCAATTATTATGAAATAAATACATGAAGATAATTTCTAATATTATCATCACTATCTTCTTTAATTTGTGCCTTACCTTCTTGTATAGGTCTAAGATCTGAACTTTCTCTTATTTGTAATTTAATATCTGTATTTCGCACAAGCTTTAATTGTCCACTACCATCTACCTTATATACATTAACTAAGCTATTTTCTGTCTTAAGTACATAAGGTCTTTCATATTGATAATGAGTAAAAATCACCTTACCATTTTCTAGAGATGTTACATATAAGTTTTTATTTATAACAAACTCTCTATCGATTAAATTTTCCTTACTTCTCATATTTAAATCTTCAATTTTACCACTATCGTTATATATCTTTATCTTATTTAAATAATTCAACTTCTCTTTTTCTAATACACTAGAAGGTTCTTTTTCTTCAAAATTATCAATTGCTCTTATTGTTACAGTTCTTAATATAACTTCTTCATTATCCTTTACTAATGTATTTGAAAATTCGTTCATGGTTTGTAAAACTTCATCATCATTGTTATTAACAAGGTATACTATAACACTACCTAATGCTACTATAATTAATAGTAATGTTCCAATAATTATATCTCTAATATTAACTTTATTAAATCTTATCTTTGGATATTTATTTAAAGAATTATCACTCATAATACCACTCCTTTTTTAAGTATTATGGACAACAACTCATTTTTTAATCATATTTTTACAAATTTCAAATCTAAATTATCATTATTTTTAAATTTTGATATTTATTAATTCTTACTCTACATGTACTTTTCCTGTACCTCAATATATATCTGTACACTAAAAAAGCTACTACACTCTCTTTTGTGCAGTAGCTCAATTTTACTTAAAATTATCCTTCAAATTCTTCTGGAAATTCTGCGTTGTGATAAACATTAGATACATCATCATCATCTTCTAGTCTATCAACTAACTTTTGTATTTTTGCAGCTGTTTCCATATCTACAGCTGTATAATTATCTGGTATCATAGTAATTTCAGCTGATAAGAATTCTAATCCTTTTGCTTCTAACGCTGTTCTAACAGCTCCAAAATCTTCAACAGATGTTGTTATCTCAAACACATCTCCTTCTGAAGAAAAATCTTCTGCTCCTGCATCTAGTGCAAGCATCATAACTTCATCTTCATCAAGGTCATTCTTTTCAATAACTATTTGACCTTTCTTTTGGAACATCCATGATACACAACCAGTAGCTCCTAAATTTCCATCACATTTTGTAAAGTGTGATCTTACATTACCAGCAGATCTGTTTTTATTATCAGTTAATGCTTCTACTACAAAAGCAACTCCGCCAGCGCCATATCCTTCATATGTAATTTCTTCATAATTAACATTTTCTAATTCTCCAGAGCCTTTCTTTATAGCTCTATTTATTGTATCATTAGGCATATTAGCTGCCTTTGCCTTTGCAATTATGTTAGCAAGCTTAACATTAAGGTCTGGATTAGATCCATCCTTAGCTGCCATAGCTATTTCCTTACCTAACTTAGTAAAAATCTTTCCTCTTGCAGCATCATTCTTTCCTTTTTTAGCCGCTATATTATGCCACTTTGAATGTCCTGACATATTAACCCTCCTATTTTCATAAATTAAAGTATAACAACTTAACTTTAAATCTATATATTATTTTAAACTTATTTATATACCAATTACAAGGTAAATATTATTATACCTCTGGATATAATCTATTTTCCATCTTATAATAGTACATCTCATCATCTTCTCTTATAGCAACTTTACCATTAGTTGCTTCAATGACACTTTTCTTTACCTCTTCTATTATAGCACTTTCAAAATATATTTTTACCTCTACTTCATCAGTAAATACTGAATCCTCTATATGCCAATTATTAGTGCCACAAAGATATTGTATTTTCCCATACAAATCATAACTCAATTTAAAATAAACAGCTCTACCTAAAACTTTCTCAACAGGTTCACCAGCCTCAAGAGCTATAGAAGCTCCATGTGAGTAAGCTCTAACAAGCCCCCCTGTTCCTAATAACACACCACCAAAATATCTAGTTACTACAACAGCTACATTAGTAAGGCCTTTTTTCTTTATACAATCAAGAACAGGAACCCCTGCTGTACCTTGTGGCTCACCATCATCACTATACCTTTGTATCCCCATATTTTCACCAATTATATAAGCGTATACATTATGAGTAGCCTGTTTATGCATAGCCTTTATTTCATCAACAAAAGCCCTGGCTTCCTCCTCTGACTCAACTCTTTTAGCATATCCTATAAATTCAGAACGTTTTTCTTCAAATCTATCTTCACCATATTTTAATATCGTCTTATACAAAAAATATTCCTCCTTTAGCAGTGCTCAGTGAAAATACATTCCTTATTCACTAATAAGTTATATACCGTGCACATCTAATCAATTTTTAAGTTTACTTGTTTTAAATCCAAACTTCCAACTTAACCATGTTATTAAAATTAATAATATCATATAAATATATTTTAATATTGGAATACCTATAAAAACAATACCAACATGAATTACTGCAATAAAATCTGTGACTTGTGCCCTCATACTTGTGCCCTATTTAAATATCCATCACAAGCAGCACAAATCCCCTTATTATTGCTATTCATTCTAATATCTTCAATCTTATCACTATGTTCATCAGGACTTATTGAAGTTAAAGCTTTAATAGCATAGGCAACCACCTGTGGATTTTCATCAGATAGCGCCCTAAGTACTGCTGCTTCTCCTTTTTTACTTCCTATTTTGCTCATAGCAGAAAGAGCCATTCTTTTAACATTAACAAATTTATGTACTGCTCCTTTTATTAGAACATCCATAGCCTCTTCTGCCTTCAACTCTCCAATTATCCATAGTGCTGTTTCTTTCTCTTTTGAATAAAGATTAACATAATTTTTTCTAACAAACTCTATTAATTTATTTTTAATATCTTCATCTAACATATTTAATGCATATATTTTATCATTTTTAGGTGTTTTACAAAGCTTATCTAAAAGTTCTTTAGGATTACTAGCCTTCTCTATTACCTTATATTTCATTTTTCCCTCTATAATGTGACTTTGTATCTCTTCCTTTGGCAACCTTCGTATTGCCATAAGATTTTTTACATTATATCCGTTTAGGAAGAGATAATATGTTATTTCTTCTTCTGAAGCTTCATATAGATTATCTAAATTTATATTAATAAATCCCAAGTTCTTCATATAACTCTTGAAAAACCTCCCTTAAACAAGTAATTCCTTTTTTCATTTCATCTTCCTTTGCACTAGAAAATGATAATCTAAAATACTTATCACCAATTTTATAATTATTATAGAAAAGCACCGCTGGTGTTATCAATACATTTCTTTTCAAACAACTATTAAACAACTTTCTTGAAGATATTCGACTATCTAATATTTCACAATAAATCACTAATCCACCATTAGGTTTATGAAATTTTATATAATCAGATAAATTTTCTTCTAATAATTTTATCATCATATAATACATATCTTTATAATGATTTCTAATTTCTTCTATATATCTTATCCAATGACCCTTACTAATATAATTATCAAGAGTTCTTTGCATAAGCGATGATGTCAAAACATCTGTAGAAATTTTTGAACTTTCCACGGATTCCTTTATTCTTTTAGGTAGTATCATATATCCTAATCTTATACCTGGTGCAAATATTTTTGAAAATGACTTTATATATATAACTCTATCATAGATATCTAATTTCTTTATTGTAATGTATTCCTTCTTGTCATAAATAAGCTCTGACAAATAATCATCTTCGATAATATAAAAGTTATATTTTTCCGCAAGCTTTAACAATTTTTCTTTTTTCTCTTTTGAATAAGAAACCCCTGTAGGATTTTGAAAGTAACTCATAAGGTACATAGCCTTAACCTTATTACCCTTCAAGATCTTCTCAAGTTCCACAAGATTTCCTCCGTCGACCTCCATATCTATTTCTAAAACATTACTCCTTCTAGATGCAAAAGCATACAGTGCACCACCATAAGTTGGCTTTTCAACTACTACTTTATCACCTGGGTTTAAAAGCACCTTAGCAATAACATCTATACCTTGTTGAGCCCCTGACAAAATAAGAATATCTTCTTCCTTAACTTCTCCATTCCAAAACACTTTAGAAATATTACTTCTAAGTCCAGAATATCCTGTAGTGTCATAAGATGTTAATGCATATATTCCATCTCTATCAATTACCTCATTTATACATTCCTTAAACTTTTCAACGGGAAAGTATTCATTATTAAATCCTTCCCCAACAAAATCTATATATGACTTATTAGCTTTATTATTAAACCTATCCTTAATTATTCTTGAGTAATCACTTTTAAAATTTCTAGTTTTTCCTCTTCTCTTACAATAAGTACCTGACCCCATTTTTTGATATGCATATCCAAGTAAAACAATCTTTTTATATGCAGCTACAATAGTATCATTATTAACACCCAATTCTTTAGCATATTTTCTTATCGGTGGTAACTTTTCACCTTCACCTATCTTTTTATCTTCAATAAGACCAATTATATATTCAGACAATTGTATATACTTAGGCTTTTCTTCCTTTTCATTAAATTTAAAAATATATTTATCCATATATAAACTCCACATATAAAACCTCAGGGACTACACAAATTAAAGTTTATAATTTGCAAGTCCCTATTATTAATATAAAACATTGTTATATACTTCTATATATAATAAACATTTTCTTTGAATAAAACTTCACCATTGAATTTATATTCTCTAAAATCTCTTTTAACTATATTCTTATTCCATAACTTATCTAAAATTTCTTCTACCTCAATATTAAAATCTGCAAATAAAGGATCTTTCTTTATCTCTGAAGAAGATAAAAATCTATCCTGTTCTTTTATATAACCTAGTAATAATCTACAAATAGACTTCAAATTCAAATCTACATAATCCCATAAGTAATCTATACATTCATTAATACTTTTGTTAATATCCTCCTTATTATATATAAACTTATCTACATACATCTTGAATTCATCATCTAAATTTATCACCATTGTTAATGCATCTTTGCTTATCATATATCCAGAATAATTTACATATAACTTTGCAAAACTTTCTAAGCACTTATTCATAGAAACATTAGCAATATATGTTGAATTGTTTCCTAATTGCTTTTTACAACTTCCCATACTCTTTAAAAACTCACCTAGATACACAATATTCCATCTTTCCCTGTCTAAGTCTGGATAATATCTTCCATCATCATATCTCTGAGTAATCTCTTTATCCTTTGAAAAAACTAATTTAGATGATGCAAAAATTCTGTGAATAAATCCACCTTTTAAATCTTTCTCATGTAAATTTATAAACTTATCCTTCCCCATTAATTTTATATGAACAGGTACCCCTTTTTCATCAATATGAATATTTTCAATGCCACTAGGTCCATCTTTAGTTATAACAAACAAATCTATATCAGACTCTTCCCAGAGATCCCCTGACACCATTGAACCAAAGACCATAACGCCTATAATATTATTCTTCTCCTTAAGCTTTTCTATTATAGAATTATATGCTTTTTGATATTGTAATATAGTTCTTTCCACAACGGACCCCCCTCTAAAACCAAATAAAAATTCATATATCCTTATTATAATACATATTTAATCATTTTTTAATATAATTTGCAGTTTTATTAAAAACCTCCTCATCCACTGTTGCTACAATTCGTGTACCATATTCTAAATATTCTTCCTCCTCAACAATAGAAGTTCTATGAATATATGAAACTGCACTTGAATCAGTATAAGGAATTAGATATTCCACTTTTCTCATTGTAGATGGTATAACTTCTGTCATTTTCTCCATAAGATCTTCTATATTAATTTCTTTCTTAGCACTTATTTTTACTATAGGTAAGTAATTAAACTTTTCTTCTAACTTCGCAACTTTTTCTTCATCCATTAGGTCTATCTTATTAATAACTAATATTTGAGGTTTATCATTTGCACTTAACTCAACTAATACTTCTTCTACTGCTTCTATTTGATCAAAAACAGCCTGTGAAGATCCATCTACAACATGTAATAGTAAATCTGAGTAAGTTACTTCTTCTAATGTAGACTTAAACGCTGCTACTAAATCATGAGGAAGCTTTCTTACAAATCCAACAGTATCAGTAAGAGCCGCTATTCTTCTATCTTTAAGTTCAATAGCTCTAGTAGTAACATCTAAAGTAGCAAAAAGCATATTTTCTGCAAATACATTCTCTTTATTTAAGGCGCTATCTTTTGCATAATTATTAGCTAATAAGTTTCTTAAAGTAGATTTACCAGCATTTGTATATCCCACTAAAGATATCTTAGGCATATTAGCCTTATTTCTTTTTTCCCTCTGAACAGATCTGTTTTTTCGAATCTTTTCTAATTCTTTATTTAAATCATGTATATTTTCTCTAATCTTTCTTTTATCAATTTCAAGCTTCTTTTCCCCTGGTCCTCTTGTTCCTATACCTGCCCCAGTTCTTGACATAACTACACCTAAACCTAAAAGTCTAGCCGATCTATATTTTAACTGAGCTAATTCTACTTGTATCTTAGCTTCCCTAGTCTTCGCTCTTCTTGCAAATATATCTAAAATTAATGTTGTTCTATCTATAACCTTTGTTCCAATTATAGATTCTAAATTTTTAACTTGTGCTCCTGAAAGCTCATCATCAAAAATTATAACATTAGCATCATAAACTTGTCTTAATAATGCTATTTCTTCAGCTTTTCCACTACCTATAAAAGTAGCTGCTTCTATCTTGTTTTTCTTTTGTAACACTTTATAAACTACTGTAACATTACAAGCAAAAGCAAGTTCTTCTAACTCATCAAGCATTTCTTCACTATCTGTTGATACTAATATGGCTTTTTCTTCTTCAATTTCTTTTATATCACTATTTTTTATTGATTCTTCAATATAATGTACTTTATCTAAATAATCAAATTGTAATACTTCTTCTATTGTATTATTATACTTTTTCTCAACAACTAAATTATTCTCATAGACCCCACAAAATCCTAATGAAATATCCTTAGCTTTTCCATCCTCAACTCCAATTGCTGCCATTACATCTAACTTTAACTTAAGCAATGCAGAAATATCTATAACTGATAAATGTGAATTTCCACTTGGATGAGTATGAATAATTCTAACACCACTAAGTGATTTTTCTTCTATATCTATAACTGGAAGCTCAACACTTTCAGCATTCCCTACTGATATACCTAAAACATCTCCCTTTCTGTTAATAGAAACAGAAACTTCTCTATTTATTAATTCTGTTATTTTACACATAACATTTATAATTTCTTCTGTAATAAATTCTTTTCTTGGAACTTTTATATTATATAATTCCTCTAACTCATTAATGTAGGAATTCTTAATTCCTTCTAAATTTCCATATATCATAAAAAATTTACCTCCTATAAGGTAGTCTTAACATTTTAAATATAATTCTATACTATAAGAATACGATTGTAAATAAATGAATTTTATTAACTAAATTAAATTATTTACAACATTAAATTCAATTATATTCCATAAAAATAAATAGTAACTTTATGGAAGTCACTTTTGAAAATTTGCTAATTTCTACTAATTCAATTTCAAGATATGTTTTTATAATTTTAGAAATATGATATAATTTCTTTATATTGTTCTTTGAGGAGGATAAATAATGAGCAAAAGTGAAAAAAATAACGATAAGTCAAAAAAGAACGTATCGACAAAACCTAACAAAAAATATGATACGAAATCAAATAAAAATACAACTGTTAAAAATACTAATTCAAAAAACTCAACTAATAAAAATACAATTAAAAATAGTAGTACAGGAAAATCAACTTCCAAATCTACTGTTAAAAAAAGTAGTGCTAAGAAGTCAAATACATTTCTTACATTTTTAAAAATTGCTCTTATATCAATATTTATTATTGGTTCAATTAGTGCAATAACATTTTCATTGTATGCTAGTTCAATAATAAGTTCTGCCGCTCCTCTTAATGTTGATGATATTGTAACTATCGGAGAACCATCTACTTATTATTCTGATAACAATACTGAAATTGGTAGTGTAGCTACTGTAACCAAAACAAAATTGGTAGCTTATGATGATATGCCTCAATATCTTAAAGATGCTATTGTTTCAATTGAAGACGAACGTTTCTATAAACATAGTGGTATTGATATAAAAAGATTAGCAGGAGCTGCCATAAATAATTTAAAATCAAAGTTAACAGGTAGTGGTGGTAGACAAGGTGGATCTACCCTTACTCAACAACTTATAAAAAATAAGTTATTTATGGATGATGCATTAAATAATAGAAATGAGATTACAAGAAAAGTTCTAGAAATATATTATTCTATTAAATTAGAAGATGTATTAAATAAAGATTCAATTCTTGAAGCTTATTTAAATACAGTAAACTTCGGAGGTCAAAATGTAGGTGTCGGTATTGCTGCTGAAAGTTACTTTACAAAGGAAGTAAAAGACCTTTCATTATTAGAATGTGCTTTTCTAGCTGGTATGCCACAGAGTCCTGGTTCAAATTATCCATTTAATGAAGGCTTTGAAGATATGGCTATCAATGATAGACCTTATATAAAAAGAACAAAATTAGTTCTTATGAAAATGAAAGAGCTTAACAAGATAAACGATGAAGAATATAATACTGCTATGAATCAATTAACTACTGAAGGTATACCTTTTAACCAAAGTGCTAGTACAAGTAATAATAGACAACATTACGAATTTTTCATCCGTCCTGTTGAAGAACAAGTAAGAAAAGATTTGAAAAAGAAATATAACTATGATGATGATTATATTGATAATCTTTTAGCTACTGGTTCTTTAGAAATATACACAACTATGAATAAAGACTTACAAGATGCTGCACAAGATATCGTTGATAATCCTAATAGTTATTATCCACTTAGAGGTATAAACTTTTATGTAGATAATAATGGTATATCTCAACCTCAAATTGGTGGTAGTGTTATAGATTATACTACTGGAGAAGTAAAAGTTATTATTGGTGGAAGAAATATTGAAGACATGCCCCCTTTAAGTATTAATAGAGCTATGACAAATATGCAAACTGGTTCTTCAGCAAAACCATTAACAGGTTATGCACCTGCTATAGAAGAAGGCATTATAAATGCTGGTTCAACACTTAAAGATACTGCTCTTACTGATAGTGAATTAAAATCTACTGGATATACAGAAACTCCTGTTAACTGGTATACAAAACAACGTGGAAATTATGGTCAATTAACAGTTAGGCAAGCAATTAGAACTTCTTCAAACTTAACTGTTATAAGAGCAGTAGATAAATTAGGTATTGAAAAATCCTTCGAATATGGTCAAAAATTAGGTCTTGATTTAAATGAAAGCGATAAAGCAGTAGCTGCATTAGCTTTAGGTGAACAAACATATGGTACTACTCCATTAAAAATGGCTGCTGCATTTGGTACCTTTGGAAATCAAGGTATGTATACAGAACCAAGATTATATACAAAAGTAGTTGATAGAAACGGAGCAACTATACTAGAATCTTCAACTAACTCACACAAAGTATTTTCACCTGAAACTGCTTTTATAACTTATGACTTACTAAAAGCTCCACTAACTTCTGGAGGTAAAGTTACTCCTACTGGTACAGCGGCAAACTTTAGAAGTGATTTAAATCTTGCTGGTAAAACTGGTACTTCTGAACAATCTAGAGTACTTACTTTTGCAGGATTAAGCCCTTACTATAGTGGATCATTATTCTTATATTATGACGATCAAAGTGGAAATAACTTTAATTCTGCTAGTTCAAGTTCAATCTCCAATGCTTGGGGGCTTATTATGAAAAAAGTTCACGAAAATTTACCTGGAAAGTCAATAGCTCAACCTTCAGATATTGTATCAGCATATATTTGTGAAGAAAGTGGCTTATTAGCAGGTAAAAATTGCAGTTATGGTTATACAGAATATTTTGTAAAAGGAACACAACCAACAAAATACTGTTCTTCACATAAAACAAAATATTATGAAACAGACAAAGATAAAGACAAAGATAAAGATACTGATAAAAACAAAGATACTGATACTAATAAAGACACTACTGATACAAATACTGATACAAATACTGATACTAGTAAAGATACTACTAACACTAACACTAATACTACTAATACTGATGATAAAAATAATATATCTAATAATGAGAAAAATGATACAACATCTAACGCACCTAACTCTAGTCAAATACCTGCAAATTAACTAAAAAAGTGTTGTAGAATAGTTAAACTATTCTACAACACTTTTTTATGTTTATCTAATATATACCTTACTGCTTTCATAAGTACCGGTGATCCTAATGAAATATCGTCTTTTCCGTGCATCTTTCCTACATCTCCAATGCCAACTATTATTGGTCTAACTTTAAATTGTTCTATAACATTTATGGTATCACCATAAAAATTTTTATCTTTCTGCTCATTACCATATTTATCAACAGCTTTATCACTAATTTTTAAGTTTTTTGTTACAGATACATCTACTTTTATTGGTGATCCACTAAAAGTATTTGATGCAACAGCAACTATTCCAATCACTTCAATGTCATCATTAATTAATAAATGAATAAGATTTTCCTCTCCTCTTCCATAACCTCTAGAACCTTTATCATCTACCATAACAAGAACCGGTTCTAGTGGTGCTTCATTTATATAACTTATCAATGTATCACTATCTATATGAGAAGGGTTTCCTGCTGATAGAGAAATACATCTACCACCAATTTCTCTAGCACAAAACTCCACAGAACGTCTTGCTACATTGTCACCATCAGTTATAATTATTACTTTCTTCATAATTATTTCTTTGTTTTTGCATTAAAAATTAGTGACATAAGATATCCAAATACTATAGCTGCAGTTATTCCTCCTGCGGTGCTAGTTATTCCTCCTGTAAAAGCTCCAATTAATCCATTTTCATTTACTGCTTTTATAGCACCTTTCGCCAAAGAATATCCAAACCCAGGTAAAGGAATTGTAGCTCCTGCTCCACCAATATCAATAATATAATCATATATATTTAATGCACCTAAAAATACACCTGCTGTAACAAAAGCAACAAGAATTACCCCAGGCGTCAAATTTGCCACATCCATTAATATCTGACCTATTACACATATAAGCCCACCAATTATAAATGCCCATAAATAATCCATATATCTATCACTCCATTTCTAAAGCAACTGCATGAGCAATTCCAGGTATTGATTCACCTTGTAAACTAGATGTAGTACTCATAAGTGCACCTGTTGACATAATTAATACTTTTTTAAACTTCTTTTTAAGCATTTCTTTATATATATATCCACAATCAACTACAGCTGAACATCCACATCCGCTACCACCAGCACAAACAGTATTATCCTTAATAAAAATTTGATCTCCACAATCAATATAATTTTTAGAAATATCATATCCATATTCCTTCATAAGCTTTACCATTAAGTCTCCACCTACGGATCCTAAATCTCCAGTAGCAATTAAATCATAATCACTAGGATTTTTTCCTGTATCTTCAAAATGAGCTTTTAACGTATCTACTGCCGCCGGTACCATTGCCGCTCCCATATTATTAACATCTGTTATATCATAGTCTTTTACTTTTCCTGTCGTAACAAAGGTAACCACTGGTTTTCCTTTAGTTTTCTTATTACTAACTAACATAGCTCCTGATCCTGTTACTGTCCATTGTGAAGTAACCTTTCTTTGAGCTCCATATTCTAGCGGAAATCTAAATTGCCTTTCAGATGAAGAAAAATGTGATGATGTAGTTGCAATAGCATTAACAGCAAATCCTGCCTCCACCATTAAACTTGCTAACGATAAAGATTCTGTCATAGTAGAACATGCACCATATAAACCAAAAAAGGGAATATCTATATCTCTTATAGCAAAATGTGATGCTGTAAGTTGATTTAACAAGTCCCCACCAAAAATATAATTTATATCTTTATCTTCTATTTGAGCTTTACTTATTGTTTCTACAATAGCTCTATTCATCATAGAAGATTCAGCCTTTTCAAAACTATCTTGCCCATTAGTATCATCAGTTAGAATTATGTCAAAATAATCTGCTAATGGTCCATTACCTTCCTTAGGTCCTACAACAGATGTTGTAACTTCTATAGAAGGTTTCAACTCCATTTGTATAGTTTGATTTCCTATTCTCTTTCCCATCTTTTATCCTCCAATGAAATAATAAATTATTCCTACTATTACTGATGCACTTATTCCATAAACTAGAACAGGACCAGCAATTGTAAACATCTTCGATGCTACACCAAATACATATCCTTCCTTCTTGAATTCTATAGCTGGAGACACTATAGCATTGGCAAACCCTGTTATTGGAACTACAGTCCCTGCACCTCCAAAAGTTGCAAACTTATCATAAATTCCTATTCCAGTAAGAAGAGCCCCCAAAAATACCATAACCATTGGTGTGATACTAGCTATATCCTCAGTAGAGAACTTTAGATACTCCAAAAAATTCATAATCCCTTGAGCAATAACACAAATAATTCCTCCAACTATAAAAGCAAATATACAGTTTTTAATTAAATGTGGTTTAGGCTTATCAGTTTCGCTTAGATCCTTAAAAACCTGCTTTATTTGCTCCTCTTTAGCCTTCATAAAATCACCTCCTGTTTTAGTATTTTCAAAAGAATATTTTTAATACACGATTTTTCTCTCATAAATATAATAAAAAGAACCATTGTCGATAAATTTTCACTTATCATACAACAGTTCCTTCATAATTATAAATATAAATTTATGATTTTCTATTTCACATCATTTCTTTTTCTTCTTTTTTTCTTTATACGCTTCTTCGTTAAAATTATCTCTCATAACTTTAAGAACCTTCTTCTCTATTCTTGATACTTGAACTTGGCTTATTCCAAGTAATTTCGCTACTTCACTTTGTGTTCTATCTTTAAAATATCTTAATACTATTATCTGTCTTGATTTATCATCAAGATTTCTAAGTGCCTCTTTTAATGCTATCTTATCAGTTAGTTCTTCATATTCTGAACCACTTTCACTTAATTTATCTATTAGTAACACAGGAGAACCATCATCATGATGAATTATATCATATAAATAATTGATACTGTTCATAGATTCTGTTGCCATAATAACTTCATCCACTTCTATATCGCATCTTTCTGCAATTTCTTCAATGGTGGGGTCTCTTTTTAATTCATTTACTAACTCTTCTCTACAAAAGTGAACCTTCTTTCCTATTGTCTTCAAATTTCTACTTACTTTAATCATTCCATCATCTCTTAAGAATCTTTTAATTTCTCCCATAATCATAGGGACAGCATAAGTAGAAAACTTTACATTGAAGTCTGGATTGAAATTTTGTACAGCTTTCACTAATCCTAACGAACCTATCTGAAAAATATCATCATATTCATATCCTCTATTAAGGAACTTCTTAGAGATAGCATTAACTAATGGCAAGTTTTTTTCTATTATCATATTTAAAGCCTCACTATCTCCTTCTTGAACCTTTCTTATAAGTTCTACATTCATCTCATATTTATTATCTTTTAACTCCTTAGAGGTTGCTCCCTTTTCCGTAATACTCCCTCCCTTCCCTAGCTTAATAAAAACTATATAGTTTTCCTAAGTGTTATTACTGTTCCTTGTCCTTCTCTAGATGAAACATCCATTTCATCCATAAAAGTTTCCATAAGAGTAAATCCCATTCCTGACCTTTCAAGATCTGGTCTAGATGTATATAAAGGCTCCTTAGCTTCCTCAATATTTTTTATTCCAACTCCATTATCAATTATCTTTATAGTTAATGTATTATCATCTAACTCACATTCAATATAAACTTCCTCATCATCTCTTCCTTCATATCCATGAATAATAGCATTAGTTACTCCCTCTGATACCGCTGTTTTTATATCATTTATTACATCTAGAGTTGGATCTAATTGAGAAACAAATGCAGCCACTGCTACCCTAGCAAAAGCCTCATTCTCAGACTTACTAAGAAACTGAATTTTCATTGAATTTTTCATTTTTTACCCCCCTAAACTATTTTCTCTAAAGCATCTTCATCACTTGAATAATAAGGTATTATCTTAAACAATCCAGATATATCAAAAATTCTTTTAATTTTATCACTTAGACAAGTTATACAAGTAATACCACCTTTTCTTTGAACCTTTTTATATCTTCCTATAATAACACCTATTCCTGAACTATCCATAAAAGATACCTTACTAAAATTGAAAATAAGATTTTTGAATCCCTTATCCATAGTTAAATCTATTTCTTCTCTTATTTTCTCTGCACTATGATGATCTAATTCACCACTTAAATTTACAATAAGTGTATGACCATTTCTTTTGAATTCTACATTCATCTTCCCACCCCTAATAATATAATTCACAATTCTCAATTCACAATTCTCAATTCACAATTTACTTGAAATTTTTTTAAATTTCTTTAATTTTATAACTTAGTATTCTAATTTTTATCTCTTATATATCCATAATTAAGTATTATGTATTCTAGATATAAAAATATATACTTTGCTTATGAATTAACAATTACGAATTAGTATATTCTTTATTATAATACAATTTCCTTTTATTTCCAAATAGAATTTTTATTTATATATATTATTACCCATTTTTTTATAAAATATACATAGTCATTGTACAGCATTCATGTATTAGAATTTTATAAAAAAATAAAAAGGTATAGATAAAATCACCAAACCTACTCCTAACGCCAACCAATCATTTCTTGAATAAGATAATGCAAAACTTATTATACCTAAAAATATTTTCATAAACTTTGTGAAATTTCTTTTAATATTAAGCTATATTTTATTTACTCACCATTCTTATTTATATTAATTATATTTTAATTTGAAAAATGCAAGAAATATCAATATAATATTAATTATGTCATATTTATACATTGGAAGGATATATGTGTCAAAAATTAGTGTTATAGTACCAGTCTTTAATGTAGAAAACTACATAGCTAAATGTCTTGATTCACTAATTAATCAAACTTTAGATAATATTGAAATTATAGTAGTAAATGATGGTTCA
Organism: Clostridium bornimense; assembly: GCF_018917145.1. Classification (GTDB taxonomy): domain Bacteria; phylum Bacillota; class Clostridia; order Clostridiales; family Clostridiaceae; genus Clostridium_AN; species Clostridium_AN bornimense_A. The sequence continues at coordinate 76,188 of NZ_JAHLOD010000004.1, forward strand.
ACAGATAATAGCCAAAAAATAATAAGTTAATATATAACTAACAATAGACACAATAAAAAAATAATACCTTTAATAAAAGAACATGGTGGCATGAGTGACGCTCGAAATTATGGTTTATCCTATGCCACTGGTGAATATATTTCATTTATAGATGGTGATGATTATGTTGAAAACAATATGCTTGATGTAATGTATAATAAAGCTAAAGAAGCTGATTATGATGTAGTTTACTGTAATGTTGACATAGTATATCCAAATAAAAATTTATCTATTCAAGCTGAATTAGAAAAGGATCTTAATAGTCTAACTTTAGATGATAAAAATAAACTTATATTATATTGCTATCCTGTTGTTTGGAACAAAATATATAAAAAATCTTTATTATTAAAAAAGAAATATGAAGATGATGGATTATTTAAAAAAGGAGTTTGGTTTGAAGATGTACGAATGATTTATAAGTTAATTCCTGATATTACAAGTGCTGCTATAGTTCCTGATGAATTTTATCATTATATTCAAAGACCAAACTCCATAACTCATACCTATACTTGTAAACTCTATGATATTTTAATCAATTTAGAAAATATAATTGAATATTATAAAGTTGAAGAAATCTATAATGATTACAAAGATGTGTTAGAATATATTTACATGAAATATTTATATGCTACCTTCATAAAAAGATTAGCCAAATACAAGGATAAAGATTTATTTATGAAAGGTTTTACCCAATGTACAAGAAAAGTAAAAGGAAATTATCCTAACTTTAGAAAAAATAAATATTTAAAAGGTATGCTTCCTAAGAATTTATACTTAAAATATTTTAATAGATTTTTTGCTAATCTAGTATTCCTAAGAGAAAAAAACTCTATGAATTAATTAACATTAAATTATTCAAACTCCTAAACTTATCAAAGTCATATAAAAACTATAATAACTAAGTTCCATGAGAATTTTAAGTGGAAGTGTCGCATTAACAAATGAAAAGTTGTTAGCGATACCTCCTTTTATTATGAAGGATACTATCTCATTCTATACACAAAATTATTGCACTTAAAATCTCAGAAATTCCCCAAAGGGGATTTCATCCATCACTGTGCACTGTGAACTGACACCTGTGCACTGATATTCTATTTTAATAAAAAACTGCCGCACTTTAATCTGACTTCTTTGTGCGACAGTCCCGTTTTTTAAACGTACTAAATAGCAATGTTATTCATTGCCACTACTACTATTCCATCATAAACTTAGTTGAAAGACCACCATCTAAAACTTTTCTTGCAAGTTCTTTAGCTCCTTCTAATGAATGCTCTTTGTAGCTACCACATTGAACTTCATTAGCTGCTGGTATATCTTCTGCTTCTAAAACCTTGTTTAATCCATATTTTAATGCTTCTAAAACTTCTTCTGGCTCTACTTCACCCCATACTGTTAAATAGAATCCTGTTCTGCATCCCATTGGAGATAAATCTATAATATTCTCCATCTTGTCTCTCATATTTTCAGCTAATAAGTGTTCCATAGTATGAACAGCTCTCATATCCATTAACTCTTTGTTTGGTTGTACAAATCTTAAATCAAATTTAGAAACTACATCACCTTTGCTTCCTTTAAGTACACAACATCTTCTAACAAACGGTGCTCTAACTTTTGTATGATCTAATGAAAAACTTTCTACTTTATACATATATGTCATCTCCTTTATTATATAATAACATTTTCTTTAATTATATTCACTTCTCTATCTGTAAAATTGAAAAACTTATATAAATCTTCTTCCTTTTCAAAATCAAATTCTGTGGGGATACAAAGCTTCATAAGATTATTAGGATAATATTCATATAAATTTTCTCCTAATTTCTTTCCAAAGGATTTGAAATAAAATTCATATACATCAGAATTTAAAATTTTTAATAAATAATCATATGAAAAAGGTCTATCAGTATTTAAAATTAGTGCATATACATCCGCTGAAAAGAAACTACCCTTATCTAAAGCAAATCTATTAGAAGAACTTTTATAAGGCAATACTATCTTTTTGCTCTCAAAGATATTTTTATTTCTTCCCCATTGAAGATGATACCACTGTCTCATCCCCTTTTTCGTTTCTCTTCTATTTAAAAGCTTATCCTTATTTCTCTCTATAAATGATATAGCACCTCTATATTTTTCTACATTATCTATATCATCACCATATATAATATACTTTTTTGTATCTTTTAATGAATACTTATTTATATCTGAACTCTTTATCCATGGATGAATTAATTCTCTCTCAATAGAATACTCTTCTATATCACCATCTGTAACTACAAATGATTTATCACAACCAGTAATTATCCCTTGATAAGAATTACATATGTTACCTAAAGAACAAAATGATTTGTTTTCTATTTTGTTAATTATATTCATTTCTTCTTCACTTCTTAAAATCCAGCTTTTATCATTAAGCCATAAACTATTAACCTTGAAATTCTTAACTCTATTCTCATCATATAGATTATTTATAACGCTTATATTTTTAGCTATCTTCTTAGGTTTAAATACATCTATTTCATATACTCTTTCTTTAGAATTCTCTAAAAATATAATAACAGGATCCACTCCAATACCTTTAAAAGGTCTCACACCATAATAATCTATTATCTTATATATTTTGCAAAATTCCTTTAAAGTCTTACGAAGTTCTTCTCCTGATGGTGATTCTAAAAAATATCTCGATGTTATAAATGTTAATCTTCCATTAGTATTTAATGACTCAATTCCCTTATGAAAGAAGCAATAAGATAAATCACCTTTATCTATATACACATTTTTATAAGCTTCTTTTAATTTTTTAGAGTATTCTTTATCAATAGATTTAATCCCCACATATGGAGGATTTCCTAATATATAATCAAACTTCTCTTCATTTGAAAATAAATAATCCACAGCTTTAAAATTTTCCCTGTTGATAAATCCAGAAATTGTGAATAAATCAATAATTAATGATTTTATAGCTATGTCATCTATATCGTATCCATATAAATTATTACTAATTATATGCTCATCTATATTTTTAATGTTAAATTTCTCTAATACTTCATTATTATTAAGAAATAATTCTTTTAGATATTTATATGTAGAGATAATTAATCTCCCACCACCACAAGAAGGATCTACTATTTTCACAAATGGGTTTTTTAATATTTCATCATCTCTTAATGTCTCCATAACTATATAATCAGCTATATCTTCTGGTGTATATACTACTCCTCTAGTTTTTTCACCTTTTACATAACTTATATAATAGCTATCTGAGAAAGTCACATCACCTAAATTAAATTTACGCCTAAAATTCTCTATAGCTATGTCTTTGTAATAATTATGAATATCTTTGTTAATAATAATATCAAATAAATTTTTAATTTCAAGAATATAGTTATCCATTGCTCCTCCTTAGTGATGAAATACCTACGCAACACAAAACATTATAACTTAAATATGATGAAAAATAAAGAATGGAGTGTTATTATGAAAAAATCACTTATATCTCTTCTCATTGCAACGACTACTGTAACATCAATGCTATGTAGCTTTCATCCATACATATGCAATGCAAAAACAACTTTAACTACAGAAGCCCCTTCTGTAAATTGTAATTCTTTAAGTAGAAAGAAAATCGGATTCGGTATAAAACATTGCAAGAATGGTGAAATTCCTTGCGCAGGAAGTGAAATAGATAATCTTTTTAATAAATATGATGGTCATTATCTTGGAAAAACTGACGGTAAAAATTTATATTTGACTTTCGATAGTGGTTATGAAAATGGTTATACAGAAAAAATATTAGATGCTCTAAAAAATAATAATGTAAAAGCAGCATTTTTTGTTACTACACCATATATGAAAGAAAATCCTAATATAATAAAAAGAATGGTACAAGAAGGACATATTGTTGGTAATCATACTACAACCCATCCATCTATGCCTACTGTAACTGACTTTTCTAAATTTGAAAAAGAATTAGTTACAAATTCAGAAACCTATAAAGAAATAACAGGCCAAGAGATGCCTAAATACTTTAGACCACCAATGGGTGAATTCTCTGAACTCTCATTATACTATACAACTAAATTAGGTTATAAGAGTATGCTTTGGAGCTTTGCATATAAAGACTGGGATAATAATAAACAAATGGATCCATCAGTAGCAAAGAAAATAATAAAAGAATGTCTCCATAACGGTGAAGTATTCTTGCTTCATTCTGTATCAAAGACTAATGCAGAAATATTAGATTCTGTACTAAAAGATTTACAAGCCGAAGGTTACACCTTCCACACTCTTGATGAAATGTAAAAAGGATGCTCTAAAAATAGAGCATCCTTTTTTAAATATATCTTAACAAAATAGATTTCACTTCACCAAGAATTTTTTTCTTTCTTTCCTTATCTCCCATTTCTTGATTTTTTACTATTAATCCAAGAAAATTTAGCATTTCATCATCACTAATTGCCTTTGATGCTCTCTGCTTCTCATTTATCACTGCATCAATGCTATACTGATCATATTCTCTTTCTTGCCACATGTAAATATAAAATAACCTATGCTTTAAATTACTATACTTACTCCAGCCACATTGATTATATAAGTATCTGCTCATTGCTGATAATTGACGTATCGGAGTCATATCTCCCTCTTCGGATACCATGTCTAATCTAACTTGTATATAGTCTACTTTTACATCTAAAATTCTAACTTTTTTATTTGCACATTTATAATTAAAATATTCCATAGCAGCAAAGATATCGCTATATTTTTCTCTAAAATCTAAATTTTTAGTGGTAAATTTATTAGGTGAACTTAGTTTCATCATCACATCAAATACCTGTTTCTTCATTATATTAATACCATCCTACAATTTACTTTTGATATTTTGATTTTTGACAATTCCAATTATTACTATACAGTTTTAGTGCAAAAAATCCCCATATTCATTAAATGTATTTCTACGTCACTTATTTATTTTAATGTGGTACTTAAACATGATTAATGTAACTGTTAACCTTATTAATACTGAATAAATAATTTTCTATCCTTCTCCTCCTTACGTATTAAGGGCTACGCCCTTTTTACCACCTCAACTTCATTAATTAAGTACTACCAGTATAAATCCAATTATGCTAATTTAATTGTAATCAAGTTATTTTCAGTGTTTTATGGTATCTCAGTTTCACTAATTAGTTGCTACAATTCATTAATCATATCTATGATCTGCACTTTTATATTAGTGCTATAACATTAATATAGTTAATGCATTTCTTAATTTTTAACATATATTACTTGTTACAATATGCGACATAATGTTATCTTTATACGCTTGTCCATTTTAGCTGCATTGCGGAAAAGGGCTACGCCCATAAAAAAAGGAGCCTATTGAAAGGCTCCTAAATTTTATTATTAATATTTAAATCCTAACTTTTTCATACATATCTCTTCAACTTCTTTTGTATTTTCCTCATTCAACTTCAATATCTCGTTACATTTAGCTTCTATAGAAGTTTTATAATCTAAATCCTTAATACCTGCAAGATTTATATTTACATTTACTATTCCACTTCTTATAGTACTATTTAACATTAAAGCTCCTACTGATATATCAGAAATTAAATTTGGATTTCCGTAATTAGCCCCTATTATTAGTAGCTCATAAACCTCTAAAGCTTCTTCTACCATAGCTAGTGGCGAATTTAATGAATCTTTATAAGCTTTTTGAATAGCTTCTGTTCTATATTTTTTTTCTTCTTCTGTGTCTTTTGGTAACTTAAAAGTGCTCATTAAGCCATTAAATGCTTCTCCATCCTTAGCTATATAGTCTATCATTTTATCTTTAAGTTTATCTAATTTTTCTAATCCGGTAAAAAATTCATTTTTAATATTTTCATCATATTCTTCAAAAAACTTTTTATGTACACTTAAGTTATATACCATTCCACAAAGTGCTGAACTTAATGCTCCTGCTAACGCTGCTGCACCGCCGCCTCCTGGTGCTGGCTTATCAGAATATAAATCTTCAATAAAATCTCCAATTTTAACATTTTTCATTTTTCTTTACCACCTTAATATAGTATTTTAAATCTTCTAGCTTTAAAACTAATAATAAAATAAAATATACTACTACACCCACCAATGTCGATGCCACCAAAGTAATTAAGTAATTTAACATTTCACTATTTGTTATGTCTACTAAAATATTATTTGTAAAGTACACCATAACCCCCATTACTATACTTGCTACTAATATCTTAAGTATTGCTTTAATTATATTGCCCATATCTATATCTTCTATTTTCTTCTTAAGTGACATAAATAAAATTACTGTAGATATTATAGTAGCTATAGAACTAGCTAAAGCAATTGCTTTAATAGATCCAGTGCCTACTGCCATTGCACAGGCTAAAATATTTAATATAACATTTAAGATAGAATTCATCATTGGAGTCTTTACATTATTTATAGAAAAAAATCCTCTATTTATAACATCTCTTACTCCATACCCTATCATTGTTGGTATATAATACATTAATGCATTGCTTGTAAGAGTAACACTTGATGCAGTAAACTCTCCTCTTTTAAGGTATATTGCAAGTAATGGCTCTCTTAAAACAAGAAGACCTATAGATGCTGGTACCATTAGCATCATCACTAAATTAATTCCCTTTACTAACTCTTTGCTAAAACCTTTAGAATCCTTCTTTGATATATATAAAGCTAATGTTGGATAAATTACAATAGTTATAGCTTGAGCAAAGACTTCATAGACTAGCATATCTAAACGATTAGCATAATCAATTGCCGCCATATATCCCGGTGCAAGTGATCCAGCAAATCCCCTTACAATAAATATGTTTATTTGAACTAGTGATGAACATAGTACTATTGGAACTAATTGTTTACCCATTTGTTTTATATTTTCATCATTAAAATCAATAACAAACTTATATCTGTATCCTAATTTTATGAAAGTAGGAATATTAATTGCCATCATAGTAAAGAAACCTAATACTGTAGCAAATCCAAAACCTCTTAATCCAAACTTATTTACAAAAATCAATAAATATAATATGTATATTAAATTTGAAAATATCGGTGCTGATGATGTTATTAAAAACTTGTTATAACATTGTAACACTGCTGTTAATATACTCTGTACACTTACGAATAATAATGATAAAAGCATTACCCTTAGAAGATATACTGCTTCAGCATAAACTGCTGCATCTCTAGCAAGAGAAGAACCAAATATCAATACTATATATTTAGCACCTGCTATACATCCAAATACAATAAGTAATGTAAAAATCATAACAACATTTATTACATTACTTATAAAGATATTTCTCTCATCTTGATTTTTTATCTCTTTAATTTTTGAATGTATTGGTATAAGTACTGCTGTAATACCATAACTTATACTTATAAATAACATAGTAGTTCCTAAAGCAAAGCTTTGGACATCATTTAGTCCAAAGCTTTTTGCCATTAAAGAATCTCTAATAAGACCTAAAAATTTAGAAACTACTAAAACTATCATTACTATCAATGAACTATTAGCTAATTTCTTAATATTCATATTATTACTTTAAGTTCTCTAAATATTCCTTTAGAGACTCCTTCCAATCTCTTGTTATATCGCCAGTTGTAAGCTCTAGCATATAATTTCTAAGTACTGAATACTTTGGTCTCTTTGCTCTACTCTTAAATTCTTCTGAAGTACATGGAAGTAAGTTAACGTCCATTCCTTTTAATTCAAAAATTTCTTTTGCAAAATCATACCATGAGCATTGTCCTTTACAAGTAGCATGGAAAATTCCATAATTTTTATTTTCAACAAGTGAAATTATAACTCTTGCTAAATCTGTAGTTGAAGTTGGGCTACCAAATTGATCATTTACTACTTTAACTTCTGGATTATTTTCACCAAGTCTAATCATTGTCTTAACAAAGTTATTTCCATCTCCATAAAGCCATGCAGTTCTTACAATATAGTGTTTTGGATTTAATGATTTAACAAATTCTTCACCATCATATTTTGTTTGACCATAAACTGATGCTGGACATGGCTTATCAAACTCTAAATATGGCTTTTCAGATGTTCCATCAAAAACATAATCAGTAGAAACTTGAACTATTTCTCCACCGATAGCATTCATTGCTGCAGCTAAATTCTTAGGACCTACTGCATTTATCTTATATGCATTATCAACATCATCTTCACACTTATCTACTGCAGTATGAGCAGCACAGTTAATTATTACATCAGGTCTTGTTTCATTTACCATTTTGTATACATCATTAACATTAGTAATATCTAATGTATCAACATCTGTTAAAATAAGCTCAACATTTCCCTTTTCTTTATATTGCTTTGTTAACTCTCTTCCTAATTGTCCATTTGCCCCTGTTATTAAAATTTTCATATAAATTTTCTCTCCTTTAAAATCTGTCAATATATAAAATTATCTTATTCATCTTCCTTTATTTTTTCAACAGCGAATAACATCCCAATAAAAATGAAGAAATAATTCATTATTTTAGGTGATAAGATAAGATTATCAAAAATACTTACTACAAATACAAAAACTGATATTGAAATTATTATACCAACTACTAAGTTTTTGTATTCCTCAGCTATCTTATAAACTTTCACTAGCTTTCCGTAAATAAATCCTATAGCAACAATAAATAATCCTAAGCCTATTGTTCCAAGTTCTGTTGCCATCTTTAAATATACATTATGTGTATGATAAATATATTCACCAGGATTAAGTTCTGGATACTTAAGAACATAATCTGGATGCACTGCTTCATAATTTCCTGCGCCTACACCTTTTATAGGATGATCTTTATAGCACTTAATCGCAAGTTTCCAAATATTAAATCTTCCAGCATCATTAGTGAATCCCAATAGTCTTTCCCTTATATCTGGACTTAGAAGTGCAACACCACCACCAATTATAAATAAAAAGATTAATTTATAACTGTAGTATATACAAAGTACTAAAGCACCTATACCAAATGCTAACCAACTAGATCTAGATTGAGTTAAGAATATAATTACCACAAAAGAAATTAACTCTATTATGTAAAATATTTTCCACTTTTTATTTTTTTCAGCTACCATTATAAAAAACAATGGAAAAAATAATATTGTAGCATATCCTGCTAAAATAGTAGGGTGTCCCATTGTCCCTTGAATTCTTCCAATATCACCTGTAAAGAATTCAATTTTCCCACTTAGCTTTTCATATAGACCATACATCATCTCAATAAATGCAGGTATATATATTAACTTTATTAAATTGTTTAATCTAAACTTATTACTGTATTCATTTTTTACAATAAAAATAAGTCCTGTTGCCACTAAAAATCTTAATGTATCTCTTAATGCTAATAATTTACTTGGACTATATAAAACGGATATCCCCATAAATATTGTTATTACAAGCAAAATCCTAATAAGATTACTCTTAAGAAAGCTTCTAACTTCATTAGCGAACTCGTCTCTGTCCTTTATAAATTTTCCTATAACATATATTATTAAAATCCCCAGTAGAAAAAATTCTGTAAATAATGTTCTTTTATTTATCTCTGCTGGAAATAATGGAAAGATAATAAGATATATCGGAAATAATATCTTAAAAATCTTCATAATCATAATTTCACCAAACTTTCTATTCTTTTTAAGATTGCGCTTACATATTAGTATACCCAAATTTTATTACTATTCATAGATAAATTGATGAATTTTTTCTATATTGCTCTCTTCATCCCAACCGAAATAATTCCACCCATCAACAAATATTGTTTCTGCATCATATGGGAATGCAGCTTGTTCTATATCGTTTCCTCCAAAAGATACAATAGATGTACCAATACCCATTAGATCCTTCATTGATAGAGTTGTCTCTACATAAGGAGCTACAGTATCATAAACTTCTATCATCTTATTGATGCCAGAATTACTAAGTTTCTTTATCATAGCATCAATAAATTCTCTATTTCTATCAGTTCTAGCATAGTCTCCTGAGCTAGTTCTATATCTTAACATTGCCATTGTTTGAACAGTGTTTAACTTTTGTTTTCCACCTTTTTTTAGATAATTTTCAGATGGTTTAACATCTTTAAAATCCTTACTACATATATAATCTATTTTATTATTAATAGCATATATATCATCTGATGGAACATTCATCTCAACGCCACCAACAATATCAATTATCTTAAAAAATCCTTCATAATCAACATTAACATAATCTCTTATATCTAGCTTAAAACTTTCATTAATTACTTTAACTGTATTTTGAATTCCACCATATTTATGAGCATAATTAAGTTTCGGAACTTGTCCCTCTGGTGTGTTCTTTATATATGTATCTCTATAAATAGATGCTAACTTTATCTTTTTTTCAGTATCATCAATAGTAACAATCATCATAGTATCTGTAGCATCTTCATCATGATCAATTCCTGTTATAAGTATATTTTTAACCTTATTTTTATCTTTTATCATGTCTTCTGTATCTTTAGTTATACCAATATCTTCTGCCTTATCACTAAGTTTCACCTGTTTCATTTTTGAAAACTTGCTATAGCCATATGCAAAAACTCCACCACCGATTAAAGCCAATACCAATATCACACTTACTATAGAAATAGCTACCTTTTTACCTGTAGACATCTTTTTTTTGCTTTTATATCTATCAGATCTTGCCATTACTTCTCCCCCTTATTATTGAAAATAACCTTTAAAAGATATTTAGGAATTACAGCTAACCTTTTTATTCTAAATGGTTCCTTTATTACCCTATACAACCATTCAAGACCACAATTTATCATCCATCTTGGTGCTCTATTACTTTTTCCACTTATTACATCAAAAGCTCCACCGATCCCCATAAATACCTTGCAATTTAACTTATCAAAATACTTCCTAATAAACTTTTCTTGTCTTGGACACCCCATAGCTACAAAAATAGCATCTGGATTTCCTTCATTTATTCTATCTATAAGTTCATCACAATTATCTATATCAAAATATCCATTATTATAGCCAGTAATGTTTAATTTAGGATACTTAACTTGTATACTTTTATACGTATCTACTATAACCTCTTCTTTTGCCCCTAATAAGAATATTCCCTTATTCTCTTTTTCGTATATAGATAATAATTTTTCTACTACCTCAATACCTGCAATTTTTTCACTTACAGGTTCACCAGCAAATTTTGAAGCAATTACTACTCCAATTCCATCAGGTATTATTACTGTAGTATCCTTCTTAAACTCATCGTTTAGTAGTTTATCTTTTTCTCCAAAAGTTAAAACCTCAGGATTTCCAGATACAACATGTACCTTTCCTGTTTTAGCTTTTTCTAATATATATGATATACATGTATTAAAATCTTTGTTAAAAACCTTAAATCCTCTTATTTTACTAAACATTTATCCTCCTAATGAACATCGTTTTATAACAATATTGCATTTTTCCTTAAATATTAAGAGAAATCTCTCTGAAAATCAAAGAGATTTCTATATAAATATTATAAATCTAATGATTTTAAATATTCTCTAAAATCATCTTTTAATTCTTCTCTTTTTAAAGCATATTCTACAGTAGCTTGTAAAAATCCTAGTTTATCCCCTACATCATATCTTCTGCCTTCAAAGTTATATGCATACATTGCTTCTTCTCCCATTAAAGTTTGAAGTGCATCAGTAAGTTGAATTTCTCCGCCTTTTCCTGGTGCAGTATGTTCTAAAATTTCAAAAATCTTTGGAGTTATTATGTATCTTCCAAGAATAGCTATATTAGAATTAGTTTCGCCTTCCTTAGGCTTTTCAACAAGGTTTCTAACCTTATATACTCTATCTTCTATTTCTATGCCTTCTACAATTCCATACTTTGACACTTGATCTTCTGCTACTCTTTGTACCCCTAATACTGATGTTTTATATTCATCAAAACAATCAATTAATTGTTTTAAACATGGGACTTCACTATCTACAACATCATCTCCAAGCATAACTGCAAATGGCTCATTACCAACGAATGTCTTTGCACAATGAATAGCATGACCTAATCCCTTTGGTTCTTTTTGTCTTATATAGTGTATATCTACCAAATTCGAAATATCTTGAACAATCTTAAGCAAATCATCTTTTCCTGATTCTTTTAATTGCATCTCTAGTTCTAGAGATTTATCAAAGTGATCTTCTATAGCTCGTTTACTTTTTCCTGTTATTATAAGAATCTCTTCTATCCCTGATGCTACAGCCTCTTCAATTATGTATTGAATTGTAGGCTTATCTACTATCGGTAACATCTCCTTTGGTTGTGCTTTTGTAGCTGGCAAGAACCTAGTACCCAATCCCGCAGCTGGTATAATAGCCTTTTTTACTTTCATTTTCAATACTCCTCCTAATGTAACATATCTTTTATCTGTTTTAACACTTCATCATTTGAATCAATTTTTTCTGCAAGTTCAACATGCAATTTTGCATTTTTTATATCTCCTAAATAATAATAACACATTATAAGGTTTGTGCAAACTTCTATTGTCTTTAATGACTCAAATGTCTTCCTAAAATACTCTATTGCAGTTTTATAATCTCCTAAACAAGCATATGATAATCCCATTTCATAAACAACATCAACTAAATCATTATCAAGTGCTAATGCCATATTAAGAGCTTCTATTGCTAAATCATATCTTTCAGCTAATCTATAACCTTTTCCTATATAATAATATAAAATTGCATCATCTTTAAAATCTTCTACAAGAGGCACTAAGTAATTAAGAGCTTCTATTGGAGATGCATACAACAATTCTTTACCTTTTTCATAAGCTCTTACCTTGGATAACCCATCCATCATCTCTTTTACTTCTTCAGTTTCTTCTCCACCTTTAGAAATATAAGTATTTAAAGAGAATAATGCTCCTTGGAAGTCATCTTCATCTCTCTTTATAATTCCTTCTACAAGATATCCTGTAGCATAATCCTTCATTTCTTTTGTCTTTTCTACAACTTCTAATATGTCATCCTTATATTCTTTATCTACAAAATATATTTCTTTAGCAAGATAAAAATATTTATCATAGTTTTCCTTTGATGGTTCAACTACTAAAAGACCCTTAATTAATATATAAGCATCTTCTAAATTATTTTCATTAACATATTTAGCTATTATTCCTTTTATATATTTTATATAATTATCTTCAAATAATATCTCTTTATAAATTCCATTAAATTTAAATGAAGGATCTCCACCTAAAACATAAAACATACCTTCTATAAAAAATCCTAAATTAACTTCTTCTAAAGATTCATTTCTTTCAATTCTTTCATATAAACTACTACTTTTAAGTGGCATATACACTGATTCTGATAATTCTATATTAAAAAATCTTTTCAATCTTTCCCTATCCATTTCTAAAAATAGTAACTTCGAAACCTTATCTCTAAATTTAGCTTTTATATCCATATTGCCTCCTATAGTTTAAAAAACTATAGCAAAGTCCACATACTTAGGACCTCCGCTATAGTTTTTTTAATTTAAAATAATATTTATTTACTAAGCCATAGCTTTATTTATTATTGCCATAACTTTTTCTTTAAATACTTCTACTTTCTTCTTAGCATCTTCTACACTATTTCCTACTACTGCAATATAAGCCTTCATCTTTGGTTCAGTACCAGAAGGTCTTACAACAAACCAAGAACCATCTTCTAAAACATATTTTAATACATTTGATTTTGGTAAATCTATAGCACTAGTTTTTCCTGAAGCTAAGTCTTTTTCTACAGATTCCTTATAGTCATAAGCAGTAGCTACTTTAACTCCATTTACTTCAGTAACAGGATTTTTTCTTAATTGATCTAAACACTTAGAAATCTTTTCTTGACCTTCTTTTCCTTGAAGTTCTATAGAAACTAAGTTTTCTTGATAGAATCCATATTTCTTACCTAATTCTATAAATGCATCATAAAGACTTAATCCTTTATTCTTATAATATAAGGTCATTTCACATACTAATGCAGCTGTAACAACAGCATCTTTATCTCTAGCATGTGTTCCAATTAATGAACCATAACTTTCTTCAAATCCAAATACATAAGTGTGTGAACCATCTTTTTCAAATTGAGTGATTTTTTCACCGATATACTTAAATCCAGTTAAAACATCCATGATTTCAACATTAAAGTCTTCACAAACTTTTCTAGCCATTTCAGAAGTAACTATTGTTTTTATTACTACTGAATTATCTTTTAATTGATTTAATTCCTTAAGAGAACTTAAAATATAGTGAGTTAATAAAACTCCTGTTTGATTTCCTGAAAGAATTTGATATTCTCCTTTAGAATCTTTAACAACAACACCAATTCTATCAGCATCTGGGTCTGTACCAAATATGATATCTGGTGATATTTCTTTAGCCATTTCTAAAGCTAATTTAAATACCTTTGGATCTTCTGGATTTGGATATGGAGCTGTTGGGAAATTACCATCTGGTAACTCTTGTTCCTTAACCACATTTAATCCTGTATATCCAAGTTCTGTTAACACTCTTCTTACTGGTATATTTCCAGTTCCATGAATTGGAGTATATATGATTTTTAAATCCTTAGCTTTTTCTTTTATTAATTCTTTTCTTATTGTTGCACTCTTTACTGCTTCTACATATGGTTTGTCAACTTCTTCTGAAACAATTTTAATCATTCCATTCTTAATTGCTTCATCAAAATCTACTGTCTTTATATCTGCAAAAGAAGTAACCTTGTTAACAAAATCTATTATAGCGGTTGCATCAGCATCTGTAACTTGGTATCCTTCTGGTCCATATACTTTATAACCGTTATATTGCTTTGGATTGTGAGAAGCAGTTATCGCTATACCACCTTTGCATTTTAATTCTCTAACAGAGAATGAAAGTTCTGGAACTGGTCTTAAAGAATCAAATAAGTTAACTTTTATTCCATTTGCAGCTAAAATTGTAGCAGCTCTCTTAGAGAAAACATCACTTTTGATTCTTGAATCATGAGCAATACTAACTGATATTTCTCCTGTAAACTTATTATTTAAGTAGTTAGCAAAACCTTGAGTTGCAAGTCCTACTGTGTAAATATTCATTCTATTACTTCCAGCACCAATAACCCCTCTTAATCCACCAGTACCGAATTCTAAGTCTTTATAAAATCTATCTTCTATTTCTTTCTCATCTGTTATTGCCTTTAACTCATTTTTAGTATCTTCATCAATAATTGATGAATTAATCCATTCATCATATTTAGTTCTATAATCCATATGTTCCCTCCTACGTTACATTAAATCATCTCTAAATTGTATTATACTAACAAAACGTTAAAATGTAAAATGAAATCGATATTACTTTTAAATATTTCTTGAATAAATTTATCTTAAATAACTAGCTTTTATCAGCATTAATGACGAATTTTCTTGCTATGACTTCTTCCAAACCCTTTTGCCAGTAAAAATATTCCTTTCCTAAGTGCAGTAAATATAATAGTACCTATTATTCCTCCTGAAAAATCAATTAAAACATCTAATACATTAGAATTTCTTCCTGGAATATACATTTGATAAAATTCATCTAATACCGCTATTAATAATATTGTAAATAATATATGAATTATATATTTTCCATTATTAACTTTAAGTATTTGAAATGCTATTCCTAAAATAAATGCTAATAAACAATATTCCGCTACATGGGCACACTTTCTAAATAATTTATTTAATTTATCCTTATTTACACCATCAAAAGATGAGCTTATATAATCACTTTCAATTATTTTTTGCATTACGCCTCTACTTCTATCATTAGAACTAGTTCCTGTTTGGCTAGAATTGTAAAATATAAAACCTATAATTGTAATACATATTATAATAATTATCCCCTTCTTCATATATCTACCCCCATCATATGTTTATTTTAAACATTATTTTACCACTAGCAATATTTTTGGACAAGACTATCAAATTTCAGTGCATAGTTTCGGAATGAATAGGTAAGAGTGAATAGTTATAGATATGTTTAGTGCATATATAAAACTATTATACTTAAGTGTTGTTTTCATAAATCATGAGCTTCTATTTCAAGCTACATGAAGGTGCAACCTTCATTAGCCCCTTGTGATACTTATATATCAAATGTAACTCTCTTAAGAAAACTATCTTATTCTATACATAAAATTATCACACTTAAAATCTCAGAAATTCCCCAAAGGGAATTTCATCCATAACTGTGAACTGACAACTGTGCCCTGTGCACTGACACCTGCGCCTTGTGCCTTCATACTTGTGCCCTGATATATGCCTTGTTCCTTAATAAAAAAGCTGCCACCTACGAAACTTAATCGTATTGTAGCAGCCCAAAAATATATTAAAAGGGATCTATCTACTAGCTTTGTTGAAAACCTCATTGATGAAAAACATTTCTGTGGACTTATTATATTCTCTTGATTGATTGTCCAAAGATATGTTACTTCTATCTACTGTATTAATCTCAATAGTACGTTTTCTCTTTTCATAAAACTCTGGTAAACTTAAGTTATTTACCATAAATTTTGATGTAGCCATATAATATAAATATTTAACGCTACCAATTCTAACTTTTTCTGCTCCTCCAGCTACTTTCTCACTTTCATCTTTTACTGTCCATACACATTTATATTGTGGACAATATTTATCTATATACTCATATAAAGATTTTGGTGATGTATCATCATTAGATATAGCTTGTTCAGAAAATACTACTGTTTTCTTATTTAATGGTAACAGTCTAAGGGCAGGATAAACATATCTTTCTAATGCTTCTCTTCTTCTTGGTCCTTTATCTATCCAACTCCATATAAGCTTTGATTTTATACCTAATACACCTTTGTTACTTATATTTAGAGTGTATTTATGATTATCAGTATTAATGACATCATACTCTTGATTTTCTAATGTATATAATTCATCAGATACCTTTTCTTCATTACTTTCATAATCTATATATATTTTCCAATTATTTGCTGTTAATAAGCTTCTACCTTTATTATCTACTAATTTTAAGTTAAAAATAGCCTTCAAAATATCTTTACCATTGAAAATAATCTCTCCTGGTATAACAACATCTGCATCAGATTTTTTTGTTACACATCTTATTGCAACTTTTGATATGCTACCTTTTATATTTAATTCCCCTTTATTCAAAACAGTTGCAAATCTTATATTTTCATCATTAATATTGATATTATCTAAATATGTAGATAACTTAGTATTTCTTAATATAGTAGCTCCAGATAAAGATATATCTAATCTTACTAAATTAATATTATCAATAGCCTTTCTCTTATTTAGAATGTTTACACCAGTTAAAGGTCTTCTTTTACCATTTCTGAAATAGTAGAAAAACCAACTACCAACACCCCAAGTCTTCATAACTCTTTCTTTATTTAAAATTACTTTAAACCCTTCAGCATTAGGATGTTTCTTTAAAATTGTTGGACTTATAGTATATTCTTTATTTTCCTCAGCATAAATAGGAAATTGAACTCCAGTCTTCCAATTAATTATTAATAATTTCTTATCATAATCTTTATCACTAAACCAACCTTCTAAAATTACAGAATCATCTTTAAATGAGCAAGCAGTTATACCTGCAAATTGTTTAGTTGAACTAATAATTAAATTACCCTCTTCATCATATTTAACTAATAACTTATTTAGATTCCATAGATATGGTTTTGGAGTAGCTCCTTTACCTTTGCATGGATTTCCTAAAACAATATCTTTATCAATTCCTGGTACCTTTAAATTAATAATAATATTATACTTTCCAGAACCTAATGCCATGATTTCTTTTTTATTAAAATCGATGTTTATACTATATCCACACCAATCATAATTAAATAAACGATTATTCAACTTATAATCTTTCGCTCTAACTCCATAATTTTGTGTTATAATAGGTTTCTTTTCATTTATTATTTTTACTTCAGCCTTTTTCCCATTCTTAGTATTAATTAAATAGGCTGACATCTTTACAATTTCACTTTTATCTAAATTAACTCTTGGAATATAAACATATCCTTTTAAGTTCATAACTCCATCTTCATAAGTTATCTTACTAATTTTCTTAACTTCTTCCGCTCTATTTAACTCTATAGTCATATCATAATATTCCTTAGGAATACCTTTAAAAGGGAATTTTCCAATGTACTTATTACCTTTTCTAATTACTTCAAGAGATTCTATATTATTTTTTTCAAAATTAATAACTTCCATAAGAGTATCTAGCTCATTATTTTTTATACAATAGTATTTAATTCTATCTATAGCTTTAAGATCATCAAAAAGACTATTAGGCATTTCTTTAATATATTCCTTTATTATATTAACAAACATGCCTCTATTTTGAGGTCTAACTTCATCTAATCTATTAATATAAGACATAAAGTCTACATTTATCCACCTATTGTTCTTAATATAAGTACATGTTCCATCCTTAACATTATCAGTTATAAACTTATCTACAACTTCTATTGCATAAAGTCTATCTATAAACTCACTAATATTCATTTTCTCCCCTATTAATGAATTTTTTTCAGCTCTCCAATAATAAACATCATCTGATAATATTGCTGTAGAATTAGCATTAAAAAATGCTGGAATTATAACAGGAAGGTCCTCTTCCACAATATGTTCTATAAACTTTATATTGTTTTTATCCCAAAACTCTTTTCTAAAAATCTTATTTCCAATAAAAGTATCATATATAAGAGATGGATTTTTAGTTATATGCGTATTCTCTACTGATTCCTTAAAAACCCTATTATGAAGGAATGAAGATCCTTCTCCTTTTTCATCAATTCTTACTACATTACCTGTAACTATATCAACTGTACCATCATTAGTCATCGCATACAATTTTTCATAAGTTTCATTTGCAACATAATCATTACTATTTAAAAATGCTATATACTCTCCTTTAGCAAAAGATACTCCATAGTTCTTACATTGACCATTACCACCATGTTCTTTATTTACTATATAAAAATTTTCATAGTTAACAGCATATTCTTCAGCTATCTTTTCACTTTCATCTGTAGAACCATCATTAATCATAAAAACTTCTATTTCCTTTAGTGTTTGACTTACTAAAGACTCCAAACATTCTCTTAGATAATCCGCTGCATTATATATAGTAACAATTATACTAACCTTTACTTTATTCATTCATAATATCCCCCTTAAAGCTCTTACATATATACTGCAATACCTTACGTTACTTTCTTAAATCAAGCTGATTATAGCACATTTTTTATTGTATTAGTTCAATATTAAATCGCCCTATTTTTACATTTATTTAAGCAAATTTTCACTTTGTTAGTAGAAGATATTTATTGCATTTTCAAACTTACTAAAATAAGAATTACTTCCTTATTATTGATATAATGCATTATTTCTTATAATTGAATTTCATATTTACTTTTATTTTGTCATGAAAAAGGGAACTTTTCAGGGCACCATTTCAGGGCACAGTGCACAGTAAATGCTAATTTTCCCCTGTGGGGAAAATATTATAGTCCTGCGGATGGCAATTCACAATTCAAGCAATTCAAACAATTCACAGTTCAATCAATTCGTATTTCACAATTGTGTTATTAGGTGTATTTAGTGAGTATATAAAACTATTATACTTAAGTGTTGTTTTTCTATAAATCAATAGGTTCTAATCCAGGCTATATGAAAGGACAGCTTTCATTGGTATTCTGTAACGGTTCCATATTAACCCCTTAAAGTTTCATCAATAACTTTTCACTATCTTCACCACCACTTAACTATAACAGAATAGGTTAAACGTTATCATAGTTGCTTAAAGTAAAGATTCTATTTCAATTCACAATTGTATTAATATATATGTTTAGCTTATATATAAAACTATTGTACTTAAGTGTTGTTTTTCATAAATCATGGGTTCCCACTACAAGCTATATGAAGGTGCAACCTTCATTAGCCTCCCGTAACAGTTCTATATCAAATACAAGTACCTTAAGAAAACTAACTTATTCTATGTACAAAATTGTGGCACTTAAAATCTCAGAAATTCCCCAAAGGGAATTTCATCCATAACTGTGCTTTGTGTCCTCATACCTGTACCCTGATATATACCTGCTCCCTGTTTCTCCTTATTCATAATCAATGATGCCCCTAATCACCTTACATACTCTCTCCGTAGAATTGGCATCTTGATACTTAAAGTACATATCTCTAAAATTCATTATTCTTTCTATATCAAAAACATTATTATTTATTGCACTAATTACATCATCCTCTGTTTTACATATAGGGGCAGGCATTGTATTTTCATAATCTACATACATTCCTCTGGTAGATTTATATTCTTCTAGGTCTGGTGAATATAAAATAATAGGTTTTTTCATGATTGTAAAATCAAATAATACAGCAGAATAATCTGTTATTAGATAGTCTGTTACAGAAAAAAGTGCCCTTATGCTTTCATTGTTTCCATTTATTATTTCTTTATCACGAGAAATTATTTTATTACCAAACCAAGGATGCATCTTATAAATTATCACGTATTCTTTACCTAATTTGTTTTTAATATACTCTAAATTGATTGGTTGATATTTTATATCTTTTATAGGATCTCCTCTAAAGGTAGGTGCAAATAATATTACTTTCTTATTTTTAATAAAGGGATACTTTTGCATCATACTTTCTCTATTAGAACAAACAATTTCTTTAGAAAATAAGTTATCTGTCTTTGGAATTCCCGTTATTAAAATATTACTCTTATCAATATTAAAAGCTGTACTATAACAGTTTTTCCATTTTTCCGATGATGCTATAACATAGTCATAATTTTTTATTTTATAATCTCTTTTTATATCATTACCAAATTTTTTAATAGCTCCACTGGCATGCCATATTTGAAGCACCTTTACACCATTTCTTTTAAAATGAGAAACGACATAATTATTATAATCTAAAATAACAACATGAGATGTATTAATATAATATACTTGCTTTATGCAATTAAAAAAGTATTTTATATTGCAAATAAGGGTATTCTCATATTTCATCAGTATGTAGTTTAAATTATATTCTTTATAATTTTTTAATGTCTCAGAAATCTTAAGAAAATTACCTTTTAGTTCATCTTCTTTATAAGATATAAATGTTATTTTATATTTATCTATTTTAAAAAAGCAAGTAAATAAATATACTGGCAATAGCAAAATATAAAGAACAATATTTTTAATCATAACTTTGTGCTCCCTCACAATTTTATAATTATTCTAATAAAATTTTAATTACTCTTTCAGAAGCATGTCCATCTTGTAAATAATTATAGGTATTATTAAAATCATTTAATAACTTAGAAGTACTCTTTTTATAATCTTCAATATTTAATATTTTCTTTAATAAGTCATCTTCTTTTGTAAATATGCTACCTGGTAAGTCTTTATTTATATCTAAATAAAATCCTCTTATCTCTTCATCATATTCTTTTAAATCATACATATAAAATAATATCGGTCTTTGTAAAATTGCATAGTCAAAAAATACACTAGAATAGTCTGTTACAAGAATATCGCTAATTACATATAATTCATTAATATCTTTATCTTCTTTTATTGTATATAAAAATTCTTCTAATCCATCATTATTAAATTTGTTTGTAATAAGATAATGTGGTTTAAAAAGTACAACGTATTCTTCTCCTAAAACTTCTTTCCACTTATTAAAATTAACTTCTAACTTAAAAGTATATCCTTTCACATTAAAAGAATTATCTCTCCATGTCGGTGCATATAGTATAACTTTTTTATCCTTTGGAATTTTATACTTTTCTTTAAGATTATTTATCTCTGAATCTGTTATATTAGTTAAATAATCATTTCTAGGATATCCTGTTTCTATTATTCTATTTCTTTCTATCTCAAAGGCACTTTGAAATTTTTCTGTAGAAAACTTATTAGGGGAAATTAGATAATTATATCTCTTAACATCTATATCATAAGTATCTGTCATTTCCTTTTTTGAAACACCGGTTCTATAAAACTTAGCATCACTTCCAATTTGGATATCATGTGCCAGCCTCTTTAGTGGTGTACCATGCCATGTTTGCAAATAAACTTGATTCTCTTTTTTTAATATGTGTCTTGGTAATTTACAATTTACTATCCAATATTTACTCTTGGCAAGATAATAAAAATACTTTACGCTGTTATATCGTATAACCTTAGCGCCTGAAATTTCTTTTCCTTTTCCCTTTTTTACAGCCCATACAAATTTGTAATCTTTATATTTTTCATTACTTAACAAATATTTATGAAGATACTTAGGGTTACAACTATACCCTCTTCCGTGAAAAGATATAAATAAAATAGTTTTTTCATCTACAGTAACAAACTTATACCACAGATTATAAGAAGTTTTTATAATCCTTCCTAAAAATTTTTTTATTTTTTTCTTTAACTTCATTACTATCGTTCCTTTTCATTTAAAGAGTTATCCAACTTTTAATTCTTCTTTAATTTTAGTAGTAGAAATTCCTTTAGTTCTTGGTAAATACACAACTTCACAATAATCTTTTAAATAGTCAAATTCGCCTCTCCAGTCATCACCCATTACAAAAACATCAACATTTTTACTTAATATATCATCTATTTTTTGATCCCAAGACTCTTCTAATATCACTTCATCTACATACTCTATCGCTTCTAATATCTTCACCCTATCTTCTATTGAATGATATGCTTTTTTACCTTTTGATGCATTAAAAGCATCGCTAGATACAGCAACTATTAAATAATCTCCAAGCTCTTTAGCTCTTCTTAATAAATTTAAATGTCCTACATGAAATAAATCAAAAGTACCATATGTAATTACCTTTCTCATCGTATCACCTCTTCATAACTTCAAATATAAATTCTATCTTCTTTTGTTATTGCTAGATGGTGTTGTTTCAGTACCCGTATCTGTTTCATCACCAGACTCACTATCTTTTTTATCATCATCTGATGAACCACCAGAATTATCCTTATCATCTAAATCATCTTTACTATCTAGCTCTTCTTTAGTTTCTTCTTTTGTTGGCTCCGTTGGTGTTACTACTGGCTTCTTATCGCTAAAATCTTCTTTTTTCTCTTGTTCCTTTTTCTCTTCTTCCTTAATTATTGTATTTTCTGGTACTGTATATCCTCCTGTATTACGGCTCTCATCATATTTTTTTATATTTTGCTGCTTTGCTCTCTCTTCTTCTTCCATCTTAATAATTTCATCTATTTTTTTATTAACAGATCTGTAATATATATTTTCCTTTAAATTAGTGTCATTAGTATAAACAAGAGTTTTATTTAATAGCACCTCACTATCATCTAATTTATCTTTTCTATCTTCAGGCAATAAATCTCTAATAGTACTTTTATTAATATTAAAATCACTAATTCTAAATTTTACATCCTCGTATAATCTTTTATTAGCAAGTATATTAACTGTTTTCTCTATTTTAAGTACAGTTTTGTCAGTACATCCTTCCAATAATACTGATAAAAATTCATTAGTTTTATATTTTCCACCAGACGAAAGTTGTTTAAATACATCCTGAAAGTCTTTTTTATCATTTTCATCAAACTCATTATATTTATAAGGTGAATTTATTTTATTTAAAGCATCCTTCAAATTCTTCTTACTTATAATAAATACTCCATCATTTTTTATAGAAAGCTCTTTTGAAATTATTGATGCTATCTCAGGCCCCTTGTACCCCATAACAGTTAAAAATCTTATTTCATCACTAATTCCAATATTTTTATAATAAAATTCATTAGTTACAGGTAATGTTGCTATGTTAATTTTCCCACTCTTTTTTATATTAAACATCAAAATTTTATCGATAGTATTTCCTTTAGCATCTTTAAGATATTCTCTTTCATTATCTAGATAATTGTCTACTGTATCTCCTTCTAATAAAAATGTATAATTCACATCTTTAACTAATCTATTATTAAGATCATCTTCCTTAAAAGCACTATATCCAAGTACTGATAATGGTACTAATATTAATGCAATAATAGTTGCCATTATAAAAGACATTGTTCTAGTACTAAGTACCCTGGTCTTTTCTTTAATTATTCTTTCATTAAAAACTGCTTCTCTTTGTTTTTTCTTTTCTTCATCACTTTTCTCATTATATTCATTTATATAATCAGAATAATTCTTTGCTACAGTATTTATATCACCGTACTCTCTGAGTTTTCCGCCTTCAATCCATAAGCCTTTATTACAAAAATTCTTCACTTGATTTAATGAATGACTTACAAAAAATATTGTTTTTCCTTGATCTTTAAACTCATTCATCTTCTTCATACATTTTGCTGAAAAGCCTTTATCTCCAACAGATAGTGCTTCATCAATGATGATTATATCTGGATCTAAGAATATTGATATAGAAAATCCTAATCTAGATTTCATACCACTAGAATACTTCTTAACAGGTTGATATAAAAAATCTCCTAATTCTGAAAACTCTGCAACCTCTTCTATAATTTCATTGATTCTACTTCTACTTAAGCCTAACAATGCACCTTTTAATCTTATATTTTCTAATCCTGTCAATTGGTTATTAAGTCCAGTTTTAATAGCAATAAGAGCCTGTTCTCCTCTTATCTCAACCTTTCCAGAATCCTGAACAGATATTCCAGCAAGAATTCTAGATAATGTAGATTTTCCAGAACCATTAGTACCGAGAATACCAATAACATCTCCCTTTTCCACATTAAAATTTATATCTTGCAATGCATAAAAACTTTTTTTCTCAAATTTTTTCTTTGCTTTATTCTTACCTTTTAACTTAAAAATCTTTGAGACATCCTTAAAACTTACCGAATACTTATTGTCCATCTTTCCACTCCAACTATAATAAATCTATAAACTTATGTTTAAACTTATATATAAGGTTACTTCCTATAACAAATAGCACTGCTACAGTAATCCAAAATATAGCCATTTCCCTTGGTGCTGCTAAAATACTCTTATGGTAAAAGAAGCAATCCCTATATCCTTCAACAATATAAAATATAGGATTACACTTCATCACCATCTTAATAGATACAGGAAGTTTATCCATTGTCCATAATATAGGCGTTAAATACATAAGTATTCTCATTGATGCATTTACCATCTTCCTAACATCCTTAGTAAATACGTTTAATGAAGAAGTTATCATGGAAATTGATATAGATAATGCTACAATACACATTATGTAATAAAATACTTGGAGATTATATATACTTGGTGCCATACCTCGGATTAAAAACAAAAGATACACTATAACAAGCATAAAACAATGATTAAAAAGTTCTTTCAGAACAACTGTGGCTGGCAATATACTAATAGGAAATTTCATTTTCGTTATTACATTAATCTTAGAACTTATAGCATTTACACCTTTAGTTATACATGGTCTAATGAAGAACCATACTAAAAGTCCCGCAAGCATCCAATCTAAAAACTCTACACCACCTACCGGCTCTCCTCCTCTTATTCCTATTCCAAAAACAAACCAATACGTAGATACTTGAATCAATGGATTAAGTATATTCCATACAATACCTAATTTTGAATCCCTCATATCCGACAATAATTCATATTTAGAAATAGATAATATTCTATAAAGATTCCTTATATTTTCACTTACCACATAAATAATACTTTTCATAAAACTCTAGTCACCTATTTTGATTTTTTGTATTCTAATATAAACTTAACTTCATTATACAGTATTTTTTGTCAATTATAAGAACTAGTATTCGCTATATTTTTACATAAAAAAATTGCCACAACCTATTTTTTATAGTGACAATATCAAATATTTTTCATTTCTCATAATAAGTATCAAGTTCCTTATAACGGGAATTTTTTCATTAATATCGATATATGAACTGCAGATTTTTTTCATTACCTACAAATAAATTTGTAAATTTATTTTTTTAAATAAAATACAAAAAAACATCTTAGAATTTTTCCTAAGATGTTTTAATATTATTTATAATCAAAAATATAAAGAAATTTTTTATACTTCTTACATGATAAATAATCTTCTTTTTAGATATAGCAATTTTTACAAATGTCACTTTATTTCTTTTCTCTTCATAATACCGCTGTTTTCTATTTCCCAGTAACCTACCCTCATCATCAATAGTTATAACTGTTATATTAAAATACCTTCTCATTTCATTGAATATATCAATCAAATCATTATATTCATATGATGTCCCAAAATAAACCCATGGCATATAAATTAATATCTCTTTCTTTAAAGCCATCTCAATTTCCCCTTTATTTCTATATTGAATAAATAATATCACAAACTCAATAAATGTTTTGCCATATAATGTCACACACAAAAAAGGCTTTGGCAATAAATATGTACTTATTGCCAAAGCCTCTTATTAACTATATATTAAATTTATTTACATTATCACTTAACTTTTCTTTATTAACCTTCAGTGATACGTTAATATCTTTAATATCTTCTATTATATTATTTTGTACATCTATTGTTTCTGAAATACCTTTTATATCTACAGCAACCTTTTTAGATAAATGTTCTAACTTCTCAATTATTTCTTCTAAAAATCTCTTCTTGTTTTCTATTGAATTAATTTGATTTTGTATATTACTAACTTTATCTTGATTTTCTAATACATAATCATGAATTTCTCTATAGGCATTCTTTGTATTATTACCTATTTGCATTCTCTCTTCTGCTAAAGTTTGTATCTCTGATTCAATTGCATCAAATTTCTCATTTTCATTAATTAGATATTTAAGCAACTCTTTTATTTCTTTTACACATACTTGTGTCTGTGCAGATAAATTTTTAACCTCATTAGCTACTACCATAAATCCTTTACCTTCTTCACCAGCTCTAACCGCTTCAATACTTGCATTTAAAGCTAATAATTCAGTCTGTTCGGAAATACTTGATATGTTACTTGTTATATCCTCTATTGATTTTACACTACCTTTAAAATTATTAACTATATCTCCAATCTCTGAAATCTGAGTATTGGTCTTCTCTTCTATAACATCTAAATCATTAATAACTATTAG
The DNA here is from genome assembly GCF_018917145.1 of Clostridium bornimense. Classification (GTDB taxonomy): domain Bacteria; phylum Bacillota; class Clostridia; order Clostridiales; family Clostridiaceae; genus Clostridium_AN; species Clostridium_AN bornimense_A. Next base: position 103,384 of record NZ_JAHLOD010000004.1, read on the forward strand.
GCTATCTTTACTTATATCACTTGTTTTTTGCATATCTTGTGACGCCATTCCAATTTCCTTATTAATAAATTCAATATCACTTGACAACTCATTTACTTCTTCACGAACATTTTCTATATCACTTTCCAGATTTTCTACAGATACTTTTATAGATTTAGAAGCATTACGAATATTAGTAAATCCATTATTAAAGTTTTCAATATTATCAGATAATACAACTGTGTTATCTGATAAATCAGTTTCACTATCACTTATATCTCCAACCATATTGTTTAATGATAAAGCAACGTTATTTATAGATTCACATATATCCCCAATCTCATCATTTCTATATTTATCAAAAGCATTATAGACTTTAATATCTCCTCTTGATATCTTCTCAAGTTCTATAGATATAGTTTTCAATCTTGAAACAATATTTCTTATAAAATACATAAGTATAATAGAACAAATTCCTGTCATAACAATTACTATCGCTATAACATAAATAATTGCAGTTTTTCTTATACTAGTAATTGCACTATCATCAGTTACCTGTATAAGACTCCAACCTGTTTCCCCTACCTTATCAACAAAGCAATAACTTGTTCCTACATTCATTTTAAGCTTTCCTGCAGTTTTATTGCCTTTTACATAGTCTTTATAAATATTATGATAACCTAACTCTTTTATATCTTCTAAATTAGTTAAAATCTCTTTATCTATATACTTCTTATTTCTATGTGAAACAATATAACCATTATCATCTACTAACATTAAATAGTTACTATCATCACTATTCTTATTTAAGTTATTAATTTTAGATATTACTTTTGATAAGTTAATAGTAGCACCTGTAACTGCTATTATTTCATTATTATTATTATAAATTGGCTGCGCTATTGTTATAACAATTTGATCTGTATATATATCATACTGTGGCTCTATATATGTTAACTTTTTACTTTTTAATGGAGCCATATAGAACTCTTTTTCTTCAAAATTATACCCTTCACCCGGATCCCATCTATCACTAAAAATAGCTTGCTTTGTATCAGTATATACTACATACATAAAAAGTATATCTTCATTATCTTTTGTTAACAAATCAAACTTTTGTCGTAAATTTCTTAATATTAAAAAGCACTTATTTTAAATATCATTGGTGCAGTATATATATTTTTTCATATTAAACTCTGTTGCAGTTAAGTGGTGGTAAAACAGTATTGTACAACTTAATTTATTGAATATATTCATATATAAGTAATTTACCACTACTTAACTATAACAGGTATTAATATACGCTTCACAAGCATATATTTCCACTAGTATCTTGTCACCACCACTTAACTAGAACAGATACATATACGAAGTTTATTAACACATAATACCACCGCCACTGCTCGTCCAAAATCCTCCCAAAATAGAAAAAGCCACAAAAGAATTTATTCTTTCATGACCTTTCTTTTTAATCTTCTATTATACTCTTAACTTCCTCAATAGAAACCGAACATTCCTTTGCAATATCTTCTACAGATTTTCCACTATTATGAAGCTTAAATATTTTTCTTGTAAGTTTTATTCCCTCTTCTCTACCCTTCTCCCTTCCCTCTTCTCTTCCTTCTTCTATGAAAGTTGCTTGATCATGAAGGGCCATTTCTCTTGATAAATATGCTGCTCTTTCATTTTTATCCATGCTCATATTCATCAATATCTCTAATGCTTTATCAATATCTTTATTTGCTATAGCCATCTCCTCAATCTCCCTTCTTGATTCCCCTTTTATAAATCTTATCCATTGTGATAACTTATCGCCTTCATAAACTTTTTTTAGCTTTGTCATCTCTACAAAGTGTATTTCCATTATATCTGTTAGCATATATCCTTGATTTCTTTCCATCAAGTTATAAACACTATGATATGTATTACTTTTCGTAGCATCAAAGTCTACAATGTTTATACATATTGTTTTCTTTAGTCCTTTATACTTTTCCCCTATAAGCAATTGTTCTCCATACATCTTTGACCAATAATATAAACTACGTGCAGGCATATATATTGTTCTTGATAATTGTATTTCTATATCTACCTGTACACCTTTATCTATATTAGCTCTTATATCTAATATACTTTTCTTTGCTTCAATATTTTCCTTCATAATTTCACTGTTTAATATCTCTACTGATGTAATTTTTTCATTTAGTATTGATTCTAAAAGTGATATTAATAAATCTGAATTTTTAGGATTCCCAAAAATTCTTTTAAATACATAATCGTTCTTTGGCTTCATTAAAAATTGATCATTATTTGATATATTCACAGAACATCCTCCGTATTTAAATTTATCTTTAGTATAATCATTACCTTAATTATATATTAGTATACAAACTGATACAATATTACTATAATAGTTGTCACCACCACTTAACTATAACAGATACATATACGAAGTTTATTAACATATAATACCACCACTGCTCGTCCAAAGTGCTCCCAAAATAGAAAAAGCCACAAAAGTTTTTACACTCTTGTAGCTTAATTATTATTGAAAAATAAATTGATGCATACTATTTTTAACTTCTTCTATATTAAAAGTCATATAGTAAACTCCATTTATCATCTTACCTTCCCCTTGTTCATCAGTTGGAAATCTATTTTGTTCCAAATTTCCTGACATCAATGTACCTATATCTCCCATAAGAGATAACATTTCATTACTTGATATATTTGTTCTAACATATGGTAAAAAGTCTGATGCCAATGATGGATATTGTGATACAGGTTTTGATTTCATTTCATTAAAAATAGCCGTTAAAACTGTTCTATGTCTTTCAGTTCTTTTGTAATCTCCTCCAGTAGCATATCTTATTCTTGCATAAGCTAAAGCTTGTTTACCTGTTAACTTTTGAGTACCAGCAGAAGTTATTCCCGGTATGTATTGAATCTCCTCATCAGTTATATCAATATTTACACCACCTAATTTATCAATAATCTCAGGCATAGACGTAAAGTTTACTGCCATAAATTCTTTTACATTCAAATCAAAGTTTTCATTTAATGTTCTCATAGCAAGTTCAGGTCCACCAAAAGCATATGCATGGTTAATTTTATCATAACCATGATCTGCTATATTAACATATGAATCTCTCATTATAGAAGTTAATTTTAATTTATTATTTTTTGTATCTACTGTTAATATCATTATAGAATCAGATCTCCCGGCTTTTCCTTCCTCCGCATCAATACCATATAAAGCAATATTTCTTATATCACCATATTTTTCTTCTATCTCCTCATTAATACCTAAATCATCTTTCTTAATCTTTACATGATCGACTTTTCCTATCATATGTTTAACATAAAAAAATGTTCCACCTACTGCTACAACTGTAAGCGATAATAATACCCCTAAAATCCATAAAACTATTTTTTTCATATTGTTTTCCCCCATATTCCCTAAAAATATTTTAAAGCTATTTTCCTAAACAACATTTTTTATATTTCTTTCCACTACCACAAGGACATGGTTCATTTCTCCCCACTGATACCACTTTTTTTACTGGCATTATACTTAATGGTTTGCCTATTTCATTAAGTGTAAATCCTCTTTCTTGCCAAATCCTAATGTTATTATACAAATCTACATATGCCTCTTGAAACTCTTTTTCCTCTTTCTTATCTTTAAATTCTATTTTATTTATTCTAAATTCAATGCTAATATCTTGTACAATTATTTCTCTTTGTCTAGCAGATCTAACATTAGACTCAACTATTTCTTCAGCTTTCTGTCTATTCTTTATCTTTCTATCTATAAGATCTACCGCTTTTATAAATTCCTTAGTTTTTTCAACATAGTCTTCATCATAATACTTCATTAATTCATCCTTAGTAGGAATATAATAATTTTTTATCTCTATTACATCAAGTAACTCTTGAACAAATCCGTCAATAAGAAATATAGAATTACTAGTTATATAACCACTACATTCAATAATATCTGAATTAGCTCTTGCACATAACATTACATATTGCGTTAATTCATCATAATCTAATGGCTTAACATCATTAAATAACTCATTAAACAATTCTATAAAGAAACTAACTTCATAAACACCATATAAATTATTTGCTGCTGTTAGCGCATTCTTCACCAAATGATATCTTTTAACTTCATTACTTATATTGTTAATATCAAAATTATTTATTAATTCTTTTATATCACTAGCAACTTCATAAACACTATCAATATCTTTTAAATCAAAAAATGCATATCCAAGTCCCCACATTGCTGAAAGAATTCTAGCCTTGATATACTCATCACTGAATCCTTGTTCCTTCATGGCAAGTTTTAATTCTTCTATAATAACAATAAGTTCTCTTATATATTGATCCTTTTTCATTTCTAATGTTAATACTTCAGCTAATTCTAGCTTCTTTAATTTTGATTTTCCCTTTATTGGATACATCTTTGTTAACTTGTCTAATTCTTTTCTTGTTAAAGTGCTTAATTGTTGTTGCAAAGTTCTTTCTTTTCTCATTTTACCTTCTCCTAATTAATTATCCGTGATGCTATTATCATTATATATTAGTATTATAACTGATACAACTTGTCACCAATACTTAATTAGAACAGATTTATATATAAAAATCACTAACATATAATACCACACTTATTGCTTGTCTATAAAAATTCACACATATAAAAACCATAAAAAAATTATATATTAGTTTTGATATAGCCTTAGTAAAATATTTGCAAAATAAATACAAGAAGTTTTATATGATGTAATAATAAAAAAGGCATCGATAACAAACTTTCATATGTTAATACGATACCTTCTTTAATTTAATATTTTATTGTTCTTTTCCTAAACAACACTTTTTATACTTCTTACCACTTCCACAAGGACATGGTTCATTTCTTCCTACTATCACTTTAGGGTTAAACGGCTCCAATTTTTCTGATTTACGCAATTCATAAGGCGTAAAACCTTTATTTTGCCAAATTCTGGTGTTGTTATAAAAGTTCATATATACATCTACAAATCCTTGAATTTGTTTCATATTTTCAAATCTTATTCCTCTCAGTTCAAGTTCTATAAGAACACTCTCCATTTTACCCTCATGCCATCTAGCTATAAAAGTAATTTCTTCAAAAGTATCTTCAGCTAACTCTTTATCTTTAACCATTCTATAAATAAACTTTTTTAATTCCTTATATTGCTTATTTTCTTCAACATATTCTTCAGTATAATACTTCATTAACTCATCTTTAGTAGGAATATAATATTCTTTTCCTTCTCTTGCATGAAGCATATTTTCAAAATCCCCCGCACCAATAAATAAGGAATCACTAGCCAAATAAATTCCATGTTTAACAATTCCCGCTCTACTCTTCTCATGTAAATCTACATATCTATTTAATTCATCATAATCTAACGGTTCTACATCATTAAATAAGTCATTAAATAAATCTATTAAAAAGCTTATTTCATAAATACCATATAAATTAATACATGCAAACATTACTTTTCTTATAAGGTGATACCTTTCAATTTCATAACTTATACTATTTACATCAAAGTTATCTATTAATTTTGTTACATCTGATGCAATTCTATAATCTATTAATTCAGATTTAAACTCTGTTGCAACATAGCCTAGTGAACGCAACATTAAGCATCTGCTAATCTTAATAGAATCTTCATCTTCATGTTTTTCTAACATATCCATTTTTAACTCTTCTATAATTATTACAAGATCTCTTATAGTATCTTCTTTTTTCATCTCACTATTTAAAGCTTCTACTAATTCTTGCTTTTTCATTTTTGATTTTCCTTTTATAGGATATGTATAAGTCAATTCATTTAAATCTGTTTTAGTTAAGTTACTTAAATGTTCTAACAAAGTTATTGTTACATTTTTTTCTTTAAACATATTATTTACTCCTAATTAAATATAATTCTTAATTTATGTTCCATAACACGATCATTACCTTCATTATATATTAGTATGTAAATTGATACAAGATTAGTGAGGATATATAAATTCCATATTAGTAACCTGTTGCAGTTAAGTAGTGGTGAAATTAAGCCACTGCTTGTCACCACCACTTAAGTAGAACAGATTTATATATCAAACTTAACCAAATATAATACCCTACCATTACTTGTCCATCGAAGGTTATTTAATTATCACCACACAAAAATAATTGCTTTATAGAATATAGAAAAGAACTGATACACAATAAATAAACATTGTGCCTCAGTTTTTTATAGTGACTACGTAGAGGTACTTTATTTTCTCATTCTTGCTACTTCATTAATATCTAATCCAGTTTTTAATGCAATTGTTTCGTCATCTAGTATATCTAACAATTTCTTTGCTATTTCTATTTTTTCTTCTCTTCTACCTTCTTTTATACCTTCTTCTCTACCTTCTTCTCTACCTTCTTCTCTTCCCTCTTCAATAAAAGTTGCTTGATCATGAAGGGCCATTTCTCTTGATAAATATGCTGCTCTTTCATTTTTATCCATACTCATAGCTGTTAATATCTCCAAGGCTTTATCAATATCTTTATTTGCTATAGCCATCTCCTCAATCTCCTTTCTTGATTCTCCTTTTATAAATCTTATCCATTGTGATAACTTATCGCCTTCATAAACTTTTTTTAGCTTTGTCATCTCTACAAAGTGTATTTCCATTATATCTGTTAACATATATCCTTGATTTTTTTCCATCAAGTTATAAACACTATGATATGTCTTACTTTTCGTAGCCTCAAAATCTACAATATTTATACATATTGTTTTCTTTAATCCTTTATATTTTTGTCCTATAAGCAATTGTTCTCCATACATCTTTGACCAATAATACAAACTTCTGGCTGGCATATATATTGTTCTTGAAAGTTGTATTTCTATATCGACCTGTACACCTTTATCTATATTAGCTCTTATATCTAATATACTTTTCTTTGATTCAATATTTTCCTTAGTTATTTCACTATTTAATATCTCTACTGAAGAAATTTTTTCATTCAATATTGATTCTAAAAGTGATATTAGCAAATCTGAATTTTTAGGATTTCCAAAAATTCTTTTAAATACATAATCATTTTTGGGCTTCATTGAAAGCTGATCATTTTTTATTTCATCCACTAAAGGTTTCCTCCAACTTTAATTTTATCATTAGTATAATCTTTACCATTATTATATATTAGTATACAAATGGGTACAAGATTATTACTATTTATATATTTAAGTCAGAAAACAAATTGTTTCTGGCTTTTTTTAATTTTCATAAAATTCATATGTCAACTTTTCATCACATCCTCATATTTAAGAAGTGAAAGGAGTGATGTAAAATGGCATCAACAATTGCAATGAACAAAACTGTTCAATTATCTTTTGTAACAAATGATGAAAATGGTAAGGAGGTAACAAGTAAAGTGACCTTACCTAATCTTAAGTTAGACGCTAACTTAGATGATGTAGCTACTATCATAGATAGCTATGCTGAGCTTAGGGAAGGATCTTTATCCAACACTACCATTGTAGATGAAAGTTTATTAATTAAATAATAAGGGGGAATAATAAATGAAAACTTTAGTTATGAAATTTGTCACTGAAACTGGAACAAAGGTATCTATAAATGTACCAAAAGTAAAAGATACTGTGGATGACACAAAGATAAAAGAATTTATGGAGCTAGTAAAAGAAAAAGCTGTTTTCACTTTTAAGGGTGGAGATATAATTGCTATTGATAGTGCTAGCTTAACTGAAACTACAACTACTGATATTGCACTTTAGTTTAAAATATTTATTATATTGAAAAAGAGAGGATTGATTTATATGAAATTAACAGTTAAAGGTTTTAAAAAGGTGAATAATGCAGATACTAACACTGTAGAGGATAAAAGTATTATAAATAAGGAATTAGATGTGCCTCCTATAGTAGGTTCGTTATTTTCTCTTATAGCTATCTTTATATTCTGTATTATTAAAGTAGCTAAATTCTTTGGTCTATTTAAAGATGCTAAGATATCTATTAACTCAGCAGATGAAATTTAATACTTATCTATTTTAATCACTCATCTATCTTAATTACTTAATCAAAGCCAGAAACTCAAAGAGAAGTTTCTGGCTTTTTCTTTTTCATATTTTCTAACCCAAAAGATCTCAAAGTGGATTAGTTATTAACACTTCTAGTTTTCCTTCAACTGTGTAGGTTCCTAATGATGCTGGTAGTAGTATACTATCGCCTTTTTCAATAGTCTCTGTATAACCATTTCCCATAACTGTACCACTACCATCTACTATAGTTAAGATAACAAAGTTATCACCATTAGTACTATTAGTGTAACTACTATCTATTGCGCATTTATCAATAGAAAAATATTGATTTTTGCATAGAGTTGTAAATTTATATCCTGATTCTTCTTTATAATGTTCAATTAACTTTTTAGGACTTAATGAAAAATCTATAACTTCTAAAGATTTTTCTACATGTATTTCTCTTGGTCTTCCATAATCATATACTCTATAGGTAATATCACTATTTTGTTGAATTTCAGCTATTATAAGTCCTGCACCTATAGCATGTACAAGACCACTGTTTATTAAAAATGCATCGCCTTTTTTTACTTTAATTCTATTTAAACAATGCTCTACAGTGTTGTTTTTTATCGCTGCTTCAAATTCTTCTTTAGTACAGCCATTTGTACCAACAATAAGCTCTGCACCTTCTTGTGCTTCTACTACATACCAAGCTTCTGTTTTACCAAAGGAATTCTCTTTTATCTTTGCATATTCATCATTAGGATGGACTTGCACTGAAAGATTTTCATTAGAATTTATAAGTTTAACTAGTAGTGGAAACTTTTTAGATGCATATTTTTCACCTAAGATTTCTTCACCATTACTTGCAATTAGTTTATCAAAACTAATTCCTTTAAATCTTCCATTGGCTACAATGCTTGTACCATTTTCATGACAAGCAACATCCCAACTTTCTCCAATATTCCCCTCTGGTAAGTTGAATCTAAAAGATTGTAGATCTCTGCCACCCCATATTTTTTCGTAATATAGATTTTCAAATTTAATTGGATACATATAGTTCTCACAATTATTACTCTATATTTAGTATATTTTATTAGAGCGTATTTGCTATATAAAAAAATAACTTATAATTGAAACTAAAATAAATGCATCTTAAAATGTGACTAAGGTTAAAGCTGCTGTATATGATACAAATATAAAATCAAGTCATTTAAACAATCATTATCTTTTAAATACCCTTGAAAAAATAGTACTTATGAATCACGAAATTATTAGTAATGAACTTGATGAAAAAAGCCAAGTATTAATTGAAAAAGTTGAAGAAATGGAAAAAGAAATAGATTCTAAAAATAAAGAGATAGAAAATCTTAAAAATGAATTAGAATTTTTAAAAGGGATTATTTCAAATAAAAATAAGAAAATATTTGGAGCATCTAGTGAGCAGGTAGATGCTAATCAATTATGCTTTTTTAATGAAGCAGAAAAACATAGTGATTCAAAAGTAGAAGAACCTACGGTTGAAGAAATTACATATAAAAGAGCAAAGAAAAGTAATAATACTGGTAAAAAAGATAACCTTGCTAATTTAGAAAGAGTAGTTATAGAACATAAATTAGAAGGTAAAGATTTAATCTGTAGTGAATGCGGAAATGAATTAATAGAGATCGGGGTTAAATCTAAAAAGGAAGTACTTAAGTTTATTCCTGCTAAATTAATAGTGGAAGAACACGTAGTGTACAGCTACGCTTGTAAATCATGTGAAAAAGAAAATATGGATAGTAAAATTATTTCAGCTGAAATGCCTAAATCTGTTTTTTATAACTGTATGGCTTCTAAGGAGTTAATCGCTCATACTATTATTCTTAAATATCATCACGCTATGCCATTATATAGACAACAGTCTTATTTTGATATGATGGGTGCCACCCTTAGTCGTCAGACTTTATGTAATTGGACTATGTCAGCAGCTAATGTATTAGATCCGATTTATAATCACATGAAAAAGGAACTTCTACGTAGAAATTATATTCATGCTGATGAGACTACATTGAAAGTAATCAATGATAATGGTAAGAACTCCAAGTCTAAAAAATATATGTGGTTATATATGAGCGAAACTAATGCAAAGCCGATAATTCTTTATGATTATCAAAATACGCGGTCTAGTTCATGTCCTAAGGCTTTTCTTGGAGAATATAGTGGATATCTACAGACAGATGGATATTCAGGATATAATTCCGTAAGCGAAGCTACTAGGATATATTGCTTAGCTCATATACGAAGAAAATTCTATGAAATAATAGAAAATCTTGATGAAGAAGCCCTAAAAAAATCTCGTGGTGTAATAGGGTTTAATTATTGTGAGCAAATTTATAAACTTGAAAAAGAACTGAGAGAAGCTTATGCTTCTAATGAAGATTTTTATGATATTAGATTTAACATAAGAAAGGAAAAGTTAGCTCCTATTATAGATAACTTTATTGAATATGTTGAAACTGAAATAAAAGATGCACTGTTAGGGGAAGTCCTTTAGGTAAAGCATTAGATTATGCTAAAAAACATTTACCTGGGCTAAAAAATGTGTTGTTAGATGGATCACTTGAAGTAGATAATAATGCTGCTGAAAGAGCTATTAAACCTTTTGTTATTGGACGTAAGAATTTCTTATTTGCTAATACTGCTAAAGGTGCAACAGCTAGCGCTAAGCTTTATAGCATTATAGAAACAGCTAAAGCTAATAAGTTAGTAATAGAACGATATTTAGTTTATCTTTTCGAGAACTTAGTAGATCTTGATATCACTGATAGCGAAAACTTAAAAAGATTAATGCCTTGGTCAAATACTCTTTCTAATAACTTGAAGACAAAAATAAAGGAATAAAAATATCCCGATAGGGTTTATCACTTTGATTTACCCTACGGGATATTTTAGTATATTTTTCAAAACTGTTAAAGGTACCAAAACTTTGACGCTTACGTTTTTACACTATTTCCTGTGTCTATAAAATTTATTTATTCAGATTTAAAATTTGCTTGTTCTTTTTCTTCGTTTTTCTTTCCTTTCCTGCTGCTGACGATACCAATCATCTTTTGCTTTAATAGTATTTTGCATTCTTAGCGATTCCAAAAAGTACCTGTCATAACCTTATCTTGAGTTCCTGCTATCGTTTGTTGCTTTGATCGTAAACCTAATAAATAATCAATTTTACATTGAAATGCTTACTTATGATTACACATTCTTCCACAGTAGTTTGGCAACGTTTATTAATTAAATCATTAAAACGTTCTTCCTTAATTCTTAACTCGTTAGCAATATAATATGGCATTAACAACTTTTCATCTACCAATTTTTCTATATTTTCACAATAATAATATTTACCCATTCACAAATCTTTGTCTCAACCATAATTATAATATATCCAACATTACTATTGGTAATAAAATTAACATTAATCCTTTATTTGACAATATTCTACTAATCAAAATTTATTTATTTTTTTCAGTGAATTAAGCATTTATTAACATCTAATCTGTATAGTCATTAACGAGGAGGTTTTTATATATGAACCAGTTAATAAATGTATGTAAGCGTCAAAGTTTTGGTACCTTTTATCAATTAAAAAAATATATTAAAATATCCCGGTAGGGCGATTTAAAGCCCTATCGGGATTTATTTATTTCTTGATTTTGACTTTTAGATTGTCAGGAAGATTATTTGCCCAAGGCATTAGATTTTCTAAAGCTTCGCTATTATCAGAATCAATATTTAGTAAATTATCGAAAAGATAGACCAAATATTTTTCTACAACAACTTTATTAGCTTTAGCTGTTTCTATAATACTGTATAACTTAGCACTAGCTGTTGCACCTTTAGCAGTATTAGCAAATAAGAAGTTCTTTCTTCCAATAACAAAAGGTTTGATAGCTCTTTCAGCAGCATTATTATCAATTTCTAGTGATCCATCTAATAATACATTTTTCAGTCCAGGTAAATGTTTTTTAGCATAATCTAACGCTTTACCTAATGGACTTCTTGGAAGTGCATTTTTTATTTCAGCTTCAACATATTC